>JACPRG010000047.1 GCA_016190025.1 Candidatus Tectimicrobiota bacterium
AGGCCGTCGCGCACGTCCGGGAGAGCCCGGGCGATGATGACGCTCATGGCGTAGTCCATGAAGGAGGACTTCATCTCCTCCTCGATGGCTACCGGGATCCGGGTCTCTTGAAGTTCAGCCATGTGGGCTTCCTATTAGGCAAAGGGGCTAGACAGTCCTGCCGCGCGGGCCAGGTCGTCCAGAAAAACCTTGAAGTTCGGACACTTCTCATGGATTAGGCGAGGATCGACGGCGCTGAAAAGCCTCGGTAACTCCAGGATCTTGGTGTAGATCTTCCCCACGCGTTCATAGAGTTCCTCAAGATGCCTGGAGGGGGGCCTGACTTGGTTAATGGTTTCCGGGCGGCCGTAAGATTTTAGGCTGGCGCCTAGCCTGCTTACGAGCGTAGACTCATCGGCAAAAGCCCACGCCTCAATCTCGTGAACGGCCACGTGTGGATGAAAACCCCCTTGATGCTCCTTGGCCACTTGGCCACGGAGGGCCTCTCTCGCGCCCTCAGGAGTCAACTTTCCCGACACGTGCGGCGCGCACCCCACAAGATCCACCACCGCGAAGACTTGGCTGGAGGCATCCTTCAAGAGGGCCTCACGGACATACGGGCCAATCTTGGCGAATAGGTGACCAATCCCTTTCATGTTCTTAACTTTAATTTGGGCTCCCCCAAATTTGAGGATGGGTGATTTGAGCAACGCCTCCATCCCATTCTCGTCGGAAGGGCCTTCGCATAAAATGCGAATCATTTAGGCCGTCCGCCGATCTCACCCATCTCCCAAAGCTCGCCGAGGGAGAAATCCTTGAGCCAGCCCTCAAGACCCGCCCGGTCAGAAAGCCGCCGCATTTTCGTCTCGCCGTCTTCCTTCTCGACAACAACGACCTCCTCCGGCTTGAGGGCGGATACTAGCGTCGGGGAGTGCGTTGTCATGATTATCTGTGTCCGGTGGCTTGCCTCCTGGGCCAGCGCCGCCACATAGTGAATCATGTCTGGGTGCAGCCCTAACTCTGGCTCTTCAACCAACACCAATGGCGGCGGTGTGGGGCAAAGGAAGATCGCCAAGAGAGCAAGAAACTTTAAGGTGCCGTCCGAGAGAAACATGGCGGAGAAGTCATTCTTTTCAAAGGGGCCTTCCCTCCAGCTCAGAAAGAGTCGGCCGTCGCCACCCTGCGCCGGGAACGCCATTTTCTTGAGCTCCCGGAAGACTAAGCGGAGCCCCTCCTCGATCCTCCGAAACGCCTCTTCGCCCTCCGGCAGGCTCTGCAGGTTATGCAGAACGCTTGTCAGATTAGAGCCATTTTCCTTTAAGACGAACCCATGGCGAGCCAGGACAGGTTCCCGGATCTCCGAATCTGGTCCTGTGTCAATGGCTTGGTAGACCTTCCACCCCCGAGCCATTTCACCGACCCACCCGAACGTTCGCGCGTCAAAAACATTGGCCTCTAAGAACCCATGAAGGCCCGGAGGGGGCTGCGTGATCCCTAGCCTCCTCCTTGGGGGGTAGTCAGGGGAAAGGGGCTGCCTGTTCATGCCTATCTCGTCCCCTGCGTCGTTCAGGTACGAGAAGGTCTCAGAATCTACAAGGACATCGGTGGGGCGAGGCCTCAGGGCAAAGCGATAAACGCCCCGGCTATACGCAGCCGCCCCCTGTGGCCCTCTTTCCCACTCAATGGACGACTGATCGAGTAGCCGAATGGGCGCCGCCTCGCCTTCCCGTGGCCCCCAATCAAATCGTAGGGCTATTTTAATTCTCTGGTTCTGCTCTTTAAGGCCCCGGAAAACAACCCCCGCGCTGCCGCCGCGGCGAAGGTATGGTTCAACCAGGTCTTCGTATGCCGCTTCACGTATAAACTTGAGCGCGTCGATAAAATTCGTCTTGCCCCCGCCGTTGGGGCCGATGAGGACGTTGAGGGGCTTCATCTCGAAGTCGAGCTTCTTGAACGACTTGAACCCCTCGATCTGAACGCGCTTAATCATCTTCCCGCCTAAATGTCCAGGTTTCTCGCTTCCAGGGCGTGGGTCTCGATGAACTCCCGCCGCGGCTCGACCACCTCGCCCATGAGGGTAGAGAAGATCTGGTCCGCCTCGATGGCGTCCACGACGGTCACCTGGAGCAGGGTGCGGCGCTCCGGGTCCATGGTGGTCTCCCAGAGCTGCTCCGGGTTCATCTCGCCGAGCCCCGTGTACCGCTGGACGGTGAGCCCCTTGCGCCCCAGCCTGCGGAAGGCGTCCACGACCGCCTCGTAGCTGTCGCAGGTGATCTCCTCGTCCCCGGCGACGACGGTGTAGGGCGGCCGGCCGAGGGTCTCCATCAGCGAGGCCTGCAGCTTCCGCAGGCCCTGGAAGTCGGCCGAGCCGACGAACTGATTGTCCAGGACGGTCTCGAGCTCGCGGCTCTCCAGCCAGGAGCGGACCCGGATCGCGCTTCCGTTCTCGTCCTGCTTGACGACGTCGGCCACGAAGGGCCGCGTCCCCTTGAAGAGGTTCCGGAACCCGGTCGCCACGTCCTGGACGAGCGTCCGCATCCGCTTGGGGTCGGCCAGGAGCTCGGCGTCGAGGCCGCTCTCCATGGCGAAGGCGAAGATCACCCGCGGGTCCATCCCGTGCTTGGCGTGCCAGCGGAGGATGTTGGTGTGCTGGATGAGCCTGCGCAACAGGTCCATGAGGCGCTGCCCCTTGAACTCCGCGCCCTTCGCCCCCTTTCCCTGGCCGTTGGCGGCGACCAGGACGGCGCTCTCGGTGGCCTGCCTCAGGATGAACCGATCGAACTCCTCGTCGTTCTTGATGTACTGCTCGCTCTTCCCGCGCTTGACCTTGTAGAGGGGCGGCTGGGCGATGTAGAGGTGGCCGCTCTTGATGAGCTCGGGCATGTGCCGGTAGAAGAAGGTGAGGAGGAGCGTCCGGATGTGGGAGCCGTCCACGTCCGCGTCCGTCATGATGATGGCCTTGTGGTAGCGGAGGCGGGCGAGGTCGAACTCCTCCTTTCCGATGCCGGTCCCGAGGGCGGAGATCATGATGCGGAAGGCCTCGTGGTTCAGCATCATGTCCACCCGCGCCTTTTCCACGTTCAGGATCTTCCCGCGCAGCGGGAGGATGGCCTGGAAGGTCCGGTCCCGCCCCTGCTTCGCGGAGCCGCCCGCCGATTCCCCCTCGACCAGGTAGAGCTCGCAGCGGGCCGGGTCCCGGTCGCTGCAGTCGGCCAGCTTCCCGGGCAGGTTGCCGCTGTCCAGCGCCCCCTTGCGCCGCGTGAGGTCCCTCGCCTTGCGGGCCGCCTCCCGGGCCCGGGAGGCGAGGACGGCCTTCTCGACGATCTTGCGGGCCACCGCGGGGTGCTTCTCCAGGTAGGCACCGAGCTTGTCGTTCACGACCTGCTCGACGATCCCCTGGACTTCGCCGTTGCCCAGCTTCGTCTTCGTCTGGCCCTCGAACTGCGGCTCGGGGACCTTCGCGTTGATGACGACGGTCAGCCCCTCGCGCACGTCATCCCCGGAGGGCATCTCGCCGTTCTTGAAGAGGTTGTTCGCGCGGCCGTACGCGTTGGTGGTGCGCGTGAGGGCGCTGCGGAACCCGCTGACGTGGGTCCCGCCCTCCACGGTGTTGATGTTGTTCACGAAGCTGAAGGCGCGCTCCCCGTACCCCGCGTTGTACTGCAGGGCGATCTCGATGATGACCCCATCCTTCTCACCCTCGATGTGGACGGGTTTGGGGTGCAGGACCGCGTGGGAGCGGTTCAGATCCTCCACAAAGGCGACGACGCCCCCCTTGAACTCGAAGGTCTCCTCTTTGTCCGCCCGCTTGTCTGCAACCGCGATCCGAAGACCCCGGTTCAGGTACGCCAGTTCCCGCATCCGCGCACAGAGGGTGTCGAAGTCGAAGTCCACCGAGGGGAAGACCGTCGGGTCCGGATAAAAGGTGACCTTTGTCCCGCTGGTCTTGGAGGAGCCGACTTGCTTCAGGGGGGCCGTCGGGGCGCCGCGCTCGTACCGCTGCCGATAGATGTCCCCGTCCCAGCGGGTCTCCAGCTCCAGCCACTCGGAGAGGGCGTTGACCACCGAGACGCCGACGCCGTGGAGGCCGCCCGACACCTTGTAGACCCCCTTGTCGAACTTGCCCCCGGCGTGGAGCTTGGTCATGACGACCTCGGCCGCCGAGACCCCTTCCGTCTCGTGGATCTCCGCCGGGATCCCCCGTCCGTTGTCCACGACCGTGACTGAGCCGTCCATGTTGATGGTGACGGAGATCGCGTCGCAAAAACCCGCCATGGCCTCATCGACGCTGTTGTCCACGACCTCGTACACCAGGTGGTGAAGCCCTCTGGGGCCGGTGGTGCCGATGTACATGGCGGGCCGCTTGCGGACGCCTTCCAGCCCGCCGAGGACCCGGATCTGTTTTGCCCCATACCCCTTTGCCATCCGCGTCTCCTGTTGCAGTTACCCTTGCTGAAAAGCCTCTTCCGGGAAGACCTTTTGCCGTCAGGCGGCGGCCTCTGTCTGCTCGATCTCGCCTCTTCGAACGGCGAACTTCCAGGCCGCCCCGCTCCGGCCCCTCAGGGGGATCGGCTCCAGCGCGCTGATGAAGACCTGGCTCTGGACACTTTCAAGGGCCCGATGCAGCCACTCCGCGCGACCGCGGTCCAGCTCCGACATCACGTCGTCGAGAACAAGAAGCGGGGCGCCGGCCTCTCCCCTCCCCGCGAGGGCCGCCTGCGCGAGCACAAGACGCAAGAGGGCCTCCCGCTGCTGCCCCTGCGAGCCGAACTCCGCGAGGTCTCTCCCCGCTCCGAAGACCCGGAATTCATCCCGGTGGGGCCCCGCCTGGGACGCGCCTTGCCCTTCCCCGCCGCCGATTTGCGCCTCAACACGCTCCCGGATACGCCGCTTGAGATCCTCCAACGGTTTCCCTCCTCCCGCGTCAACCTCGACCGACGGGCGATAGCGAAGCTCGACAGGCCCCGCCTCCCCAGGAAAGGAACTCTGCCCGCCCATCTCTCTATTCAGCCGCCCGCAGTACGAGGCCCTCGCCAGCGCCAGGTCAACCGCCATATCCGCAAGCCTCCTGTTCCAAACCTCCAGCATGGACCGCCGCCCGTTCTTCAGGATCCACCGGCGCTCCGCCAGAACCCGGTTGTACCCCTTAAGTAGTGGGAGGTGGCTCCGGTCCTCCCAGAAGATGCCGCGATCAATAAACGCGCGGCGAAAGGCCGGCCCTCCTTTCAAAACTGACAGGCTCTCCGGGTGAAACGCCACAACCGGCATTCTCGACAGGTAATCCTCCAGGCGCCCAACTTCCTCTCCATCGATCCGGCTTTGGGTCCGACCCTGGTTATAAATCGTCTCTAGCGACGCTTTCTCGCCCGTTTTTTCATCAGTTGCGATGCCCTTAAGACCGAATCGATCCTGATCCCACATGAGGAGTTGGTTTCGCCTGGCTTTTCGGAAGGATTTGAGGTTACCCAAAAAGTAGACGGCTTCGAGGAGATTAGTCTTTCCCTGGCCATTGTTTCCGAAAAAGAGATTGATCCCCCTCGAAAACCGGATCTCGCGGGTCTGAACATTTCGGAAATTCTCTGTATAAAGCTTCTCCAGGTACATGCTTCTAACTATTATAAGTTTTCTAAGCTTTCTATATATGTTTATTGAAGGATTAGAGCCTGTGAATTTGTGGGAAACATAGGAAAAGCTAATAAATTCAATAAAGATGGCGTCGGGACGGTATGTTGAAAGAAACACCGGAATCCACACACCGCTCTCACCCCTCTGGATTTGCACACGCTTTCCCAAAACTACTCCAGGGTTACTCACACGTTTAAAACACGCCGGACGTGATTGATAGCCGCGATGATCCGGCTGTCCCGGTCCTTTAGTTTCACTATTTTGTTGCATGAGTGAATGACCGTGCTGTGGTCCTTCCCGCCGAACCGCTCGCCGATTTCCGAGAGGGAGGCGCCCGTCAACTCCCGCGAAAGGTACATCCCGAGCTGCCGGGGCTCTGCGATACTTCGGTGCCGGCGCTTTGACTTGAGGTCACTCACCCGGATAGAGAAATAGGCTGCAACGGCCTTCTGAATCCCCTCAATCGAGATGGATTGCTGCTCGTCGGAAAACATTTGCTGGAGGACTTCCTCCGCCATCTCGACGGAGATTTGCCTTTTCGCCAGAGAACTGAAGGCCGACAGGCGAATGAGGCACCCCTCCAACTCCCGGATGTTTGTCCGAATCCTCTTGGCCACCAGGAGCGCCACGTCCTGCGGCAAGTGAACGTCGCTCTCCGCCGCCTTCTTGTTGAGGATGGCGGCTTTCGTTTCGAGGTCAGGCGGCTGGATGTCAGCGACGAGACCCCACTCGAACCGCGAGCGCAACCTCTCCTCGAGTGTAATCATCTCTTTCGGGAACTTATCGCTGGAGATGACAATCTGCTTTTTCGAGGCGTAAAGGGCGTTGAAGGTGTGGAAGAACTCCTCCTGGGTCCGTTCCTTACCCGCGATGAACTGGATGTCATCCACAAGAAGGACGTCCATGCGGCGGTATTTCTCCCGGAAGGCGGGCATCCGATCCCTCTTGATGGAGTTGATCAGGTCAATGGTGAAGTCCTCGGATGAGGTGTAGTAGAGGTGGGTCCCAGGGTTTCGAGAGAGGATGCGGTGGCCGATGGCGTGCATCAGGTGGGTTTTCCCCAGACCGACCCCGCCGTAGAGGAAGAGCGGGTTGTACGCTGTGGCGGGGCCATCCGCGACCGCCTCCGCCGCGGCGTGGGCGAATTGGTTCGAGTTGCCGACCACGAAGCGCTCGAAGGTGTACTTTGGGTTGAGGAAATCCGGCCCTAGGGTGTGCGCCGGGAGCGCGGCGGGTCTTGGCGGGGAGGCGAGCGCAACCTGCCCCTCCTGGTCGCCGATGAGAAAGTTCAGGCTGACCTCCCGCCCCGTGATTTCCCGCAGGACCCCGGCCAGCACGGGCGCGTACCGCTCCTCGATGTATTCGCGAAAGAAGCGGTTCGGGACAAGGAGCTGAAGCGTCGAGCCGTCAAAGCGGACCGGTCTCACCGGCTCCAGCCAGGTTTCCACAGCCTGCTCGCGGGTGGCCTTTCGCGCATGATCGAGCAGCGCCTCCCAAATAACGCCGGGCTCCATGTTGAAAACCCCGCTCGGATTCATGAAAACCCCTTTATTTATTGCGTGTTATGTGGTTTTCAACGCCCGTTGATGTAACGGTCCTCTATCACCCTGAAGCCCCGCTCCGTAGAGCGGGAGCCACCCAAGGGATAGTCAAGCCATAATCCATTGATATTTAAGGCGTTCTCTGGTGACCATCCGGGTGTTCCGCCGCCGCGCCAACCAGGAGAGATGATAGCAGAACGGGGAGTCGTTTTCAACAGGAATTTTGGAGCCTTGACACCCGCGGGGAAGGTGCTTAAACTGAGGCAATCGGGATTCGCGGGTTCGGCGAAGGCCCTAGGGCGCCGAATTGTTGCGATGGGAAGAATGGTAAGAGAGGAACGAGCGCGTGAAACGGACGTGGCAGCCCTCCAGGATTAAGCGGGCGAGGACCCACGGGTTCTTTGCGAGGATGGCGACGCGCGGGGGCCGGAAGACGTTGAGCCGGCGCCGCAGGAAGGGAAGGAAGCGCCTGACGGTCTAGGCCCCGGGCGGCAAGGGCCGAAGCCGCTTCAGGGGATCGCCGTGACCAAGCTCAAGCGAAGAGACTTCAACCGGATTTGCTCCCGCCCGCCCGCGGACCGCGCGCGCTACTTCAAGCTCTTCACGGACGTGAGTCCGACCGGAGAGGGGCGCGCGGGAGTTTCCGTCTCCAGCCGCGTCGGCAAGGCTACAGTCCGCAACCGCGTTCGGCGCCGTCTGAAGACCGCCCTTCGCGAAAAGGCCCATCTCGCGGCCAAAACGGATGTGATCATCGTCGCGAGGCCTGGAATCGAGCGCCTCAGCTATGCGGCACTCTGCGACTTGCTCGAGCGCTCCCTCACCCGTGCGTCCGGCCGGGAGCGCCGCCCGACGCCGGAAAGCGAGCACGATGCGACTGACGAAGGCCCTGCTGGCAGCCCCCATCCGGCTGTACAGGCTCTTTCTGTCCCCGCTGTTGCCCCCATCGTGCAGGTTCCACCCTTCCTGCTCTGAGTACGCCCTGCAGGCCGTCGAGCGGTACAGGGCGCCCAAAGCCGCCCTCCTCATCGCCAGGCGGCTGCTCCGCTGCCACCCGTTCCACCCAGGGGGCTACGACCCGCTCCCAGACCCCCGCGAGAGGCCCTGAGCCCGGCATGGAAAAACGAGCGATCCTGGCCGCCGTTCTCTCAATGCTCGTCCTGATCGGCTATCAGATTTTCTTCGTCGAGCCGCAGATGCAGGCCCGCAGACAGGCCCAACAGGAGGCCGAGCGGAAAGCGGCGCAGGCCAGGCAGGAGACCGCCAAGAAGCAGGCTGTGGAACGGGAAGCCGTGCCGAGGGAGCGCCCCCGGCCCCCATCCCCTCTCCCCTCCTCGCCCCCGTCCGCCGCGGCCCCAAAGGACATCGTCGTGGACACGGGCGTGGCCCGCATTGTCTTGACCACCCTCGGGGCCGGGATCAAGGAGTTGACGCTCCGCCACTACAAGGACGCCGGGGGCGAGCCCCTCAACCTGGTCGCGAAGCCCAAGGACGGGAAGGCCGCCGCGGGCGCCCGCCGGCTGCCGCTCTATCTGGATGGGGGGGAGAGTCTCGCCGAGAGGGCCAACCGGGCGGTCTTTTCGGTCAAGCCGGAGGCCCTGACGCTGACCCCTGAGCGGCCCGAGGGGACGCTGGAGTTCTTGTACCGGTCGCCGCGGGGCGGGACGGTCAGCAAGACCCTCCGCTTCCGCCATGGTTCATACGCGGCCGACGTGACCCTGCGCTGGGAGGGAAGCCGCTCCTCCGAGGGCCTCGCCGTTCTCTGGGGCCCGGGCATCGCCAGCGAGGGCCACGAAGAGGACCGCTACGCGACGACTGGCCCGGTGACCTACAGGGGCGGGAAGCTCGTGTTCACCGACGACGGTGACCTGGAGGGCGGAAAGGCCGTGGTCCAGAAGGGCGGGGTCCAGTGGACCTCCCTTCACAGCAAGTATTTTATGGCGGCCCTCATCCCCCGCGCGGGCTTCGACGCGGCGGTGATCAAGCGGGAGGGGAAGGACGACGGCGTCCTGGTCGGCTTGCGGTTCGCGGGAGGCCCGGAAGGGGAGGGGAAGCTCTCTCTCTTCGCGGGACCGAAGGACCAGACCATCCTCAAGGCCTACGGGTCGTCGCTCGAGGAGGCCATCGATCTCGGCTGGTTCAGCTTTGTGGCCAAGCCGCTCCTCGTGGCCCTGCGGTTCTTCCACAACCTGACGCAGAGCTACGGCCTGGCCATCATCATCCTCACCGTGCTCATCAAGGTCATCTTCTATCCGCTGACGCAGAAGAGCACCAAGTCCATGCAGGAGATGCAGAAGCTCCAGCCCAAGATGAAGCAGATCCGGGAGATTTTCAAAGACGACCGCCAGCGGATGAACGAAGAAGTCATGAAGCTCTACCGGGAGCACAAGGTGAACCCCCTCGGGGGGTGCCTTCCCATGGTGCTTCAGATCCCGGTCTTCTTCGCCCTGTACAACGTCCTTCTGGGGGCCATCGAGCTGAGGCAGGCGTCCTTCCTCTGGCTGAGGGACCTTTCGGCCCCGGAGACCGGCCTGTTCACCATCCCGGGCGTCGGCGTGGAATTCCGCCTGCTCGTGCTGCTGATGGGGGCCTCGATGTTCGTCCAACAGAAAATGACGCCGATGGCCGCCGACCCGACCCAGCAGAAGATGATGCTCTTCATGCCGATTCTCTTCACCTTCCTGTTCTGGGCGTTCCCCGCCGGCCTCGTCGTCTACTGGCTGGCCAACAACGTCCTCAGCATCGGCCAGCAGTACTTCACGCTGCGCGCGGCCAAGCAGCCCGCGAAGCCGCCCCCGGCGAAGCTGTCCGCGAGGGCGAGGAAGACCTCCAAGGCCGGCAAGGGCTGAGCGCGCCGCCTGGCAGGGAGGTCACCGACCTCAAGAGGTCACAGACCTCAAGGTGAGCGATGGGCACCTTCGAGATCGAGGGCGAGGGCCGGGAGGCGGCCTTGGCCGAGGCCCTGGCCCGCCTCGGGCTGGATGAGGCGGAGGCGGACGTCGAAACGGTCGAGGGAGGGGAGGGACTTCTCGGCCCCTCGCCGGTGCGCCTGCGGATCCGCTTCGACGACGGGCTCCTGCGGGCCCGCGCCGCCCGGGAGGCGCTGGAGGAGCTGATCCGGCGGATGGGGATGCAGGCGTCGGCGGACTTGGAGTTCCGGGAGGGCGTCGCGCGCCTGGACATCCGAAGCGGCCAGGCGGGCCTTCTCATCGGACGCCGCGGCGAGACCCTGGACGCCCTCGAGCACCTGGTGGACCGGATCGTCAACCGGCCGCCCCACGAGCGCATCCGGGTCGTCCTGGACGGCGAGGGCTACCGGGGCCGCGCCGAAGAGAGGCTCCGGGACCTGGCCGTCCAGATGGCCGACAAGGCGAAGCGGACCGGGCAGGCTGTGGCCTGCAAGCCCATGAGCGCGAGGGACCGGCGGATCATCCACATGGCCCTGCGGGAGGACGCGGAGGTGGAGACCCTCAGCGAGGGGGAGGGGGCCTTCCGGCGGGTGGTGATCTCCCCGAAGCCGTGATCCCCAGCCAGGCCCGGCGGCGAACCGGCCCGCGCGCGGCGGGGCAGTTTGATTTTTCGGTGTAGCCGCGATTTGAGCGCAGGGGCCGCAGACCCCAAGTGGTCTCTCATGTGGCGTTTTCTGAACACGGGCTTTCGCGACGGCGCGTGGAACATGGCCGTGGACGAGGCCCTCTGGAGGGGCGTCCAGGAGGGGAAGAGCCCACCCACCCTGCGGTTTTACGCCTGGGCGCCCGCGACCCTCTCCATCGGCTACGCGCAGCCCTTCGAGCGGGACATCGACCTTCGCGCCCTGGAGCGTCTCGGTATCCCCTGGGTCCGCCGGCCCACTGGGGGGCGCGCCGTCCTTCACGACCGGGAGCTCACGTACAGCGCGGTCTTCCCGGCGGACGTCTCGGAGCGGGCGCCGCGGGAGGCGGGCGGGGGCGGCCCTCCCATCCTGAGGGACTACGCCTTCGTGAGCCGGGGGCTCGTTTCGGGCCTGCGCAACCTGGGGGTTCCGGCGGAACTGGCCCCGGCCGCCGAAAGGAGCAGTCGGGGGCAGGGCCCCGGGGACCGGACGGGCGCCTGCTTTTCCTCCACGTCGGCCTATGAGGTGACGGTCCGGGGACGGAAGATCGCCGGCAGCGCCCAGCGCCGCGGGGGGGGCGGCGTATTGCAGCACGGCTCCGTCCCCCTGGACCTGGACGTTGAACGGCTCGCTTCGCTCTTCAAGGTCCGGAATCCCGGGGGCCAGGCGCGCCTCGCCGCCGGCCTGAGGAAGAAGATGACCTGCATGAAGGAGGCCCTCGGAGGCCGCGAGGTGTCGTACGAGGAGGCGTGCGCTGCCTTCGCGGCGGGCTTTCGGGAGGCTTTCGGCAAGCTCATCCCCGGCGAGCTGACGCCCGAGGAGAGAGAGGCGGCGGAGGCCCTTGTTCGGGAGAATCGGGAGAAGCGCGGGCGCCGGTCAGCCGCCCTGACGGACGGCTGACCGCCCTCCGCGCTGTCCTCTCTAGCCGATCAGGGGGGCCATGGCGTCGATGTTGTCCAGGATGGGGGCCTTGCCGGTCTTTTTGTCGACGACATTGCGGATGACCGCCAGGGAGATCCCCAGCCTCCCATACTCCCTGACCTTCCCCCTGACCTCCTCCGGCGTCCCGGTGAAGGTGATCTTCCTCATGACCTCGTCGTCGATGAGCTTTAGGGCGCCGTCCACGTCTCCTTTCAGGTAGGTCTCGCGGATCCGGGTGTGCCGCTCTCCCAGCCCCGCCTTTTCCATCGTGAACTGGTGGTGGTCCTCCCGCAGGTAGTACAGGCAGGCCCTCTGGACCGCCTCTTTCACCTTTCCGGGGTCCTTGTTGGCGGCCATCACTAGGCTGCAGCCCAGCTTCACCTCTTTGGGGTCCCTCCCGGCCTCCTCGGCGCCCTCCCGGATGACTCCCTTGGCCCACTCGATGTATTCCGGGGTCGAGAGGGAGTTGAAGATCACCCCGTCCGCGTACGCCCCGGCGACCCGGAGCACCCTTGGGCCGGTGGCGCCGACGTAGATGGGCACCTCCTGTCCCTGGGCCAGGTCGCTGGCGGTCGTGCCGACGCCGTGGGTCTGGGGGATCCAGGCGTTGTCCAGCCGGAAGAATTTCCCCTCATAGCTGAGGCGCTTGCCGGCCAGGATGCCCCGGATGATCTCGATGTACTCCTTCGTCCTCTCGGCGGTCTTGTCCACCTTGACGCCGTGGTTGGGCTCGATCTTCAGGCGGCCGCCGGCCCCGATTCCCAAGAGCCTGAACCGGCCGTCCGTCGCCTCGTTCAGCGTGATGACGGACATCGCCAGGTCCGTCGGGGTTCGGGTGTAGATGGGGACGACGTTCGTGCCCAGGCGGATCCTTTTCGTCGCGTTGGCGATCTGGGCCAGGCCGATGAATCCGTCCCTCACCGCGGACTGCCCCACCAGGGCGTAATGGACCCCAGCCTTCTCGCCCCGCCGGATGGCGTCGATGATGTCTTTCAGGGGCAGGTCCAGGAGGCTGTAGAAGCTGAGCGCGAACTCCATTTCCCTTGATCCTCCGAGCGGGTGAGATGCCGGACGGCGACCCGGCCTTTCCCGGATGGTTGGCCGGCACGGCAAGGATGACACCGGATCGGGTCTGAAGGCAAGCCCGCGGCCGCTCTTTTGCGCGCGCAGGTTTCGCGGCAGCAATGGGGCCGTTTCGTGTTGGGCGGACAGCCGGTTTCTTCCCCGGCTCGGACATTCCCTGAAGGGGAGCAGCCCCCAGCGGTGTAGGGGCGACGCGACGCGTCGCCCTGGGCGAGCTGAGGGGAGATCGGGGAGGCAGGCTGACCCGCGACCGGTTCCGCCGTTTGACAGCCTGGGGCACCGGCCCTAGCGTATAATGAGTGGGAGAGGCATTCCCGCTCCGCGGAAGGCTTCCTGGAAGAATGGGGGATTTCGGGGTGAAGGTCAAGGTGCTGGCCTTCGCGTGGGCGAGGGACGCCATGGGGGCCGATCGCGCGGAGGTCGAGGTGCCCGAAGGGACGACCGTCCGGGAGGCGCTGCGCCAGCTGGCGGAGTCCCATCCGAGGCTCGCGGGGCGGTCGGATGCCCTGACCGTCGCCGTCAACGAGGAGTTCGTCGGCCCGCAGTGGGTCCTGAAGGCGGGGGATGAAGTCGCGCTCATCCCGCCGATTTCCGGAGGCCGCCTTGTTTCGGATCTCTGAGACCCCCATCGATGTGAGCGAGCTGCACCGCGCTGTCCTGGGCTCCGGCCAGGGGGCGCTGGTGGACTTTTTCGGCGTCGTCCGCGACCACGCCCGCGGCCGGAAGGTCGTGGGGCTGGAGTACCATGCCTACAAGCCGATGGCCGAGAAAAAGCTCCGGCAGATCGGGGAGGAGATCGCCCAGAAGTGGGGCATCCGCGCCGTGGCCATTGTCCACCGGGTCGGGCGGCTCGGGATCGGCGACACGGCCGTCGTCATCTCCGCGGCCGCGCCGCACCGGGCCGAGGCCTTCGCGGCTTGCAAGTACGCCATCGACCGGATCAAGCAGATCGTCCCCATCTGGAAAAAGGAGTACGGGGAAGACGGCGCAGAGTGGGTCGAGGAGTGCGCGGTGAGCGCCGCAGACGTGCGCGAGAGCTCCCCGGCGGCGGGGGGTTGATCTTTCCCTCCCGGTTGCGTACATTTCTGATGACAGGAGCGGTCCAGGCAAGGGCTGTGTTCGGGCGGGCGTAATTCAGAGGTAGAATGTCAGCTTCCCAAGCTGAACGTCGTGGGTTCGATTCCCATCGCCCGCTCCATTTTTAACCCGCCGCAGGCTCGCCCGGTCAATCGCTGGATTGCGGGCGAGCTTTGTTTTGGCGGTCGGATTTCATCCCCCCTCCCTTTGCCTGAGCCCCGGCCCCCTCCCGGGGGCCGGCGGAGCGAGACCTTGTCCAGCTCGAGGGTGAGAGCCGCGCGAAAACCCGTCTCCCTTCGCCATCCGGTCGCCCGTCCGGGAGAGCCCTTCGGGGACCTGCACGTCCACACGGATTGCTCCGACGGGGTGAACCCCCCGGAGAGGGTCGTGGAGCGCGCGGCCGCGCTGGGGCTTTCCTTCCTGGCCGTCGCCGACCACGACACCGTCCGGGGCGTGGCGCCCGCGCGCAGGCGGGCGGTGGAGGTGGGCGTGCGCCTGGTCCCGGCGGTGGAGCTGAGCGCGTGCGCCCCCGGAGGGGACGTCCACATCCTTGGGTACTTCGTGGATGAGGAAGACGGGGCGTTCCTCGCGGCCCTGGGGGCGGTCGAGTCCCGCCGGCGGGAGCGCCTCTTGCGGATGATCGAGAAGCTCCGCGGCCTCGGGGTGCCGGCCGACGCCGAGGTCTTCTTCGCCCGGTATTCGAGGGGCTGGGCGGGCCGGGGCAACCTGGCCCGCTACCTGGTGCAAGAGGGACTGGTCCCCTCGGTCGAGGAGGTGTTTGTCCGCTACCTGGGGACGGGCCGCCCGGCCCATGAGCCGGTGGACGCCTTGACAACGGCGGAGGCGATTCGGATCATCCGGAAAGCGGGGGGTGTCGCCGTGATGGCCCATCCGGGGCGGACCGCGATGGATCCCTTGATTCCGACGCTCGTGGCCGAGGGGCTTTCCGGGATCGAGGCCTATCACTCCGCCCACAGCCGCTCCCAGGCGGAGTCCTACCGGAGGTGGGCCGTCTCCCATCGGCTTCTCGTCACCGGAGGGTCCGACTGCCACGGACGGGATGACCCGGAGGCCCTCCTGGGGACCGTCCGCGTGCCCCAGCGCGTCCTCGACGCCCTGGAGGCGGAGAGCGCCGCCCGCGCGGCGGGCGGCGCCGGCGGCCCCGAACGGGTGAAAGAGGCGAAAGAGGGATAGGGCCGTGTCGCGCCGGCACCAGATCCAGCGACAGTGGGAGATCGTCCGCTATCTGGAAGCTGGGGGCAGTCCAGCCCTGGCCGACCTGGCCGACGTGATCCCTCCGCCCGAGGGGGAGGAGGGAGCGCCGCGGAGGTGGAGCGAGAGCACCCTGCGGCGCGACATCGAGGACCTGATCCGGGCCGGCTTCCCCATCCTGCGCCAGAGGAAAGGGGAGGTCCGCTGGCGGTTCCCCGAGGGCTACCGCAACGCCGTCCCCGGGCCCTTCCGGCTCTCGGAGCTGATGGCCCTCTACTACGCCCGGCGGGCGTTCGACGCCTTCCGGGAAACCCCCTTCGGCGAGACGTTCCGGAGGCTTGAAGAGGCGGTCGAGAGGCTCGTGCCCGCGGCCATGCGGGAGTTCCTGGACCGGATCGATCCCCATTTCGGCCCTTACGTCCCCTCCTTGCGGGCGTTCTCCGTCCACCGGCGCGTCCTGGAGGAGGTGGCGCAGGCGGCGGACGAGCGCCGGTGCGTGGAGGTTCTGGTGCAGCTTCCGGGCAGGCGCCGCGCCTCCTGGCGCCGCGTGGACCCCTACGGGGTCTGGTACCATCTCGGCCGGACGCTCTTGATGGGCCATCAGCACGAGACCCGGACCATCGAGCTCCTCCCGGTGGATTCCATCCGGGAGGTCCGGACGACCGAGGACGTCTTTCAGCTCCCCCTGGAGATCGACTTCCGCGCCGTCCTGATGGGCGGGGGCGAGGGCGCCGCCCGGGTGGAGGGCCCCGGCGTGGAGGTGGTGATCCGTTGCGCCGGGGAGGCGGCGGAGCGGGTTCAGGAGGCGATCGCCCTGGGGTGGCTGCCGGAGACGTCCTCCGGGGGCTCCGGGGCCGCCGGGACCCCGCCCGGAGAGGACGGGGACGGCGAGGGGCGGGTGTTCCGGTTCGTGGCGGCCGACCTGGCGCCGGTCCGGGCCTGGGTCTTGAGTCTGGGCGGCGCCGCCGAGGTGATCTCGCCCCCGGAGTTCCGCCGCGCCGTGGCGGCGGAGCTCCGCTCGGCCCAGGCCCGGTATCGATCCGTGGGCCGGGAGCCGGACGGCAAGGAGGCCCCCTGAGGGGCTGCCGCCGGAGCCCGCCGGACCGTGGGGGGGGGTGTGGACACCCGGCGCGCGAGGTGCCATATTGTGGGTGGCGGAGAGCCGTCCTGGGGCGGTCGCCGGGAGGCGGCGGGCCGCGGAGGATGGTTCCTGAACCCCCGGGAGGCGCCCGGCGCGGGACCGGGGGCTCCCGGAAAGCGCAGCGGGAGAAGGCGTGATGCGTCTGCGCAGGGAAGTGATCGACAGGCTGGCGGGCTCCATCGCCCGCGAGCTCATCCGGTACCGTTACGTCGAGACCGGGATGACGGAGGCCGAGCTTTCCCTCCGCGTGGCGGGAGTGATCGCCGAGGACCTGCGCGTCGAGGACAAGCTGAACCAGGAGGTGCGGGACCTCCTCGCCAACTATGAGTCTGAGATGGACCGGCGGAACGTGGAGTACTCCCGCATGTTCGACCTGGTCAAACGACGCTTGGTGCGAGAGAGAAACCTGATCCTGTAAAACATGTTCGTCAGTCTGAGCCGGGAAAAGATTAACCATCTCTCCAAATTGCTCGTGGGGGACCTGGAGGCCACGGAAGGGGTCGTCCTGGTCAAGCCCTCCAACGACGTCCGTCTGCGCATCGTGCGCGTCATCACCGAAGAGGTCCGTCTCGAGGAGACCATCGACGAGGAAGTCACCCGCACCGTCCTCTCCTACGGCCGGAAGATCCCCGAGGGGAGTCCGGAGTGGGATGTGCTTTACCGCAAGCACTACGAGCAGGAGCTCATCCGCCGGGGCTTGAAGTAGGGCGCCCGTGGAGGGGGATCTCCGGGACGGTGGCCATCTCTCGCAGCCGAGGTTTTCTGGGGCCGGCGGGGCCGGGACGCCCGGCGGGATGCTGAAGGTTGGGCTGACCGGCGGCATCGCCAGCGGCAAGAGCACCATCGCCGCCATGTTCCGCCGGCTCGGCGCCCAAGTCGTCGACGCAGACCAGGTGGCCCGGCGGGTTGTGGAGCCGGGCCGTCCCGCCCTGAAGGAGATCGCCGAGGCCTTCGGCGGCGGGGTTCTCCGCCCCGACGGCTCCCTGGACCGGGGCGCTTTGGCGCGCATCGTCTTCGCCGACGCCGGGGCCCGCGCCCGGTTGAACGCCATCCTCCACCCCCGCATCTGGAAGGAGGAGGACCGGCTCTTTCAGATGTACGAGGCGCAGTCGCCGGAGGGGATCGTGATTCTGGATGCGGCGGTTCTCATCGAGTCGGGGGGCGCCGGCCGGATGGACTTGATGGTGGTGGTGGACGTGGACGAGGAGGACCAGCTCCGGCGTCTTGCGTCCAAGGGCATGCCTCGGGAGGAGGCACTGGCGCGCATCCGCGCGCAGATGCCTACGGCCGAGAAGCTGAAGCGCGCGGATTACGTCATCGACAACCGGGGCTCCCTGGAGCGCACCCGCCGGCGGGTGGGGTCGATCTGGCGGGCGCTTGTGTCGAGGGCGGGCGAAAAAAAGATTGACAAAAGATAGGGGACTTTGTATATTGTCTTACAATTCAAGCCAGTCCCCAGATCACAATCCGGTTTCCGACTTCCGAGTCACTGCCCACAACAAGTTCCGGAAGGCTAAGCACTGAATCAATAGGGTCCGGCGGTTTCGAAGCGTCTGTCTTCACTTCCTGCTGCAGGCTCCTGGCGCGAGGCTGGAGGCGGCGGATTGGTTCCGGAGGGGTTGCGTCGCGCGGCCCTTCATATCCACTCCCTCTCAACTGTAAATCGAGTATGCCCCCGAAAACAGTGAGTTCCACGGAAAGAGCAACGTCCCGCAGATCGAATCACCCCTCGGGCGGCGCAAGGGCCGCCCCACCGCCTGCTGTCGCCCCCGAGGACGGCGCCCGGGCCGAAACCCTCGAGGCCGGCGAGGCCCGGGGGAAGGTGCTGAACCTGGATGCGCTCAAGGCCAAGAACATCGCCGAGCTCATGGAGATCGCCCGGAGCCTGAGCGTCGAGAACCCGAGCGCGCTTCGAAAGCAGGAGCTCATCTTCAAGATCCTGGAGGCCCAGAGCGAGAAGGACGGGTACATCTACGGCGAGGGCGTGTTGGAGATCCTCCCGGACGGTTTCGGGTTCCTGCGGGCGCCCAGCTACAACTACCTCCCCGGCTCGGACGACATCTACGTCTCGCCCTCCCAGATCCGGCGGTTCGACCTGCGGACCGGCGACACTGTTTCGGGGCAGATCCGGCCGCCCAAGGAGGGAGAACGCTACTTCGCCCTGCTCAAGGTCGAGGCCGTCGACTTCGAAGACCCTGAGGCCGCCAAGGACAAGGTTCTCTTCGACAACCTGACCCCACTCTATCCCAACGAGCGGGTCCACCTGGAGGTCAAAAACGGCAAGCCCGACGCCTCCATGCGGATCATGGACCTGCTGACGCCCCTCGGCAAAGGCCAGCGCGGGCTGATCGTCGCCGCCCCCCGGACGGGGAAGACGATGCTGCTCCAGGCCATCGCCAACAGCATCGCCGTCAACCATCCGGAGATCTACCTCATCGTCCTGCTCATCGACGAGCGGCCGGAGGAGGTCACCGACATGCAGCGGACGGTGAAGGGGGAGGTCATCAGCTCCACCTTCGACGAGCCCGCCGCGCGCCATGTCCAGGTCGCCGAGATCGTGATCGAAAAGGCCAAGCGCCTGGTGGAGCACAAGCGCGATGTGGTGATCCTCCTGGACAGCATCACCCGCCTCGCCCGGGCCTACAACGCCATCGTCCCGCCCAGCGGCAAGGTCCTCTCGGGCGGGGTGGACAGCAACGCCCTCCAGCGCCCCAAGCGCTTTTTCGGCGCGGCGCGCAACATCGAGGAGGGCGGGAGCCTGACCATCGTCGCCACCGCCCTCATCGAGACCGGCAGCCGGATGGACGAGGTCATCTTCGAGGAGTTCAAAGGGACGGGGAACATGGAGGTGATCCTGGACCGGCGGATCTCCGACCGCCGGGTGTTCCCGTCCTTCGACATCCACCGCTCCGGCACCCGCAAGGAGGAGCTCCTCCTGACCGAAAAGGAGCTGAGCCGGGTGTGGCTGCTGCGCAAGGTCCTCCAGCCCATGGGGATCGTGGAGGCCATGGAGCTTTTGGTCTCCAAGGTCATGGAGACCCGAAGCAACCAGGAATTCCTCGACTCGATGAACGCTTAGCCCCCCTCGGGGGGTTCACTCGGCGGCTGGAGCCCGGGGCGCGCCCTGGAGGGCTCCAGCCGATGTTTTTTCCGGCGATGAGACGCCGCGCGGCCCTTGCAGAGGTTGCCCATGAAACCTGACATCCACCCAAAGTATCACGAATGCACCATCACCTGCGCCTGCGGCGCGGTGTACCACACCCGGTCCACCAAGCCCTCCTACCGCGTGGAGATCTGCTCCGCGTGCCATCCCTTCTTCACCGGCCGCCAGAAGCTGGTGGACACGGCGGGCCGCGTGGAGCGCTACCGGGCCCGCCACCGGAAGAAGGCATCGGCCGGCTGAGGCCGTCCCGTTTTGGAGGCTTGCCCGAAATTGCAGGAAGAACTGCGCAGCGCCCTCGCCGGCATGTGCGAGCGGTTCGACGCCCTGACCCGGCGGATGGGGGAGCCAGATCTTCTGGCTGACCGCGAGGCCTACCGGAAGACGGCCAAGGAGCGGGCCGAGCTGGAAGAGGTGGTGCGGACCTTCCGCCGGCATGAGAAAATCCGCAAGGAGCTGGAGGAGAGCCGGGAGGTCCTGCGCGGCGCCTCGGAGGCCGAGTTGCGCGAGTTGGCGCGGGAGGAGATCGCCCGCCTGGAGGCGGAGCTGGAGGAGGCGGAGCGGCGCCTCAAGCGCCTCATGGTCCCCCGGGACCCCAACGATGAGAAGAACGTCATCCTGGAGATCCGGGCGGGAACGGGCGGCGAGGAGGCGGCGCTGTTCGCCGCCGAGCTCTCCCGCATGTACCTCCGGTTCGCCGAGCGCAGGCGGTGGAGGGCGGAGATCGTGGACTCCAGCCCGACCGAACTGGGCGGGTACAAGGAGGTCATCGCCGAGATTCAGGGAGACCGGGTGTACAGCTTTCTGCGGCACGAAAGCGGAACCCACCGCGTCCAGCGGGTGCCCGAGACCGAATCCGGCGGCCGCATCCACACCTCGGCGGTCACCGTGGCCGTCCTCCCCGAGGCGGAGGAAGTCGAGGTGGAGATCGACCCCGCGGAGCTCCGCGTCGACGTCTACCGCTCCTCCGGGCCGGGCGGGCAGAGCGTGAACACCACCGATTCGGCGGTCCGCGTCACCCATCTTCCCACGGGAATGATCGTCACGTGTCAGGACGAAAAGTCGCAGCACAAGAACAAGGCCAAGGCCCTCAAGGTGCTCCGCGCGCGGCTGCTCGACGCGGCCGTCCGGGAGAGCGAGGCCCGGCGCTCCCAGGCCCGGCGCTCCCAGGTGGGCACCGGGGACCGCAGCGGCCGGATCCGCACCTACAACTTCCCCCAGGGCCGGGTGACCGACCACCGGATCAACCTGACCCTCCACAAGCTGGAGGCGGTCCTGGGGGGCGGGCTGGAAGACCTCATCGAGCCGCTGATGGCCGCCCGCGAGGAGGAAGTCCTGACGGACTTCGAGCGCGCCGTCGCCGCCGGGAGCGCCTCCTGATCGGCCCGGCGAGCCCTCCCGCCGATTCCCTCCAAGCCATCCTTCGGGAAGCCGTCGAACAACTGGGCCGCGCGGGCCTGCCTTCCCCGCGCCTGGATGCCGAGGTCCTGCTGGCGCACGCGGCGGGGTTGAGGCGCGAAGACCTCCTCGCGCATCCGGAGAAGCGGCTGGGCCCGGAGGCCAGGGCCCGCTGCCGGGGGTACGTCGAGCGGCGGGCGCGCCGCGAGCCGGTCGCCTACATCACGGGCGCGCGGGAGTTCTGGTCGCTGGACCTCCGGGTCGATCCCTCCGCCCCGATCCCCAGGCCCGAGACGGAGGTCCTGGTCGGCGAGGCACTCCGCCGCCTGCCTCCCCGGGAGGAGGGGCGGCGCCTTCGGGTGCTGGACCTGGGGACGGGCTGCGGGAACGTCGCCCTGGCCCTGGCGTCCGAGCGGCCCGGCCTTTTCGTCGTGGCGACGGACGTGAGCGGGGTCGCCCTGCGGACGGCCAAGGCGAACGCCGAGCGGCTGGGTCTCGGCGGACGCGTGGCCTTCCTGGGCGCCGATTGGCTGGGGGCCCTGCGGCGAGGCGCGTCCTTCGACGCGGTGGTCTCCAACCCGCCCTACCTGCGGGAGGGGGAGTGGGAGACCCTCGACTGGCGGACGCTCTCCTACGAGCCGAGGGCGGCCCTGGTCGCGGGAGAGGACGGCCGGGAGGCCCACTGCGTCATTGCCGAGGGCGCGCCGGGCGTCCTGCGGCCGGGCGGCTGGCTCTTGATGGAGATCGGGATGGACCAGGCCGCGGGCGTCCGGGTTTTGCTGGAGGCCGCGCGGGCCTACGAGGACATCGAGGTGATCCCCGACCTGGAGGGGCGGGACCGGGTCGTGGCCGCCCGGAGGAGGCGCTGAGACATTGGACCGGATCGTGATCCAGGGCGGGGTCCCCCTGAAGGGCGAGGTCTCCATCAGTGGCGCCAAGAACGCGGCCCTGCCTCTGATGGCGGCCTGCCTCCTGACGGAAGAGACCTGCCGCATCGAGAACCTCCCGGCCCTGCGGGACGTGGAGAGCTTCCTGGAGCTGCTCCGGCGGCTGGGCGTCCGCGCGGAGTCTCGCGCCTCGTCGGTGGACCTGCGGGCGGCGGGGCTTCGGGGCGTGCGCGCGCCCTACGACCTGGTCCGGAAGATGCGGGCCTCCGTCCTGGTCCTCGGCCCGCTGGTGGCCCGGACGGGAAAGGCCGCGGTCTCTCTCCCCGGGGGGTGCGCCATCGGCGTGCGGCCCATCGATCAGCACCTGAAGGGCCTCGCGGCCCTGGGCGTGGAGATCGTCCTCAAGGGCGGCTACATCCACGCCAAGGCCCGCGGGCTCAAGGGGGCCGAGATCTTCCTCGACCTGGTGACGGTGACCGGGACGATGAACCTCATGATGGCCGCCGCCCTGGCCGACGGGCGGACCCGCCTGCACGGCGCCGCGCGGGAGCCCGAGGTGGTGCAGTTGGCGGAGGCGCTGCGGGCCATGGGCGCGGAGGTCCGGGGCGAGGGCACGGACGCGGTGGAGGTCGTGGGCGCCCCGAGGCTGAAAGGGTTCCAGGTCCGGATTATCCCCGACCGGATCGAGGCGGGGACGTACCTGCTGGCGGGGGCCGTCACCGGCGGGGAGGTGTGCGTCACGGGGGCCGTGGCCGAGCACGTCCGCGCCCTGTCCGGGAAGCTGGCGGAGGCCGGGGCGGACATCTGCGAGGAGGGGGGCCGGATCCGCGTCCGGGGGAGGCGGCCCGTCCGGGCCGTGGACTTCCAGACGGCGCCCTACCCCGGCTTCGCGACCGACCTGCAGGCCCAGATGATGGTCCTTCTCTGTCTGGCCCGGGGCGCCTCGGTGATCACGGAGACCATCTTCGAGAACCGCTTCATGCACGTCGCCGAGTTGCGGCGTATGGGGGCGGTCGTCCGGGTGGAGGGCAACCGGGCCGTGGTCGAGGGCGTGGAGCGCCTCGCCGGCGCGGAGGTCATGGCGACCGACCTGAGGGCCAGCGCCTCCCTGATCCTGGCGGGCCTGGCCGCGGAGGGGGAAACGGTGGTGAATCGGGTGTACCATGTCGACCGGGGGTACGAGCGGATCGAGGAGAAGCTCTCGGCGCTCGGCGCCCGGATCGAGAGGGTGAGATGACGAGGGGCCGAAAGCTGACGCTGGCGCTGCCCAAGGGCCGGCTGTTTCAGCCGGCGTGGGATCTCCTGCGCCGGATGAGGTGCGTCCAGGCCGAGGGATGGGGAGACGAGCGGGGCCTCGTCCGCGAGGCGGCGGGCGGGCGGCTGCGCATCGTCCGCATCCGGGACGTGGACGTCCCCACGTACGTGGAACACGGGGCGGCCGACCTGGGGGTCGTGGGCAAGGACATCCTGCTGGAGCAGGAGAAGGTCGTCTACGAGCCCCTCGACCTGGGCTTCGGGCTCTGCCGCCTCGTTTTGGCCGCGCCGGCGGATTCGGGAGACCGGCCGCGGTGGGAGGCCCTGGCGCAGCGGGCCCACCTCCGGGTGGCCACCAAGTTCGTGCGGATCACCGAGCGGTTTTTCGGCGCCGAGGCGGTCCCCGTGGACGTGGTGAGGCTCTCCGGGGCGGTGGAGCTGGCCCCGGCCCTGGGGCTGGCCGACGCCATCGTCGACCTGGTGGACACCGGCGGGACGCTCCGGGAGAACGGCCTGGCGGAGGTGCGGGAGATCCTCCGCTCCTCGGCCCGCCTCATTGTCAACCGCGCCAGCCAGAAGACCCGGCGGGAGGAGGTGAGCGAGTTCGTCCGGCTCTGTCAGCGGAGGCTCGCCCCGTGATGCGCCTCCGGGCCGGCGACGCCCGCTGGCGGGAGCGCCTGGATCGGCGGCGCCGCCGGTGGCGGCTCGCGCAGGCGGGGGTGAGCGGGCGCGCCCGGGCCATCCTGGAGGACGTCCGCAGGAACGGCGACCGGGCGGTTCTGCGCTACACGGCGAAGTTCGACGGCGCGTGGCTCGCGGCGGGGGCCCTTCGGATCTCCCCCCGGGAGGTCGCGGCGGCGGCTCGCCGGTGCGACCCCGGGGGCCTGGCGGCTCTGCGGCTGGCGGCCCGGCGCATCGAGGCCTTTCACCGGAAGCAGTCGCCGAAGAGCTGGTGGATGGGCGGCCGCGGCGAGCGCCTCGGCCTGCGGGCCTCCCCGCTCCCGCGGGTGGGGATCTACGTCCCCGGCGGCCGGGCGGCCTATCCCTCCACTGTCCTGATGGCCGCCCTCCCAGCCCGTCTCGCGGGCGTGCCGGAGCGGGTGATGTGCACTCCGCCGGGGCCGGACGGGGAGGTCAGCCCCTGGGTGCTGGCGGCGGCGGATCTGGCCGGCGTGACCGAGGTGTACAGGGTCGGGGGCGTCCAGGCCGTCGGGGCGATGGCCTACGGGACGGAGACCCTCCGGGCGGTGGACAAGATCGTCGGTCCCGGGAATGCCTACGTGGCGGCCGCCAAGCGCTTGGTGTTCGGCGAGGTGGACATCGACCACATCGCCGGGCCCAGCGAGCTCCTGGCCGTGGCGGACGACTCGGCCAGACCCGATTGGGTGGCGGCCGACCTCCTGGCCCAGGCCGAGCACGACCCGGACGCCCTCGTCGGGCTTGTGGCCGTGGGGAAAGGGGAGACGTCCCGCAGGCTGGCCGACCGGGTGATCGGCGAGGTGAGGTCGCAGTTGCGCCATCTGGAGCGGAGGGCGGTCGCCGAGGCCGCCTGGCGGAAAAGCGGCCTCGTCCTGGAGGCCCCCGACCTGGAGGCCGCCGCAGAGGCGGCGGCGGCGATTCAGCCGGAGCACCTCTCCCTCGTCGTCCGCGGCGCGGCCCGGTGGGCGGGCCGGTTCCGCCGGGCGGGCGCCGTTTTCCTCGGCCCCTACTCCCCGGTGGCGGCGGGGGACTACGTGGCGGGCCCCAATCACGTCCTGCCCACAGGGGGGACGGCTCGCTTCGCCTCGCCCTTGGGGGTGGAGGACTTCGTGAAGCGGACGAGCGTCGTCTCGCTCGATCGGGCCGCCCTCGCGCGCCTGGCGGAGGCGGCCGCGACCCTCGCGGAGATCGAGGGATTCGGCGCGCACGCGGCCTCGGTGCGCATCCGGTTCGAAGGGAAAGGGCCGGGCGGGAAAAGGAAAGGCTGAGAAGCGCGGAGGGAGACGTGGCGAAAGAAACGAAGCGGGCGGGCCGGACGGGCCGGACGGGCCGGGTCAAGCGGGAGACCTCCGAGACGCGGATCGGGCTGGAGCTAGACCTGGACGGGGCCGGGAGATCCGAGATCGAGACGGGCGTCCCCTTCTTCGACCACATGCTGGAGCAGGTGGCCAAGCACAGCCTGTTCGATCTTAGGATCAAGGCCGAGGGGGACAC
>JACPRG010000009.1 GCA_016190025.1 Candidatus Tectimicrobiota bacterium
CGTGAACCGCCCGCCGATGGGGATCAGCAAAACGTCCACCCTCCCCAGCTCTTCCAGCTGCCGCGGCGTCAGAAGCCCCGCCAGATCGCCCAGATGGGCCACGCAGACCCGGCCGAAATTGTACGTGAACGCGGCCCCCTTCATCGGCCCCGTCTCGTAGCCGGTGTGGTAGACGGGAATGCTGCGGATCTCCACCTCCCGCACCTGGGTCTGAACGCGCCGCCACTCCGCCCCGAACTCCGTCAGGCCGCGCAGGACGCCCGGGTTCCCCTCCACGATCTCCACGGCGTTGTGGTTCCGGTGCTCCCGGCCGACAGTGACCGCGTGGGCGCTGATCTTCGGGGTCGGGTACATACCGGGCGCGAGGGGGTCGGTCACGATGCGCGTATCGCTCTTCGAGGTGAGGCGGAAGAAGCTGTGGCCGAACCACTCGACGGTGACGTCGGCCCGGGCCGCGCCCGTCTCGGCGGCGACGGCGAAAGAGGCCAGACGGACGGAGGCCGCCGGAAAATCCCGGACCATGGTTCGGGGCCGGCAGGCGCCCCAGGCCGCGGACACCATCGAGAACTCCCACGCCAGCGCCAACAACACGACCGCGAACGCGGCCCCACATCCCCTCCTCCTCATGGCAGCCCCCTCCTCCTCCTCACCACCCACTCGGCGCCCAGAAGGACGACCAGCGCGGCGAAGGCGTACTCGACCTTCCAGATGGGAAGCTCCCGCTCCTCCACGAGGTTGTAGCGGGCGCGAGACTCCAGCAGCCTCTCCACGGCGGCAGCGGCCCGGGCGTCAAAGGCGGACGCCTCAAAGAAGAGCCCCCCCGACCTTTGGGCCAGCTCCCGCAGGAACCCCGGACGCGGCGCCGCGTCCTCCTCCTCCACGTTGAACGTCTGGGCGCTCAGAACCAGCTCTGAGGCCCCCATCTCCCGGTCCCCCCGCCGGGCCTCGGCCTGGACCCGGTACGGCCCCGGCGCGCGAAGCCGCACGCGGGCGACGTACAGCCCCGGCTCCCGGTCCGGCGAGAACCTCACCGGAGTCCGGTTTCTAAAGGGGTCCGTCAAAAAACCCCGGACCTCCGCCCCGGGGGCGGGCCGATATTCCGGGTCCAGGACGCGAAGGCGGACCTCGGCCTCCTCCCCCGCCCGGTATTGCCTTCGCAGGCTGGAGAGCCGGACCCGGTCCAGCGACGGGGACTGGACGAGCCAGTCCACCGCCCGCTTGACCAGGTCGAGATAAGGGCGGTTCCCGTGCCCCCCGCCGACCATCTCGAAGTACCACCGCCACAGGGAGCTGGAGAGAATGGCCATCGTGCGGCCCTTGCCCACTTCCATGACGGCCAGCAGCGGGGCGCCCTTTCCCTCGCCGCCGTCGCCGACCGCCAGAACCGTGGCGTCGGACTTGACCCGAGCGACAGGGTTGTATCCGCGGAAGGGCGGCAGGGCCCCCCAGAGCTTCAGGTTGTCGTCCGGGTTGCCGCTCAGCCGGGTGACGGGATGGGTCTTCCCCGCCTCCGTCAGGACCGCGCGCAGCGCCGTATTGAAGTAGTCGCGAGGGGGCCGGTGCATCTCGACGGGCAAAATGGCCTCCACCGGGGACTCTCCGTATCCTCCGGCGCCGAACGAGGAATCCCCTCCGATCATCAGGAAAGCGCCGCCCTGCTCTACGTACTTGGCCACGTTCTCCAGGTAGTAGAAGGGAAAGTAGGGGCGAAAGGAAAAGTTGTCGAAGATGAGCAGGTCGAAATTCTGCAGCTCCCGGGAGAAGATGCGATCGGTCGGAAAGGAGATGAGGCTCAGCTCGTTCTGGGGGATGTCCACGTAGTCGTGGATGGTGCGCAGGATGACGAAGGAGACCATGTCGATGCCCGGGTCCTGCTTGAGCGCCCGGCGAAAGAACCTGTAACTCCACGAGGGGCGGCCGCTCACGTAGAGGACGCGCAGCTTGTCCCGAAGCACCTGGACCGTGAAGTCCACCGCGTTGTTGGCGCGGCTGTGCTCTCCCAGCTGGGAAAACACCTCCACCGACAGGCGGGACAGGCCCACCTCCTTGGGCGTGAAGGAGAACTCCAGTCGTTCATCGAACGGGTCCCGGCCCAGGTCGACGGTCCGCGTGGCGAGCACCTGGCCCCCGCTCTTCAGGACGAGGGTGACCCGCTTGCCCCGAAACCCCAAGGCCCGGAGCCGGAAGCCGATCCGGGTCTCGTGGTGGAGGAAGGCCAGATCGGGCGCGCGCAGGTCCAGCATCTGTAAATCCCGGAAGCGGGCCGGATCCCCCGCCGCGATGGCGACCACGGGCGCGCCCAGACGCCGCGCCGCCTCCGCCGCATCGGCAAGGCCCAGGTTGGCCGCGCCGTCGCTGAAGAGCACGACGGCCGAGGGGGGGTGCCCCGGGGTCAGATTGCGGGCCGCCTCCAGCGCCCCGCCGATGTCGGTCCCCGTTCCCTTCGCTTCGGTCTTCTCGATGAGGGATTCGAGCCTCGCGGGCCGCGCCTCCCGGTCGAAGGTGAAATAGCGCACCCTGCCCGCGCGCGCCAGGGCCCGGCGCAGCGCAGGGGCCTCCCCCGCCAGCAGGGGCCGGAGCGCCTCGGCGCGCGCCTCCCCGCTCTCGCGGGCCGTCATGCTCGCCGAGGCGTCCACCAGGACGGCCACCTCGGGGGGGACGTGCTGGAGGACCTGCCGCAGGATCGTGGGCTGGAAGAGATAGACCAGGAGCAGCGCGAAGACCAGAAGCCGCAGGCCCGTCAGCCCCAGGGCCACCCTCGTCCCCACCGGCCGCCGCGCCCGCAGGAAGTAGAGAACGACCAGCGCCGCGACCCCCAGGCAAAGGGGGACGAACCACCCAAGCGAGGGCGTCCGGGCGAAGTAAAAGGCCTCGCGGACCAGAGACTCTCCCATGTGCGCTAGCCCACCCTTCGCTTGATGAAGGGGAGATGGATCTGGTCCTGCTTGTAGTTGGACGTCAGGGCGTAGAGCACGATGTTCACCCCCAGCTTGAAGGCCTCCCGGCGCTGGGGCTCGCCCCCGGGCTCACAGGGATAGACCCAGTTCCCGGCGGGGTCTTTCTCCCACGCGCCCCCCAGGTCGTTCTGGCAATAGACCACGGGCGTCACGTCCCCGATCTGGATCCCCTCCAGGTAGGGGTGCACGATGCGCCGTCCGCCGACGTGCCGGACCAGATAAAAGGAACGGAAGACGGTGTGGTCGGAGGGAAGCCTCCGGAGCTCCTGTCTCGGAAACATCCGCCTCATCTCTTCGCGGAAGGCCGCGTCGAAGGCGGCCCCCACGCGCCCGACGGAGTCGTCCGCCAGCAGGGTCCCCCCGTTCTCCAGGAAGGTGCGGAGATTGTCCCGCTCCTCCTCGGACCAGGGCTCGAAGGCGTCCCGGCCGGCCTGGTAGAGAAACGGGTAGGAGAAGACCTCCTTCGAGGCCGGCGTCAGGATCTTCCTTTCCGAAGACGCCTCCACGCTGGTCCTCGCCGTGACCTCGTCCAAAAGGGCCCGGAACGCCAGCGGGTTTGGATCCCACTCGCCCCCGCGATAGCGGAGCTGCGCGAAGGCGAAGCGGTCTTCATCCCGGCCCTTCTCCTTCGATTCGGGGAGGAGCCCCTGGGCCCAAGCCGGCCGGGCGAGGCCGATCCCGCCGAGCGCCGGCCAGGCCAAGACGGCCCCCAGGGCCCGCAAGAACCGCCTCCGATCCAGGTTTCGCAAACCGCCCACCCTCCGTCCTCCGGCCGTCCAGGCGCGCCGCCCTACGGCCGCCCGGCCGCCACCACCTCCGCCGCAACCAGCCCCAGCAGGACCCAGAGGATCGCCGCCGTGAAGTCCGTGCGGGACTGCCTCCACGGATTGTATGTCTCCGGCAGGTCCTCCCGCCACAGAGCGTCCAGCGCGAGGCTCCCGAACTTAGCCCTGAGGTCCGCGTCCGGGAGGGGCGAGAGGTCGGATTCCGCGGGGGGAGGGTTGACCGAGAAAAGAACCGCTCCCCCTTCATGCTCCGCCCGGTACACCCCGGTCTCCCCGGCCGCCCGCCAGCGCGCCGAAGCCGCGCCGGCCTCCTTCCCTCTCCCGACGGCGAACCGGAGGGTCTGCTCCAGGCCGCCGGGCCCGCGGACGGTCAAAGGCTTTCCGGCCAGGGAGATGTCCGCCCGCAGCGCCCAGGCCTGCCCCACCGCGACTCGGTCCCCGAAGGCCTCGGGCATCTCTCCGCCGGGGCAGGCCCTGCAGCCCAGATAGAGGAACAGGTTGTGAAGAAACGGCAGATAGCCGGCGCGGATGCTGAAATCGTTCCAGTCCCGGTCCGCGGTCGAGGCGAACAGCATCACCCGGCCCTTGCCGAGGGCGCTCTCCACCAGAAGCGGGGACCCGCCCCGCAGACGCATCAGGACCGCAGACCCCGGGGTCTCCGCCAACCCCACGTATCTCCTGAACCGGCTTCCCCCGAAGACGCCCTCGCCCAGGCCGGCGAACACCCGAAGCGCCGGGTGGCGCGTCTGAAGGACGCCCACCTCTTCGCCGGGCCCCGGGGCCTCCCGCACGTCCAGCATCCGGGCCGGCAGAAGCCCGGCCGGGCGAAGCAGGGAGTCGTGCCGCTCGGGGGACACCCGGTCGCCCACGAACCAGAGAAGCCCGCCGCCCCCGCGCACGTATTCGGCGACCGCGTCGCGCAACCCGAAAGACAGCCGCTCGACGTTCGCCAGAACGAGGACGTCCGTTTCGGCGAGGTCTCCCTGTTTGAGGGCCGCGGCGGGGATCCACCGGGTGCGGAACGGGGACGCCTCCAGCCCCCGCCTCGGCGCGAGGGCGTTCATCAGGTAGAAGGTCTCGCCGCCCAGGAGAGAGGTCTTGGGGTCCCCGTCCACCAGCAAGACCCGCGGCCCGTCTCGAACGAACAGGGCGAAGTGGAAGGCGTCGTCGGCGGTCAGGCCCTCGGACCGGACCTGGACCTTCCCCGGCCGGAAGCCCGGCTCGGCGAACTGGGTCTTGAAGGAGACCTCCGCCTCCCCCCCGGCCGGCACGCGCACGGTCCGCTCCTCCAGCTTCCGGCCTCCGCCGCCTCCCGCCCAGAGCTCGACCGGAAGGACGCGCGCCTCCGCCCCGTAATTCCTCACCCGGGCCCAGAGCGCCGCCGGCAGCCCCCGGAGGGCGTACTGCCCGGCCAGGCCGACCCCGGACACGGAGACGTTCGCGTCCCCCTTTTTCCTGCCCCACCGCAAAAGCCGCACGCGCACGTCCGGGTCCACGGTTTTCAGCCGCGCGACGGAGAAGGCGCCCCAGCCGTTGGCCGCCCCATCGGTGAGGAAGAGAATCTCCTTTCCCGCCCCCTGGCCTCCCGGCACCGTCCGCAGAAGGCCGAAGGCCCGTTGGAAGGCCCCCAGCACATCCGCCTCCCCGTAGGTGGGCCGAAGGGAGTCGAGGACCCGGAGGGTCTCTTCGGGCCCGGGGGTGAAGCCGGACCGGACGCCGGCCGGGGCGGCCTCCTCCGCATCCGTGGTGAGGACGGCGATGTTCGTCCCGCGCAGGGGCGAGAGGAGTCCCCTCAGCCAGCCCTTGGCCAGATCGAACCGGACGCCCTGCTCATCCGCGAACCGCATGCTCATGGACGTGTCCAGAACGACAAGCAAGTGGGACGGGGCGGACCGCCCGCCCGTGTCCGCCGCCTGCGTCAAGACCGGCTGCGCGCCCAGGCCGACCAGCGCCAGGACCGTCGCCGTCCGAATGGCCAAAAGGATCCACTCCTTCAAACGGAACCGCCGCGCCTTGCGCTTCTGGGACTGAAGGATGAAGTCCAGCATGGCGAAGCGGATTGTCCGGGTGCGCCTTCGGTGGATGAGATGCACCAGCACGGGGACCGCCGCCGCAGCCGCCCCCCAGAGAAAGACGGGATTCAGGAACTGAAAGCTCATGTCCAGCGGCCGTCCTTCACCGCGACCCCCCGCAAAGCGGCGCCGTCATCCCCGCGCGGCCAGGTACCGGACCAGGGCCGTCTCCAGGGGAACGTCCGTCCGCGAAAGCTGATAATCCACCACGTCCTTCCTGCACAGGGTCCTGTATTCGCCGATGAACTGCTGGACCAGCGGCCGGTAGACGTGGGCGACGTCCTCCGGGTCCGCCGTGACCCGCCGGTCCGCCTCCAGGTCCTCAAACCGCGTCATCCCGTCGAAGGGGAAGTCCACCTCGTCCCCGTGGAGGACGTGGAAGACGACGACCTCGTGCCGCCGGTGGCGGAACAGCCGAAGCCCCCGCACGACGGCGGTGGGATCGTCGAGCAGGTCGGAGATCACCACCGTCAGCCCCCTCCGCCCCACGTCGGAGGCCGTTTTCGCCAGCACCCGGCTCAGGCCCGTCCGCCCCTGCGGGGCCGCGCGCTCCAGCGCCTGGGCGATGGAAAGGAGCTGCGTCCGCTTGCCGCTGGGCGGGAGCGTGCGCCGGACATCCTCGTCGAAGACGACGAGGCCGACCTGGTCGCCCTGGGAGAGGAGGACGTGGGCGAGGGCGGTGGCCAGGTAGCAGGCGTACTCGAACTTGCTGAGCCCGGCGCGGCCCCGGTAGCCCATGGAGCCGCTGGCGTCGAGGAAGAGGAGGGCCTTCAGGTTGGACTCGGCCTCGTGCTCCTTGACGAAGAACCGGTCCGACTTGGCGTACACCTTCCAGTCCAAGTGCCGAAGCTCGTCCCCGGGGGCGTACTCCCGGTGCGCGGTGAACTCCACGCTGACCCCCTTGAAGGGGCTCCGGTGGATGCCCGACAGGTGTCCGCCCATCACGAAACGGGACTCGAACGTCCGGCGGGCGATGCGGTTCAGCAGATCGGGGTCGAGATACTTCACGGCGGGCTCCCCCCGCAACGTGCTCGGCGGTCCGGGACATGGTGGGGGCCCGGCCCCCGAGGCGGCCTCAGACCTTCAGGGCAGCCTCCGGCTCGACGGTGGCCAGAAGACGGTCGATCACGTGGTCGGGCGTCACGCCGTCCGCCTCCGCGTTGAAATTCGTCAGGATGCGGTGCCTCAGCACGGAGCCGGCCAGCTCCCGGATATCCTCCTCCGACGCGTTGAAGCGCCCGTCCAAAATGGCCCTCGACTTGGCGCCCAGGATCAGATACTGCGAGGCCCGGGGGCCGGCGCCCCAGTTCACGTACTCCCGGACGAACTCGGGCGCGTCCGGCTCGCCGGGCCGGGAGCGCCGCACCAGGTTGACCGCGTAGCGGACCACGTACTCCGCGGCCGGGACCCGGCGCACCACCGCCTGCAGGCGCGGAAGATCTCGGGAGATCGCCACCGGATCGACTGTGGGGCTCTCCGAGCCCGTCGTCCGCGAAACGATCTGCACCTCGTCCTCGAAGGCGGGGTAGCGGATGTGGATGTTGAACATGAACCGGTCGAGCTGGGCCTCCGGCAGGGGATACGTCCCCTCCTGCTCGATGGGGTTCTGGGTCGCCAGGACGAAGAAAGGGGGGTCGATGGGGTACGTCTTTCCGCTGGCGGTGACCCGGTACTCCTGCATCGCCTGAAGCAGGGCCGCCTGCGTCTTGGGCGGGGTCCGGTTGATCTCGTCCGCCAGCAGGATGTTGGTGAAGATCGGCCCCCGGACGAACTGGAAATGCCGGCGCCCCGTCTCGGGGTCCTCCTGCAGGATGTCCGTGCCCGTGATGTCGGACGGCATGAGATCCGGCGTGAACTGGATCCGGCCGAACTTCAGGTCCAGGGACTGGGACAGGGTGTTGATGAGCAGCGTCTTGGCCAATCCCGGCACCCCCACCAGCAGGCAGTGCCCCCGCGCGAACAGGGCGATGAGCAGCTTGTCGATCACCTCGTCCTGCCCGACGATCACCTTGCGGATCTCATGCAGGATCGCCTCCCTTCCCCTCGCGAGGGTCTCTACGCTGTCCAGATCGTCGTCCATGTCGTGAGGTCTTGGGCTGTTCGCCATGATTCACTCCATCTTCGAACCTGTCCCGTTCGGGCGGGGTCCCTCGCCCCGAACGAGCCGCCGGAAGGTCTTCTCGGCCCTCTCGGCCTTTTGCGCCTCCCCCAGCCTGCCGTACGCAAGGGCCAGACCCTGGTGGATGCTGGGGTCGAAAGGGTTGATCTGAAAGGACTCCAGATAGGCGGCCTTCGCCTCTGCGAAGCGGCCGGACCGCAGGTGAACGTGTCCGAGCAGGGTGTAGGTGGGGCCGTAATCGGGCGCCAGTTGCCGCGCCGCCTCCAGCTGGTCCAGGGCGGCCTCTTCCCGGCCCAGGGCCATGAGCCGGCGCGCCAGGCTGTTCCGCAGATAGGGCGTGGCGGGGCTCTCCTGGACGGCCCGCGCGTACTCCATGATGGCGGGCCGCTGCCGGCCCCGGCTCCACAAAAGGTCCCCCAGCCGCAGGTGGTTGCGGGCGACCGCCGAGCGAATGGCCCGGTACTCCTCCACCTCCTCCCGGGTGTCGCCCCCCCGCACCTTGTAGGTCGGAAGCCACACCCCCTCGACCGGCTCCAGCTTCTGGGCGCGCAGGTCCTCCTTCCAGGCCCGCTCGAACTCCTCCACGCTCAGGCCGAGGACCCGCTGAAACGCCTCGGCCAGGGTCCGTTCGGGGGAAGAGGCCAGATGCCGGAACACCTCAACCAGCTTCTCCCGCCCATGGTGTTTCAGAATGAACGCCACGGCGGAAGCCCCCTCGGCATAGGCCAGCTGGACCAGACGGGGGTTGGGCAGGTGAACCAGGGAGGGCTCCATCTCCTTGAAACTCACGAACTCGCCGTCCCGCGCCGCCTCGGCCAGGAGAGTCCGGGAAACCGGCCGCAGGTGCAGGTCCTCCGACGCGCGCCACCGCGTTTCGAGGAACTTGGCCAGCCCTTCGTGGAACCAGATGGGGGCGTTGTTCCGCGTGGCCCGGGTCAGCAGGTAGTGGACGTACTCGTGGCTGAGGGTGTCCGGCCAGCGGTAGCCCTGAACCAGCGCGCGGGGGGAGATGAGCATCACTTTGTTGTAGGCGGTGATCCCGACGGCGCCGGTCACCTCGATGTCGCGCCGGGAGAGCCCGGACGCCCAATGGAACTTCTCCGCGGTGGGATACACCTCGATCCGGACCCGCCCGGCCCCCTCCGGGGGGACGCCGAAAAACGGGGCCAGGACCTCGTGGCTGCGCTCGGCCGCCTCCAGCGCCGCCTCGGCCAGGAGGCCGTCCCGTTCCGGGTCCAAATGGATCTCAAAGCGCCGGCCCTGGTACACGCGGAACCCTTTGCGCGCCTCCAGCGCGCGCTGAACCAAGGCCGCGAGCCCCTTCACCCGCTCCTCGTGCGGCGCCAGGCGCTCCGCCTCCCGGGCGGATCGCAGGGCCTCCTCGTACCGGCCCGCGTGAAAGAGCAGCTTCGCGTGCAGGGCGTACAGGTAGGCGTTCGCCCGGCCCGAGGCCAGCAGGGCCTTTACCCGCGCAAGCTCGCCCTCGGGCTCCCAGACGCGCAGGGCCTCCTCGGCCCTCGCATCCGGCGGGCCGAAGACGGGGGGCGGCCCCTCCTCCGCCCCGACGGGCGAAGCCCACACAAGCGCGCCGGCCGCGAGGGCGGCGAGTGTTCCGGCGACGGCGCAAGACCTCCCCAAGATCCGCATGAACGTCACTCGACGAGGTTCTTGAAGTACTGCTCGATCTGCTCGCGGTAGGCGGGGGGGTACTTTCCCTTCAGGGCCTCGACGACCTCTTCGCGGTAGGTCTTCGGGACCTTGTAGGCGTCTTTGTCGGGGAGGCGGAAATCCCGCGTGCTGGCGCCCATCTGTCCCCCCTCTTCCTCCCCCACGTTGGGCCGGCGCTCGAACACCACCATCGGGCTGCCGCCGGGCTGGAGGACGCTCGGGGCGGGCGCCCCGCCGAAGCGGCCGCGCCTGCCCATCTGCTGCATCGCGTTGCGCATGCCGCTCCCCGCCCGGCTCAGCCAGTGGATGGCGTCCTGCTGGTGGGGGACCGATGCATCGGCCCGCCGGTCCCCCAGCTCCGCGGCGGACTTGCCCATGGCGTCCCCGGCCTGACGGAGGTTTTGGGCGATCTCCGGGCTGAGGAAGGGCATCAGCCGCATGACGCGTTCCAGGCGCTCCCGGACTTCCGTGGTCTTGGCCTCAACCCCCTTCTGCTCTTTCTGCAGACTTCCCAGCCGCTCGCGCTCCTCGGGGCCCAGGACGACCCTCGGGTCCTTGGGAAGATTCTCAAGGGCGGTGGAGAGAGCGGCAAAGTCCTCCCCGAGCCCCCGGAAGGCCGAGGCCGCCTCCTCCCCTTCTTTCCCCTCGGCCAGCTTCCGGGACAGGTCGCGAAGCTGGGAAGCCGCGTCCACGGCCTCGGGGATCTCCCGCCGGGAGAGAGACCGGGAAAGGACCCCCGCCTCCTTCTCTCCGGGGAACTCCATCCAGGACGGGGAAGGCCCCGGCGGGCTCTGGAGCTTGCGGCCCAATCCCTGAAGGGTCTCCACGGCCCTTTCGGCCATTTTCTGCGACCGCCGGAAGGCTTCCTCCTGCATCTGCCGGAACTTGTCCCGCATGGGCCCCTCAATCTTCCGGGTCTCCGCCAGGAGGGCCCGCTGGCGGTTCAACAGCTCCTGCAGGACGCTCTGCTGCCGCTGGACCGACTGGCCGAACTGGCCCGCGGCCTGGCTCATCGCCTGCTGGAGCGCGCCGTGCAGGGCTGCGATCATCTGCGAGAGCCCCTTCACCAGGTCCTCGGCCAGTTTCCTCGCCCCTTCCAGGTCCCCGGCGGACAGCCTCCGCTGAATCTCTTGGAGCTTTTGGGAGAGGTCCCCCACGTTCATCATCTGGTCCGTGGGCAGATTCATAAACTCCTCGGGAAGCTGGACGGGGAGACTTTGAAGCGCCTGCGACAGCTTGCTCAGGAGATCCCGGACCTTGTCCAGCGCTTCCCGCAGCGCCCGCTGGGCCTCGGAGTCGCCCGTCTTCGCCCGGTCGAAGGCGTCGAGCATCCGGTTCTGGGCGCGGGCGAGATGCTCTCCCAGGTTCGCCAGGTCGCGAAGCCGCCCGCGCTTGCCGATGTCGTCCGCGAAGACGGCCATCCTCTCCATCTCCCGGGTGACTTCCTTCTGGCCGCCTTGGAAGCGCCGCAGGGCCTCCATCCCCCGGCCCGGACGCCCGGGTTCAAAAGCCCCCTGGGGCTCCTGCGGAGAGGGGCCCTCCCCCGGGGCGCCCGCCCGGTCCTCCGGCCCGCCCACGTCTTCCAGCGGCTTGCGGGCCTGGGGCATCATTTCCCTTTGAAGATAAGAGAGGTTGCTCCGCAGGGCGCTCATGTCGGCGAAGGCATCGAAGCCGCTCCTCGGGTCGCGGCCGACGCGGCTCAAGGTCTGGTCGATCTGGCGGACCAGGTTGCGGACGGTCTCCTCCACCTTTTCCGCTTTTTGTCGGAGCGCCTGCGCATCCCGCTTGGAAAGCCGCTCGGACCCTTTTCCCCGCCGGTCGCCTTCCCGGGAGGCCCCCAGCTCCCGCTCCTTCTTTCCACCCGGCAGGCCGTCGGGCGGCTCTCCCAGTCTCTCGGCGGTGTCGGCCTCCAACTCCAGCTGATCCGCCAAGAGGTTCACCAGTTGATCGGCGATGTTCTTTTGCTGATCCCGAACGCGCCTGTGCTCCTCCTCGGGGTTGCGGACGCGGATTTGGACCGTCTTGGACGCGCCCTCTTTCGGGCCCGAGATGGCGTCGTTGTCCCGCACCACGAGACGGGCGCGCACGACGGCCCCCGGCCGCAGCCCGAGGTCCCTCAGGTCCCAGTCGTACTGGCCGCTCTCCCACCGCCCCGCGCCGCCGAGCTTGCTGACCGTGAACTCGCGGCGGCCCGCGCCCGAAACCTCCACCACCAGGCGGACGTCCTCAAGGCCGAAATCGTCCCGCGCCAGGTAGTGGACGGCGATCGTCTCTCCTCCGTTGACCGTGAGATCGCCCTGGGGCTGAACCCACTCCACCGCGGGGGGGTGGTCGGGGACGAGGTCCACGGAATACGCGACGGGGTCCGGGTTCTCGAACCCCCACCGGTCCCGCAGGACAATCCGGTACGCGTCCGGGTCCATGACGATGAACCGGCCCCCGGGCCGTTCCGGGTCGGAGACGTCCAGCGGGACTTCGGCACCGGACCGAAACACCAGGCGCCCGGATTCCACCGGCTTGTTGGTCCGCAAAGACAGGGCCACCTCCGTCCCCTTCAGCGCCCGCACGTACCCGCTTCCTTTCCGGACCTCCGGTTTGAGCCCGGCGTAGCGCGGATAGGTGTAACCCACCTCGATCTCCCCGACGGCGGGCGGAGGGACGGCCTCCAGCCGGTGGGTCCGGGAGGTTTCCCTTCCGATGAACGCGCGGTACGAGAAGGAGGCCTGGACGGGGCCGGTGCGGTGGAGAAACCTTCCCTCCCCCTCCCGGGTCATTTCCACGGCCTTGGGGACGCCTCCCTCCGGGGTGATCTCCACCCAGAGGGCGTCGGTCCGCCGCCCGGACGCGGTCGCTCTCAGCGTCACCGGCCGGCCGAGGAGAATCTTTCCCGCCGAAGGCTCCGTCTCGATGAGAACCGCCCGGACCGGCATCTGCTCGATGGGGTGAAGCAGAAGCTCCCAGGACCCCGCCAGGGAACCGGGTCCCGTCAGGCCAACGGCCAGGGTGAGGGCGGCCATGAGGCCCGCCGCCTGGAGGGGCCGACGAAGGCGGGAGCGGTCCACGGCTTCCGCGGGGTCCAGATGCCGGACGGCCTCGGCCGTCCGGCGCAGGAGCGCGCGGAGCAAAGAGGCCGACGCGGCGGAGGGATCGTCTTCGCCCGTCCCTCCCCGCGAGGTCAGCTGCACAGAACTGATGAGGGCGTTATTGAGCTCCGGATGCCTCTGCTCGATCCGGAAGGCCACCTGGTCGTCGGCGATCCGGCAGACCCCGGCCCAGGCCAGGCGGAGGAAGGCCCACACGCCCAGCGCGGCAGCCAAGGCCGCGTAAGCCGGAGGGGAGAACGCCCAGAAGTCTCGAAGCGCCCGGGCGCCGACCCCGAGCAGGAGGACCACGCATCCCAAGGCCGCCACCCAGAGGACCGTCTCCAGCAGGCCCCAGAGCCGCAGCCGCATCTCCGCCGAGCGCAAAAAGACGCGGATAGACTCAAGCGATGAAGAAGTGGGGAATTTCTCTCCCGTCATTTAACCCCCCGGAACTTGCGGGCCGGAACCTGCTGGCTCCTCCTTTGCTCCCGGCCGGCGAGACTCTCTCTTTAAATCTTAAATCCCTTTTCGATAACCTGCCAGACTCAAAATGCTTCCGCCACCCGGAAAAAATACGGAGACATCCCACCCTTCCAAGGCGTCGCTCCCCTTCCGGCGCGCGCGGGGGCGCCGCCGGCATCCCGGCACAAAAAGCCTCTTTTATTAGACACGGGTGGGTTCCGGGAAACCGCGCTCCCCGGGGAGGTTTCCTCAAAGAACAAGAAGGCTCGCAAAGGTCACCGTCCCTTGGGGGTCCGGGGCCACGCCGTACTTGAGGAGCCTCACCTCCCGGGACTTCAAGACGTGCAGCAAGGTGTAAATGGCCGTCAGCCCGCAGACGTTGCGCCGGTCTTTTTCCTCCCGGACGAAATCGAAGAAGGCCTCCGGATCTCGGGTCTGAACTCGCCCCAGCATTTCCTGATCCTTGCGCTGCGTGGCCGCGAGCCGCTCGGGATCGACCGGTTCCGGATCCCCGAACCTGGGTCCGACGTGGGCCAGGTCCACGCTGGCGATGACGCAAACCTTTTTCTTCCGTTTCCTCTGTCCGGCCATCGCCTTCCGCAATCCCGCCACAAAGCCGCGCAGGAGCGGGTCCTGCATCGGCGAGCCGCCGTTCAGGACGAACTCCCGCAAAGACCCGCACAGAATCGGCACCAGGGAAATGGGATGGTCGCGTCCGATGAGAAGGTGAAGGAGAACCGCCTGAAACTCTATGGAGTGCTCCGCCCTGTGGCTCAGCTCATCCTGAAAGCAGCCCTCGCCGACCTCCCCCGCCAGGTCGTCGATGAAATCCTGGTCGGCCGGCAGCGCGCCCAGGGGGGTGGCGAAATCCTTGCGCGTCAGGGCGAAGAGCCGCCCGGTCCCCATGTGCCCCGTGCCGAGGACCACGTACACGTCGGCCGGCCTGGACTCGACCAGGGCGCGGTAGGCGTGGGCGTACACCGGTCCCCCGCGCGCGAAGTCGATGTGGGGGATGATGGCGCCGGCGGGCGTCGGATTCCGGACGCCGGGGTCCGGGGCGCCGGGCCCCTCCGGATGCCGGAAAAAGCCCTCGACCATCCGGCCGAGGTCCTCGGGAGAGTCCGGATAGGCCTGTCCGGCCAAGTGGGCAGCGCGGACCGGGGAATCGAGGAAGCGGCGCTCGACGCTCCCTCTGTACGCGGCGAAGTTCTCGGAATCCAGGTAACACGCCCGGTCCAGCGTCCCGATCAGGCCCTCAATCTGGTCCGAATCGACCAGGCTCCCGAACTGGCGCATCACCTCGGCCTGAATGTCCCGGATGTCCCGGCTCCCGTCCATCATCTGAAGCAAAGGGATCAGGCCCAAGGGGACGAAAAGCATGGTCTCGGTGTACCGGAAGGGATCGCGCAAGCAGATCCCCTTCGTTCCATTCTGCTGGGCGGGGAACGCTTCCACGGGTCGCAGGCGAGGATGTGTCGGCACAGGAGAACCCTTTCCGGACGATCAGCCTTTTGGACAGTTTAAGAGAGAGCCCGGCGGCGGGCAAGTTTCACTCCTTTGACGGCAACGGACCCCTTTGCGTCTTGTGTGAAGAGAGGGGAGGCCCGAAGGGGCGCCGGGGACGGCTCGCGAAAAGCGTCCCCGCCGTCAAGCGGACGCCTCCTCCGGCGTCAGGAGATTCACGGACTCCACGTGGTAGGTCTGGGGGAAAAGATCGACGAGACGGGATTCAACCAGCCGGTATCCCCGTTCCGCCAGGGCCTTCAGGTCGCGGGCCAGGGTGGCTGGGTTGCAGGACACGTAGAGGATCCTCCGCGGCCGAATCCCGGCGACCTCCCCGAGGATGTTCTTGCATCCCGTCCGCGGGGGATCGAGCACGACGAGGTCAAAGGGCCGTCCCTCCCGCCGAATCCCGCCGAGAACGCTCTCCACCCGGGACGCGCGGAACCGGCAGCCGGCCACCCCGTTGCGCTTCGCGTTGAACTCGGCCCGGCGGACGGCCCCGGCCGAGGAATCCACCCCCACCGCCTCCATCCCCCGCAGCGCCAGGGGGAGGGTGAAATTTCCCACGCCGCAGAAAAGGTCCAGGGCGCGTCCGCCCGGCTCGGGCCGCCCCAGCTCCAGCACCGCCTCCACCAGCGAGACGTTCTCCTCCGCGTTGGGCTGAAGGAAATCGCCGGGGCCCACGGACATGCGCAGATCCGCCTGCGTTCCCAGGACCTCGCCCGGAATGACATACGTGAAGGACTCAGGGCTCAACCAGCCCCGGGGAGGCCGCCGCCCGACCCACCGGTTGTTCACCGAATACCAAAGACCCGCCCCTTCGTGCTCGGTTTCGACGGTCAGCTCGCGCGCCTTCCGGCCGCGGCGCGTCAGGAGGTTCACCTGAAAGGCTCCGGGAGAAGCGACCCACGTGATCTCCGCCTCCACGAACTCCTCGCGGGCGAACCAGGCCGGGGGCTCCTTCGCCCAGGCGGCGAGCAGGTCGTGGAGGGGCGCGGCGGCGATCGGGCATCCCGGCACCGGCACGGGCTCCCGGCTCCCGGCCTTCCGGAACGCCGGGCCCTGGGGGTGCACGACGACCCGGACGCGCGTCCGGTATCCCAGGTCCCCTCCTCGCGGCGGGACCATCCGCACGGCGGGCGGCTCGATGCCCCCGATCCTCCGCAGCAGGTCGCGGAAGATGGCGAGCTTTTGTTCCCGCTGAGCCGTTTCCTCGACGTGTTGCCACTGGCAGCCGCCGCACTCGCCGGCCACGGGACAGGGCGGGGTCCGCCTCCCCGGCCCCTCTTCGAGGAGCTTGACCACGCAGGCGAACCCGTAGGACTTCTGGTCCTTCTCGACGCGGACGACGACCCGGTCCCCCGGACAGGTCCCCGGCACGAAGAGCACCCGCCCGCCGGCGCGGCCGACCCCCCATCCCTCGTAAGCGAGGGATTCTATCCGGAGCGGAACGGTTCGGGCGTCGCCGGAGTCGGTCATGGCTGAATCACCTCAAGCAGGCTCAACAGGCCCCGCAGGGAAAACGAAAAACCCAACGCCTTATATAGGGAGGAAACGCCCGGATGCCATGACCCGTCGGGATTCTGACCCATTTGTGGTTGAGCGCCCATCCAATCCGGTTTAGGATGGTTTCACTGGACCGGGGGGAAGATCAGGGCTTTGGGTCCTTCCAGGGGGAGGATCGACGGTGGCCGAGCGCGGGACTCCGAAGAGAAGCCCCGATGCGGCTGATGGCGCGCCACGTCCGGGGCCGAGGCGGCCCAAGGTGCGTCCTCCCTCTTCTCCGGCGTCCCGACCGGCCTTTGGCGGGGACGAGCCCCCCGGCGGTCCGCCGCCGCGTCCACCCCGGGGCGCGCCCGCCTCCACGTCGCCACGGAGGCGTCGGACCTCCCGACGGGGCGCCCGCCCGAGGGCCCGGAGGTCTCGCGCCTTCCGGCTCTTCCGCTGGGTCGTCCTTTTGGTCATCCTCCTCTCCGCGGGCGCCGCAGCGAAACGGTATTTCTTCCCCGAGGCGACGGACGAGCCGGCCCCTTCCTTCCAGACCCGGACCGTGAGCGGGCAACCCATCTCCCTTTCCGACTTCATCGGGCGCCGGAAGGTGGCGCTGGTCTTTTACCGGGGGTCTTTCTCCTCCACCTCAACGGACTGGCTGCGGGACCTGCAGGAGAGCTATCCGCAGATCCGGGAGCTCGGAGCGGAATTGATCGCCGTCAGCACGGAGAGCCAGGGCACGGCATCGAGAACGTCCACCGAGTTGCGCCTGAGCTACCCGGTCGTCTCCGACATCAGGCTCACGAAGCGCTACGGCACTTACAATTCCGGGACCTTTCTGACCCAGCCGGCCGTCTTTCTGGTGGATAAGTCCGGCCGCATCCGCTGGAAGCACATCGGGCGGGGCCCGCTCGACCAACCCTCCGTCGCCCGGATCCTGTCCGAACTGCAAAAGTTCTGAGCCGCCGCCGCGCCGGGCGACGCCACAGCCGCCAAGTCAGTCAGGCCCTTCTTGAACTTCCAACGGGTCTCGCGCAGGTTGGGAATGATTGGCTCCGCCGGCAAGCGTTTTCCACTCATCCCTGACCCCCGTTTCCGTTCCTGGTCCGGCCGCAAGCCTATCGAAACCCGCCAGTTCCAAGCCGGACGGATCTCAGGGGGTCGGTTTCCGGAAAACCGGAAAGGTCAAGACGAACTCTGCGCCTTTTTCGGACTCGCTGAACACGTCCACGCGTCCACCCCAGTTTTCCATCAGCCGGTAGACCATCCACAGACCGAGCCCCGGACTCTCGGTTCCCTTCGTGGTGAAGAACGGAGTGAAGACCTTGGGGAGGTCCTCCCGCTTGATACCGCACCCCCGGTCCCGGAACGCGACCCGGACCGAGTTTCCGTCCTCGGTCAGGGCCGCGCCGACCTCGAGGACGGGACGCCCGGGTTGTCCCCGCATGGCTTCCCAGGCGTTTTGGCAAACCGCGCGGAAGACCTCTTGAACGTCCGGCGTGCCCCTGACCGGATGAAGAGGCTCATCCAGGGAGAAGCGAATTTCCACGTCCGGGAAGTGGTCGGGAAGGGACTGCAGAACGCCGGAAAGCTCAACGCGTCCGGGGATTTGCCGGGTCATCCAACGGGTGTGCTGTATCAATGCGCTCACCACATCCACTGACCTGAGGATGGAGTCCTGCACGTCGTTCAGTTCGGCGAACAGTCGTTCGGGCGTCCAGGATTTCCCCTTCGCGATTTGCTCATGGAGGACCTCGACGAGCAGGAGCGTGTGATGCAGCCGGTTCATGAGGGTATCGGCCAATCCGCCGACCAAGTCCATCAGGGCTTCCTGTTTTTGCCGCTCCACCAAGACTTGTTGGGCTCTTCTCAGCTTGATCTGAAGCTGAATGCGCGCGTTGAGCTCGTCGAAATCGAACGGCTTGGTCAGATAGTCGTTGACCGTCAGCCCGAAGCTCTTGATTTTGCTTTCGGTCTCCCTCCGCGCGGAGAGGATGATGATGGGAATGTCCTGCGTGGACTGAAGGCTCCTGAGCTCGCGGGCGACCTCGAATCCGTCCTTCCCCGGCATGACGAGGTCCAACAGGATGCAATCCGGCGCTTGTTCGGCAACCAGACGAAAGGCTTCCTCCGCATCGCCGGCCACCAGGACCCGATACCCATAAGCCGGCAGGCACGCGGACAGGGCCGCCCGGATCAGCCCATCGTCATCGATGGCCAAGACGGTGTCCACGGGTCTCAACGCTCAAGCCTCCTCGCGGGCTGCGACTCGGGTGCGCCAGTCTGACTTCGGCCAATATGGCTTCGGGCGGGTCGGCCCCGGGCTTCAAGCCCGCGAAGCGGAGGAGGAAAACCCGTCCGGCAATCCCGCGGCGTCCAGACCGCCCGAAGGATCAAGCCGAAGCCGCTTCGGCACGGATCCGCTCCAGGTCCTCAATCCATGAGGAAACATGAGCCAGGGCCTCGGGAGGCGTTCCGTCGGAGGACTCCAGGAGCTCAGTCAGGTACTCCTCGGCCTTCAGTCCCAGGTCAGAGACGGCGGGAACGCCGTAGACCGCGCCGCCTCCCGCCAGCTTGTGAAAGGTGTCGCGAAGCTCGCGGAGCGCCTCCTGATCCGCTCCCTGCTCCACGGACCGCAGGAGGTCCTTCAAACGCCCGATGGTCTCCCGCAGGTGCTCCAGGTACTGTTTGCGGAGTTCACGCAGGGCCTTCTGGAACTCGTTGCGTTGGGATGCCGACAATTGCAACCTCCTCTTCCCGCAGGAGCGGTCGTCCCCTTCCGCATCTCCTCAACGTGAGTCCGCAACCTTCTCGCGGTCAGCTTTCGTTTATTCACCGCGGCGGCAAAAGTCACGGTCATCGCGACATCTCAGTTCCCGCAACTTCGAATACAGGTTCCGCAATCTTCTGTCTTTGGCGCCCATGGTTGGGTTACCCTTTTTGATCTCTCGGCTTGAACATAAACCCACTTCTTGCCACCCAGCCACAATGGTGGCGTTCAGGATATTGTCTATGCCGCGCTCAATCGCTCGCCGTAGCTCTTTCCTGCCGCTCACCTGCAAAAAAAATACCCGGTACGCCTTTGCTGAAGATAGGCAAACCTCTCCGAGTTCCAGCCCGAAAAGCAGCATGACCACAACCCATTAAAAATCAATCGATTATCTCTCAACCACGAGCACATACCCCAACCGCTTGTTATGGGATCGGGCATCACCCACCTCAAGCCCCCGGCGCCACCCGGCTGCGAACAGAAAACAGATTCGCTCGCCGGACGTTCTCTGTTACAATCACGCTTTCGCGGCCGGCTCAGCCGATCCAGCCGGCCCGCCGGTCCGCCGGGATCCGCGCTGCACATCCAAATGGAGGCGAAACCTTGATCCTCGAGTGCCTGACGGTGGGCTTATTTCAGGAGAACTGCTACCTCTTGGGGGAGGAGGAATCCGGGGAGGCGATCCTGTTCGACCCGGGGGACGAGGCGGACCGGATCCTGGAGGCGGTCGCCCGGCACGGACTCGCCCTCACCCGGATCATTAACACCCACGGCCACATCGACCACGTGGGGGCTGTGGGACGCATCCAGCGGGAAACGGGCGCCGACTTCTACCTCCACGCCGCCGACCTGTTCCTGCTCGACCGGCTCGAAGAGTCCGCCGCGGCGCTCGGCATCGGCCCTTTCGAGCCTCCCCGCGCCACCCACCAGCCCAAGGACGGCGACGTCTTCCGGCTGGGAAGCATCTCCTTCCGGGCGGTCCACATGCCGGGGCATAGCCCGGGGAGCCTGGGCTACCTCTTCGCCGACCGGCTCATCGGCGGCGACGTCCTGTTCGCGGGCTCCATCGGGCGGACGGACCTGCCCGGCGCGGACTCCGAGACGCTGATGGAGACCCTGAAAACGAAGATCCTGACCCTGGACGACGCGCTCCTGGTCCATCCGGGCCACGGCCCGACGACGAGCATCCGGCGGGAACGCGCGACGAATCCCTTCCTGCTCGCCCTCGATCGGCGGCGCGGATCGCCCCTTTGACGGACTCCCCCCCGGCGGCGGCTCTCCGGAAAACCCCGCGCGGCGAAAGGCTCGCCCGCCCCTGGGTGGTCGTGGCCGGCGGCTTCCTGGCGCTTTTCTTCTCGGCGGGCATCTGGCACAGCTTCGGCGTCTTCTTCAAGCCCCTGCTGGCGGAATTCGGCCTGGCCCGGACGTCGCTCTCCCTGGTCACCTCCATCGCCATCGTCACCATCGCAGCGACGCAGCTCGTCGTCGGGCGGGTCATTCGAAGGTTCGGGGCCTCCCGCACCATCCGCGCCGGAATGACACTCATGGGGGCTGGGCTTCTTCTGAGCGGCTTCGCGCCCGGCGTGGCCGCCATTTCCATCACGTTCAGCCTCGTGATGGCCGCCGGGTATGGATTCTCCTCCCTGGCCGCCGTCGGCGACGCCGTCGCCCAGTGGTTCGACCGGCGCCGGGGAACGGCCATCGGGATCGCGTTCGCCGGGTTCAGCGCGGGGGAGCTCGTCCTGACCCCGCTCATCCAGCTCCTCATCCTGCGGTTTTCCTGGCGCGCGGCGTTCTGGATCCTGGGCGCGGGCCTCTGGGTCGCGGTTGTCCTCCTCCTGCTCCCACTTCTCCGGGACCGGCCGCAACAGATCGCGGGCGTCGGCGAAGCGGAATTCCCGGCCCCTCCAGGCGCCGGACCGGAAGACCTTCCCGCCTGTGCGTCGCACGCAGACAGATCGGAGCACGTCCCCCCGCGCGAAGCCCTGCGCACGCCGGCGTTCTGGCTCCTCTCGGCCACCTACTTCGCGTGCGGGTTCACGGACTTCCTGCTGTTCTTCCACTTCCCCATCTTCGCCATCGGCCTGGGCGTGCCCGACCAGACGGCCGCCAACATCCTGGGGGCGGCGGGCGGCGTCAGCATCGTGGGGACGGTCGTCTTCTCGGCGATCTCGGACCGCGCGGGCCGGCCGGTCCCCCTGGCGGTCGCGTACGCCGTCCGGGCGGCGGGATTTCTCCTCCTGACGTGGAGCCGGAGCATCGAGCCTCTCTACGCCTTCATGGGGTTCTACGGCTTCGTCCTCTTCGCCTCGAACCCCATCACGTCCGCCGCGACGCGGGAGCTGTACGGGCCCCGGTCGTTCGGCACAGTCTACGGCTATCTGATCTTCGTGCACTACGTCGGCTCCTTCTTCGGGCCGCTGGCCGGCGGGATGGCCTATGACCGCTGGGGGAGATACGACGAGGCGTTCCTGGCCGGGGCCGCTCTGTTGGCCGGGGCGGCGGCCTGCGCCCTGGCGATCCGGGGGCGGAGCCGCATGGGCGGGAAAGCGAAGGTTGCGCCCGCGGGCGCGAGGACCTGACCCGGGCGGGCTGATTTCCCAGGGGCCTGGGGCGGCGACCACCTGTCGGTTCGCCCCCCGCCGGACCCGCCGGGCGGCCCCGGACGCCCTTCCCTTGACCCGGCCTCCCTCTTTCGGATACCTTCCTGGAGATCCTCAATGCATTGCGAGCAGGTCGAAGAACGCGGGTCCCGGCGACCGGCCGGATCCCCCGCATGTCGGTCGGAGTCAGTCACGGGTCGGAGTCAGTCATGCGCGCGGAATCCGTCAAGCTGGCCGTGGAGGCGCTCAAGGAAGCCGGGGTGAGCATCGCCGTGTACCTGCCGGACTCCTACCTGAAGGAACTGTACGAGGCCGTGGTGAAGGACCCCGACATCCGCTCCGTGTGCGTCACCAACGAGGGAGAGGGCGTCGCCATCTGCGGGGGCGTTTTCGCCTCGGGCAAGCGGGCCGTCATGATCATGGAGAACTCCGGCATCCGCGTGGCGGCCGAGCCCCTGGCCCGGATGGGGCTGGGGCACGGCGTCCCGGTGGTCATGATCATGAGCTACCGGGGCGACATCGGGGAGAAGAACTGGTGGGGCGTCCCCCACGGAATCACGATGGAGCCCATCCTCCAGGCCCTGCGGATCCCCTACCGGGTCGTGCGGAGGGACGGGGAGATCAAAGAAGCCATCCTCGACGCCTTCCATCACGCGTATTCCTCCTACTACCACACGGCCGTCGTCATGGCGGGGAGCGTCGTGCGATGAAGCGATACGAGTGCATGAAGGTCCTCGCTCCGAAGCTGAAAGACGAGTTGCTCGTCCTTCCCCTGGGCGGGACCGTGGACGAATGGTACAACGCCGCTCCCCACATGAGGAGGCGGAGCTGGTTTCACCAGCACCTGGGCACCGTCTCCCCCGTGGCGTTCGGTCTCTCCATGGGCCTCCCCCACCGGAAGGTCATCGCCCTCGACACCGACGGCGGCCTGCTGCTCAACCTGGGGATCATCGCGACCCTGGGGAACGAGCGGCCCGAGAACCTGGCGGTCATCGTGTGGGACAACGAGTCCTACCTCTCCATCGGCGGCCCGCCGACCCACACCGCCGGGCGGACCGACCTGGCGGGGATCGCCCGCGCCTGCGGGATCGACCGCGCGCGCACGGTGAGCGACCTGGAGGCCTTCGGCCGCGCCTGCGAGGAGGCCCTGCGCTCCGCCGGCCCCCATTTCATCGTGGCCAAGGTGGAGGCCGTGAGAGAGCCCGGCCTGGCCCGAAAGCACGCCGACGGCCGCGAGCACAAGTACCTCTTCGTCCGGCACATCGAGGAGAACGAGGGGATCACCATCATGGGGCCGAGCGAACACAACTGAAGGCGCGGCCCCCGATGCGGGCGAATCCGGCTTGTCTCCCGGACCGGACTCGGTCTACAATTGCACCGGAGTCAAGTTTCTTGCGAAAAATGCAATTCGGGTCCGCCGGGGTCCAAAACGGCTCAGCCTCACGGCGAACGTTGAACCATGAATCCCCGGGACCGTCCCGGTGAGGGCCGGGACGGCCGTCTGAGCCCTTTTTCACAGAGGAGGAGTCGCAAATGCCCTGGGAAGCCGTCAAGTCCGACAAACTCCCCGGCCACATCACGTGGATGACCCCCGCGGCCAAGGTGGGAAACCTCCTGTTCACCGGGGGCCAGGTGCCCCGCCACCCCAAGACCCTGGAGATCCCCAAGGACTTCGAGGGCCAGGTCCGCCAGTGCATGGAGAACTTGAAAACCGTGGTGGAGGCCGCGGGAGGAAGCATGAAGGACTTCATCCGCTTCACCGTCTACCTGACCGACATGAAGAACTGGGAGGCCATGAACAAGGTCTACCGGCGGTACATCAACGAGGCCAAGCCCCCCGCGCGCCTGTGCGTCCAGGCGGGCCTCAACGTCCAGTACCAGGTCGAGATCGACGGAATCGCCGTCATCGACTGAAACGGAGGGAGACGGCCGATCTCCTGACGCGCCTCCCTTCTCCGCTCCGGCGAGGGCGGGCTTGAGGAAGGCTTTTGAGCCCGGGGTGTCTTCCAATAAAATGTTGACGATACCGGCTCGCTGACCCGCACCGTCTCACAGGCGAGGCGAAAACCATCTGGAGGGTTTCCGTGGATCTCCGCTTCACGCTGAACGGCAAGCCCACCCGGGTTCAGGTCCCCCCCTACCGGACGCTCCTCTGCGTGCTGCGCGAAGACCTGGGCCTCACCGGCACCAAGGACGGGTGCGCCATCGGCGAGTGCGGGTCGTGCACGGTGCTGATCGACGGGGAGCCCGTCTTCGCTTGCCTCGAGCTGGCGCCCAGGGTCTCGGGGCGTTCGGTGTGGACCGTCGAGGGACTCTCGGCGGGAGAGGGGGCGCGCGGGAGTCTTCATCCCATCCAGGAGGCGCTGGTGGAGACGGGGGCCGTCCAGTGCGGCTTCTGCATCCCCGCCGTCACTTTGACCGCGCTGGCCCTCCTCCAGTCCCGCCCCCAGCCGACCCGGACGGAGGTGCAGGAGGCCCTTTCGGGCATCCTCTGCCGGTGCACCGGCTATAACCCCATCCTCTCCGCCGTCCTCCTGGCGGCCGATCGGATGAGGTCGCGCGCTTCCAAGAGTTCCAACGGCGCGCAGGGCCGAGGCCCCTTCCACTCAAACGGGCGCGAAGGGGCGAAAGGCGCGGAGCGGGGACCCCTGGCATGACGGCGGCGCCGCAATACCTGGAGCCCGCCTCCCTCCGGGAGGCCCTGGACCTTTTGGCGGAAGGCGGGACGGCGGTTCTGGGAGGGGGGACCCAACTCGTCCCCGCGCTCCGGGACGGCGGCCCGGGGACCGGCGGCCGCCCCCGGCGGCTGCTCGACCCCAGACGGATCGCCGAACTTTCCGGGATCCGCCAAGACAAAGACCGCCTCTCCATCGGGGCGCTCACGCGCCTTTCCGATCTCGCCTCCTCGCCCCAAGCGGCGGCGCGGGCCCCCCTTCTCTCCCGCGCGGCCGGGATCACGTCCGTCCCCCAGATGCGTAACCGCGGGACCCTCGGCGGCAAGCTCTTCAACCCCGGGCGATTCGCGGAGATCGCCGCCTCCCTCCTGGTCCTGGGGGGGGAAGTCCGCCTGCTGCGGGCCGGGGGAGAGCGCCGCGTCGGCCTGGCGGAATTCCTGTGCCGGCCGGGGGGGCCGCGGGTCTCGGAGGACGAGCTCCTCGTCTCCGTTGACGTGAACGCCGCCCGCCCTCTGCGCGCCTCGCTCCAGGTCATCGAGCCCCTGCGCTGGCGGAGCCCTTATCACCTGGCCCTCGCCCTGGCGCGCCCCGCCCCCCGGGAGGTCCACTTCGCCCTCGCCGGCTCGGCCGGGGTCTTCGGGCGATTCGAGAGGACGCTGGGCGACGGGGGCGACGATGGGGCGACGGGAGAAAGCCGCGCGGCGGCGGCCGCCTCGCGGGATTTCCGGGCGCGCCACCCGGAAGCCCGAGACACATACACAGACCTCATTCTGGAGGGCCTCGTCCGGAGAGGGATCGAGGACGCTCTGCAGGAAAGGGGGGAAACATGAGCCCGGAGAGCCGAGTCGTGGGGAAGCGGCTGACGGGGCGGGAATTCCTGCCCCGGGTCAGGGGAAGCGCCCTGTACGCCGCGGACATGGTCCGGGAAGGCCTTTTGCACGCGGCGGTGGTCCGGAGCCCCATCCCGCACGGCGAGATCCTCGCCATCGACGACTCCGCCGCGCGGGCCGTCCCGGGGGTCCGGGCCGTCTTCACCGCCAAAGACGTCCCCGGCACCAACCGCTATGGACTCATCAAGAAGGACCAGCACCTCTTCTCCGACGGCCGGGTCCGCTTCGTGGGGGACGCCATGGCCATGGTCGTGGCCGAGTCCGCCGAAGCGGCCGAGGAGGGAAGGCGGGCCGTCCGGGTGGACTACCGCGCGCTCCCCGCCGTCTTCGATCCCGACGAGGCCCTTCGCCCCGACGCGCCCCAGGTCCACGAAGGGGGAAACGTCGCCTGCGTGAGCCGCATCGAGCGGGGGGACGCGCAGGCGGCCCTCCGCCGGGCCGACGTGGTCGTCGAAAACACGTACTCCACCTCTATGATCGAGCACGCCTTCCTCGAGCCCCACGCCGCCCTGGGCGAGATCGACGAGGAGGGCCGGGTGGCCGTCCACGTGGGGACGCAGGACGCTCACGCCAACCTGCGCGACGTGGCCGCCCTGCTGGGCCTCCCGGAAGAACGCTGCCGCATCGTGCAGGCCGCGACGGGGGGCGCCTTCGGGGGGAAGATCGACCTCACGGCCCACGGGTTCGTGGCCCTGGCCGCCCATCGCCTGAGGCGGCCCGTCAAGCTCGTGATGTCGCGGGAGGAGGTCTTCCTGGCCTCCAACAAGCGCCACCCCATGCGCATCCACGCCAAAACGGGCGCGACGCGGGACGGGAAGCTAGCAGCCGTGTGGTTCGAGGCCGTGGCCGACGCCGGCGCCTACACCTCGGCCACTCCCGGCGTGACCAGCCGCTGCGCCATCCACGCCGCGGGGCCCTACGAGATCGAAAACGTCCACGTCGCCGTCACCGGGGTCTACACCAACCACCCCATCTGCGGCGCGATGCGGGGCTTCGGCGTGGGCCAGGCCACCGTCGTCCACGAATCCCAGATGGACCTGCTGGCCCGGGAGCTCGGCATGGACCCCATCGAGCTTCGGCTCCGGAACGCCCTGCGGCGGGGATCGACCACCGGGACGGGCCAGGTCCTGGGGGGCAGCGTCGCCATCGGCGAGACGCTCCGCCAGATCCGAAAGGTCAGGGAGCGGCGCATCCAGGAAGGCCCACCCGCCTCTCCCCGGGAGGGGCCGGGCGCCGAGGGAGCGGGCGGACGCGGGCCGGCCCGCCGGACGCTCTACGGGATGGGAGTCGCCTCCATGTGGCACGGGGTGGGCGTCACGGGGCTTCCCAACCCCTCCTCCGCCCGCCTGGAGGTGGACGAGGCGGGGGAGCTGACCCTGTTCACGGGGGCGGCCGACATGGGCCAGGGCGCCACCACCGTCCTGGGACAGGTGGCGGCAGAAGAGATGGGGCTTCCTTTCGAGGCCGTCCGCGTCGTCCAGGGGGACACGGGCCGCACGCCCGAGGCGGGCATCTCCGCGGCGACGCGCCAGACCTTCATGAGCGGAAACGCCATCCGGCTCGCGGCCGAGGCGATCAAGCGGGAACTGGTGCCGGCCCTGGCCGACGTGCTCGAGGCCCGCGCGGAGGACATCCGCGTGGAAGACGGCTTCGTGGCCGTCCGGGGGACGCGCGGGCGGGGACTCCCCTTTGCCGAGGCGGCGCGCCGGGCCGTCGTCGCCCGGGGCGGGGTCGGCTTCCGCGGCGAGGCCACTTTCGAGCCCGAGACCACCCCCCTCGATCCCCAAACGGGGCGGGGCAAGCCCTACATGACGTACTCTTTCGGGAGCCAGCTGGTCGAGGTGGCCGTGGACGCGGACACGGGCGAGGTGAAGGTGCTGCGGGTGGCGGCGGCCCACGAGGTGGGCCGCGCCATCAATCCCCTCCTCATCGAAGGGCAGTTGAACGGCGGCGTGGCGATGGGGATGGGCTATGGACTCTTAGAGCGGTTTGATCCCTACAAGACCCGCAACTTCCAGGACTATCATCTTCCCCGGACCACGGACGCGCCCGAGGTGGAATGCCTGCTGGTCGAAGAGCCGGACCCCTTCGGCCCCTTCGGGGCGAAAGGGGTGGGAGAGCCGCCGCTCCACCCCACGGCTCCCGCCATCCTGAACGCCATTCACGACGCGACGGGAATCCGCATCCGGAGCCTCCCCGTCCGCCGGGAGGAGATCCTGAAAGCCCTGAGGGCCTCGGGAGGCGCCGAGGCGGGAAGGAGACAACAAAGATGAAGACCTTGCGCTCGTTCATCGAGGAGGTCAAGGCCGAGCACCCGGAGGACTATCTGGAGTACCCCGAGGAGGTCGACCCCCGCTTCGAGGTGACGGCGCTCGTCGAGGAGCTCATCCGGGTCAACCGCTACCCCGTCGTGTTCTTTCCCCGCGTGAAGGGCTCGCCTCACCCCATCGTGGTGGGCGCCGCCGCGAGCCGCAAGCTCATGGCCTACTCCATGGGGGCGCCGACCTCGGAGCTCGTCCGGGAGTTCCGCAGGCGGGAGAAGCGGCCCGTCCCTCCGGAGCGGGTCTCCTCCGCCCCCGTCCAGGAGGTGGTCAAGACGGGCCGGGACCTGGACATCACCCAGCTCCCCCACATCACGGCGCACGTCGCCGACGCCGGCCCCTACGTCACGGCGGGGCTCATGATCGCCAAGGATCCGGAGACGGGCGTCCGCAACGCCTCCTTCATCCGGTGCCAGATCGTGGACCGCGAAACGGCCTACATCCACATCCACCCGGGCAAGCACCTGGACGTCCTCCACAAGAAGGCGGAGCGCGCGGGCCGGCCCCTGCCGGTGGCCGTGAGCATCGGCAACCACCCCCTCTGGATGCTCGGCTCGCTCTCCCTGGTGCCCATCGACGTGGACGAGCTGGCCGTCATCGGGGGGCTGATGGAAGAGCCCCTGCGCCTCGCGCGCTGCGTGACGAGCGACCTGGACATCATGGCGGACGCCGAGATCGTCCTCGAAGGGGAGGTCCTACCTCACGAGCGGGCGGAGGAGGGGCCCTTCGGGGAGTTCACGGGCTACGCCGTGGGCAAGCGGCCCCGGCCCGTCCTCAAGTTCAAGGCCGTGACGCACCGCCGGGACCCCATCTACCAGACCATCTCCTCCAGCGCCACCGAGCACTGCATCATGCCCGCCATCGCCAAGGAGGCGTACGTGTTCGACGTCGCCAAGGGCGCCTGCCCCACCCTTCAGAACATCCACGTGGCCTACACGGGGCGCGGCCGCTTCCACTACTTCGTCTCCATCGACAAGCAGGCCGAGGGACAGCCCCGCAACGTGGCCATGGCCGTGTTCGGGGCCGACCTCTTGGCCAAACAGGTGGTCGTGGTGGACAAGGACGTGGACATCTTCGACGAAAAGCAGGTCCTGTGGGCCATCGCCACGCGCCTGCAGGGAGACACGGACATCGTCAACATCCCGGGCGGGCTGGGCTCGGACCTCGACCCCTCGAACCGCGGCGAGGGCGTCCAGTGCAAGACGATCTTCGACGCCACCGCCAAGCCGTCCCTCGCCAGGTTCGCCGTGCGAAACAGCATCCCGCAAGAGACCGTGTCAAAGATGCGCCGCTGGCTCGGCGGCGAGGAGGGGGCGCCCGCGGCCGTGGGCGCCTCCGCCCGGGACGCGGTGTCCGCCGCCGGGCCGGGCGAGGGAAATCCGGCCGTCCCGAGCTGCTGAGGGCGCGCCCCGGCAAGCCCGGAGAGCGGGCGGATTGCGATAGGGCCGGGAGCCCTCCGACCCAGGGGCGAGGGCTCCCCCCTTGGCCGAGAAGGGGGATTTTTCTCCGAGAGGCCGGCGGCGGGATTGACGAGGGGGCCGCATTCCCCTAGGATCGGGGCCATCAGCCCCGACATACTGGTTTCGATCCGGAGGAAAGATGAAGGAGGGCGCGGTCGCCGGTCTGGGCTCCAGCGGGATCAAGTGGTCGATCCTGTTCTTCCTCTGCCTGCTGATCCTGTGGCAGCTCGTCGTCCCGCTCATCGGCATCCCCAGCTACCTGCTGCCCACGCCCTGGGGGGTGGTTGAAGAGTTCCAGAAGCGGGGCGCCCTGGTCTTCCGGCATTCGCTGCCGACTTTCTACGAGACGATCCTCGGCTTTTTGATCGGGGTCGCCGTCGGGGTCAGCTCGGGGATCGGGATTGTGTACTCCCGCTTTTTGTGGCTGACCATTTATCCCTCCCTCGTCGTCGTCAGCTCCATTCCCCGCATCGCGGTCGCCCCGCTGATCCTGATCTGGCTGGGCATCGACAGCATGCTCTCCAAGGTGGTCATCGCGTTCCTCGTCGCCTTTTTCCCGATGGTCATCAACTCGGTGGTCGGGTTTTCCCAGATCGAGACCGAGATGCTGGATTTGGCCAAGACGATGGGCATGAGCCGGTGGGACGAGTTCAAGAAGATCCGCCTGCCCAATTCGGTGCCGTTTCTGTTCGCCGGGTTCAAGGCCTCCATCGCGCTGGCGGTCATCGGGGCGGTGGTGGCGGAATTCGTCGCGGGGCAAAGGGGGCTGGGGTACCTGATCATCATCGGCAACGAGGAGCTGAACGCCCGCCTCATCTTCGCCGCCATTTTCATCCTCGCGGTCATGTCCATCGGGCTGTTCGGCATCCTGGTGGGACTGGAGAAAAAGCTCATGCCCTGGCGTCGCGGCGTCCAGCCCATGGACCTGTGACAGCGGTCTCCGGCAAGGGAAAAGGAGGGACGATCATGAGATTCAAAGGCGCGACGGTTCTGACGGGCCTGCTGGCCGCGGCCCTGACCTTCGGGGCCGGCCCCCGCACGGCGGCGGCCGAAGAGGTGAAGTTCCTGATGGACTGGATCTTCGGCGGGAAGCACATCGCCTTCTTCGTCGCCCGCGACAAGGGGTACTACAAGAAGAACGGCCTGGACGTGACGCTCCTGCAGGGGCGCGGCTCCGGCATGGCGGCCACCAACGTGGACACCAAGCAGGTGGATTACAGCTACGGGGACTTCCCCACCATGCTCCGGGCGGTGTCCAAGGGCGCGAAGAACGTGGCCATCGGCGCGGGGATCGTCTACCAGGGCGGCGGGTTCATGTTCCTGGAAAGCTCGGGGATCAAGACGGCCAAGGACTTCGAGGGGAAGCGTTACGGGTCGACCCCCACGGACTTCGGCAACGTGCTGCTGCCGGCCATGGCCGCCGCCTCCGGCTTCGATGTCAAAAAAGTCAAGATCATGATCATGAAAGAGGCGGTGCGCACCCCCGCCCTCTTCGAGGGCAAGATCGACTTCTTCTCGGGGGCGCGCGGCTCCAGCCTCCCCCGGATGGCGATCATCGCCAAGCGCCAGGGGAAAAAGCTCAACTTCCTCTACTTCAAAGACCTGGGGATCGACACCTACGGCCACATGATCCAGACCCACCCGGACCGGATCAACGGCAACCCCGACCAGATCCGGAAACTCCTTCAGGCGAGCTACGAGGCGTGGGCCTGGTCCATCAAAAACCCCAAAGAGGCCTTCGAGGTGTTCATGCAGGCCAATCGCGAGAAAGACCGCGAGATCAGCCAGGCCCAGGTGGAGGAGGGCCTGATGGACGTCCAGGACCCGGAGACGAAAGGCAAGGGCCTGGGCTACATGAAGGAATCCCTGGTGAAGAAGTCCGCGGAGATCTCCAACAAGTACTTCAATCTCAAGCCGCCCGTGGACTACAAGGCCACCTACACCAACCGGTTCATCGGGCCGACCCCGGGCATGTAGAGCCGGGAGCGCAGGAAGGACCTTTGGCCAACGTCATCGAATACCGCAAGGTCCGGAAGGTCTACAACACGGGAGGGGACAAGGTCGTCGCCCTGGAGGAGGTGTCCCTCGAGGTGGGAGACGGCGAGTTCCTCACCGTCGTGGGGCGGAGCGGGTGCGGGAAGACCACCCTGCTCAAGCTCACGGCGGGCCTTCTGGCGCCCACCTCGGGGACGGTTCACGTGGCGGGGGCCCCGGTCCGGGGCCCCCTGACCAACGTGGGCGTCGTCTTTCAGTCCCCGGTCCTTTTGGCCTGGCGGAAGACCCTCGACAACGTCCTGCTCCAGATCGAGGCCCGCAAGCTCCGGGTCGAGGACTACCGGGAGAAGGCCGTGCGCCTTTTGGGGCTCGTGGGGCTCCAGGGCTTCGAGGGCAAGTACCCCAACGAGCTCTCCGGCGGGATGCAGCAGCGGGTGTCCATCTCGCGCGCCCTCATCCACGACCCGCCCCTCCTCCTCATGGACGAGCCCTTCGGGGCGCTGGACGCCATCACCCGGGACGAGATGAACCTGGAGCTTTTGAGGATCTGGAGCGAGGCCCAGAAGTCGGTCCTGTTCATCACCCACAGTATTTCGGAGGCCGTTTTCCTGGGGGACCGGGTGATCGTCATGACCCCGCGCCCCGGCCGGATATCCGAGGTCATCCCCATCGATCTCCCCCGCCCCCGGACGACCGCCCTGCGGGATGACCCCAGATTCATCTCCTACGTCAAGCACATCCGGGAGGGCCTCGGCGTGACCTGACCCGCCCCCAGGCGGGAAGCCCCGCGCATCGCCCCAAAGACGCGAGAGCCGCCCGGAAGGGCGGCTTTTTTGATCATGTCCTGACGGCAGGATCAGCACCGGCAATCAGCCGTCCGCCGCATCCAGGCGCTTTTCCTCACTCAAAGCGATCCAAGGGACGCCCGCTTACGCAAATTGCTTGAAACTGGGATAACTCAGGACTTAGACCTGTTTCTCTGTCTTTCCTCCATTGGGCCGAGTGACTTTCTCTAAATTTGCGTATAATCTAGCCCCCGCCGTGCGAGCCGTCGACATATTATTTCGTATTTTATTCGTTTTCGCCGTTTCACCCGTTCGAGAAATTTTGCAGGTCTGTACCACCGAGGGTCTAGGAGCCCGGATTTGCCGAATTGACCGTCGGCTTTGACCATCGGCCCAACCGCGCGACCGAGGCGTAGAGCCGCCCAGGGCACCCACGCAGGGGTGCCCCTACGGGGACAATATCGAATGGCACTACCACGATACAAGGGGCGCGCCAAAGCCTGCCCTCCGCCCCCGCCTGCGCGTCGGCCCCGCCGCGTCGCGGTCTTCACCCCGCCCACACAATTTTTCCATTGATATTTGTATTAGTTTCGCCTACATTCCCCATAGGTGTTCGGAGACTGGTTGATGGACCTCGAAAAACTCTTGACGGGGGTTCTGGAAAGGGATTCAATACCTCATAACGCGCCGTGATAAGGGACAACCTCAATGCAATGCGTTGATATCTCAAGAATTATGGCTGTCGTAAGACGCTATGGAACGGCGTCTTACGACGCAGGAAAACGAATCTCCCACCTTATGCGGATCAATCTAATTATTATTGGACGGCAGGCAGGAATCAGTGATAGCGCGAAAATCCCTATAGCCCGGGCTTCGACACGGAGATGGCAATCTGTGAGGCACTATAAACCAGAACCCAACCCTGCTGAACAGCTTTGTCTGGGAGGACAGGAGCAACGATGAAGGGCTTTGTACCCACGCCCCGCGAAACTGTCGATACGATGGTTGACCTATTGTTCCGCGGGCGGTCGCCCATCGCGGACAACACCGTCCTTGACCCAGGCTGCGGGACGGGAGAGTTCATTGACGGCGTCATCCGGTGGTGCCAGCGGCGACGGCTTCCGCTTCCGCGCATCACCGGCGTCGAGTCGGATCCGCGCCACCTATCAGCCCTGCGGGCGAAGTACGACCGGCTGCGCGCTGTATCCATCGAGCACGCCGACTTCCTCGAGGACGGCCGCATGGCCTACAACTACATCGTTGGCAACCCGCCCTACGTGCCGATTACGGGGCTGTCGGAAGCCGAGAAGGCTCGATACCGCGCGCGGTACGCCACAGCGCGCGGCCGCTTCGATCTCTATCTGCTCTTTTTCGAGGAAGCTCTGCGGCAGCTTGCTCCGGGTGGCCGACTGGTTTTCATCACGCCGGAGAAATACCTGTACGTTGAGACGGCTGGCCCACTGCGTGAGTTGCTCGCACGCCGTCACGTTGAGGAAATCCTTCTTGTGAGGGAGGATACGTTCGGCGAACTCGTGACGTATCCGACGATCACGGTTGTAGGCCACGTACCGCCCGGCAGGACGCAAGTCGTGCGGCGTGATGGCACCACGGTGACCGTGAAGTTGCCTCCTCGCGGCGATCCGTGGTTGCCCTTTCTCGAA
>JACPRG010000048.1 GCA_016190025.1 Candidatus Tectimicrobiota bacterium
CCCAGGAGCTCCCGGAGGTTGGCCTCCGCGCCGGAGTAGCTCCAGGCGAGGAGCCCGGCCGCGAGGGCGGCGCTCCCCCATGTCTTCCACGGGGCGCGGAGGGCGCGCTTGGGCGGCGTCCGCGCGTCCCCTCCCGAGGGGCCGGCTGAACCGGCGGAAGCCGGGCTGGGCGACCCGCGCAAGCGGCTCACAGGATCTGCTTCCGGATCCAGGCGCTGGCCCTGTCCACCGCCGTGACCATGACGAGGAGGATCAGGATGAGCGTCAGGGTTTCCTGTTGTTTGAACATCCGCATCGAGACCTCGATCTGCTGGCCGATCCCCCCGGCGCCCACGAACCCCAGGATGGCCGCCGCGCGGATGGCGCACTCCCAGCGGTAGAGGGCGTAGGACGCCAGGTTGGGCAGGGCCTGCGGCAGGAAGCCGTAGAAGAACGTGGAGAGCCTGGACGCCCCGGTGGCCTGGAGCGCCTCCAGGGGTTGGGGACTCACCTCCTCGAAGATCTCGGCGAAGACCTTGCCCAGGACGCCCCCGTACCCGACGCCGATGGCCAGCACCCCGGGGAACGGGCCCAGCCCGACGGCCCGCACGAAGATGAGCGCCCAGACGAACTCCGGGACCGCCCGGAACACGTTCAGGGCCGAGCGGGCCAGGACGTACGGAATGGAGCGGAGCGCCCGCAGGGCCGGCCTCCCCTCCACCTCCGCCTCGTGGAGCACACCCGTGAAAGAGAGGTTGCTGGCGGCGAGGAGCGACAGGGGAAAGCCGATCACAACCGCCAGGGCCGTCCCCAGGATGGAGATCTGGAGGGTCTCGATGGCGGGGCGGAGGGTGAACCCGAGAAACTCGGCCGACAGGTCCGGCGGGAACATCTCCTTCACGAAGGAAAAGAGCTTGTCCCGCCCCTCCCCCAGGAGGAGCTCCAGCGGGCGCACCTCGGCGATGCGCCAGCTCGCCGCCAGCGCCGCGAGGAATACGAACCAGCCGATGAAGGGAAAAGCCGACCGCGGGGGCCTAGCCGGGCCGGCTGCCGTAGAGGCGGATGGGCTCACTTTCCACGTATGGGGCGAAGGACCCGAAGTCCTGCCGCGCCTCCTCGATCTTCGGCGGATAGAGCGCCTGGAGGTCGGCCGCGGAAACCTCCTCGGGCTTTCGGTCGAACAGGACGGCTCCCTGGTGGATGCCGATCACCCGGGGGAAATGGGCCAGGGCCAGATCCACGCTGTGGAGGTTCATGGCCAGCGTCTTCCCGCTCTCCTGGCTCAGGCGGACCAAGAGCTTCACGATGCCCTCTGCCAGGGCGGGGTCCACGGAGGAAACCGGCTCGTCGGCGAGGATGCAGTCGGGGTCCTGAACGAGGACGCGGGCGACGGCCACGCGCTGGCGCTCCCCCCCGGAGAGGTCGTCCGTGCGGGAGAAGAGCTTCTCGGGGATGCCCACCCGGCCCAGCGCCGCCTGGGCGGTCTCCACCTCGGCCGGGCGGACCAGGGACGCCAGGCCCCGCAGCGCGCCCCAGGCGCCCAGGCGCCCCGCCAGTACGTTGTGAACGACCCGCAGGCGGCCCACCAGGTTTTGGTGCTGATAGACCGTTCCGATCCTCCGGCGGACCTCCCGCAGGCGCCTGCCGCGGAGGCGGGCCGCGTCCTCGCCGCCGATGCGGAGCTCGCCCCGGGTCGGCCTCAGGGTGCAGTTGAGAACGCGGAAGAGGGTGGTCTTCCCCGCCCCGCTCGGGCCGATGAAGGCCGCCTGCTCTCCCGCCCCGATGTCCAGATCGACGCCCGCCAGGGCGACCTCCCCCGTCTTGAACCGCTTCGTGACTCCGCGCAGTGAGAACATCCGTCTCTCGCTCATGGATTCAACCGGACCCGGCAATCGCCCGCCCCCCTGTGTCACAGTCGCTATTGCAAGAGCTTCGCCGCCTTGGCCGCCGCCTCGACCCCCTTGAAGTCGTCCGGCGTGGCGATGACGTAGCCCCTGGCCCGCTGCAGGTCCATGATCTTCCTGTGTTCCGGATTGGCGTGATCCAGGTTCAGGAAGGCGCGGGTGATCCTGGTCATCAGCATGCGGTCCAGATCGCCCCGCACCGTCCAGTTGTAGTCCACGTATGCGGGGGTGGTCCAGATGACCTTCACCTTGTTCACGTCCACCTTCCCGGACTCGACGAGCTTTTCCCACACGGACTCGTTGAGGACGCCCGCCTGGACGCGCCCCGCTTCCACCCACTTGGCGGTGGCGTCATGGGAGCCGCTGAAGCTGAACTTGGCGAAGTCCCGCTCCGGGACAATGTGATGCTGCAAGAGAAAATAACGGGGCATCAGATGGCCCGAGGTGGAGCCTACGCTTCCGAAGGCGAACGTCTTTCCCTTCAGGTCTTCGAGGCGCTTGATCCCCGAGTCCTTGTAGGCGATGAACTTGCTGTGGAAGTTGGCGTCCTCGATGCGCATCACGAGGGGAATGGCGTTCCCCGTCCTCTTCCGGGCCTGGACGAACGTGAACCCGCCGTACCAGACGAGGTCCAGTTTCTTCGCCGCCAGGCCCTCCACCGTCGCCGCGTAGTCCACAACCGGGACGTACTTCACCTTCACCCCGAGCTGTTTCTCCAGATATCTCATCAGGGGTTCGGCTTTTCGTTGAAGCTCTGTCGGCGCTTCATCGGGGATCGCGGAGACGCGAAGCACAGTCGGCGTGTCGGCCAAAGCCATCTGGGCGCCAAACAAGAAAAAGAAAATAGAGAGAATTGATTTTAGCGATGAAGGCAAGCGACTCATCCCCCCCTCTTTCCGCAGACGCTCGGTCTGATGAAGAACCCTACCGGATTTCGGGCCAATGCGGACCCTCGGTTGCCCGCTCGGCTCAAACCCGGATTCTCAAGCGAAAAGTCCTTCTTATGACGCGATTGGGAATCTACATAAGGGTGAACGATTTTGCAAATAGAAAATATGGATGAAATGAGACAGATGTATCGATGTGGCTGATTGCGGCTTGTCCATTCAGACCTTGAACCGGAAGAGGATCACGTCCCCTTCCTGGATCTCGTAATCCTTGCCCTCCAGTCTCAAAAGCCCCTGGGAGCGAGCCGCCGCCCAGGAACCGGCCCGAACCAGGTCTTCATAGGATACCGTCTCCGCCCGGATGAATCCCCGCTCCAGGTCCGAGTGGATCGTGCCGGCCGCCTTCGGGGCGGTGGACCCTCTGGGGACGGGCCACGCCCGGCTCTCCTTCTCGTCGGCCGTCAGGAAGGTGAGCAGGCCCAGCAGGTCGTAGGTCATTCGGATGACCCGGTCCCGCGAAAAGCTCTCGACGCCCATGTCCCGGGCGAACGCCTCGGCCTCCTCTCCCATGCTCAAAAGCTCCGCCTCCAGGGCCGCGCAGAAGGAGGTCCATCCGGTTTTCGGGAAGGTGACGACGGTCCGCGCGTCGCCCCCCTCCGGGAGCCGGACATCCGACTTTTCCTCACCCGTGTTGGAGACGACCAGGAGGGGCTTGCCCGTCAGAAAGGCGTAGCCGCGCAGGCGCTTTTCGTCCTCGGCGTCCAACGCGAGGGCCCGCAAGGGGACGCCCCCCTCCAGGGTCCCGCGGCACCGCAACAGGGCGTCCCGCTCCGGGACGCCTTCTTTTCTGCCTTTGCCGATGTCCGTCTCCAGCCGCTCCAGGCGCGATTCCACGACCTGAAGGTCGGACAGCATCAGCTCCATGTGGACCGACTCGAGCTCGGCCGCCGCGTCCGGAAGGGGAGCGCCCGGGGCCTCGGGGAAGGCGCGGATCACCAGCAGGAGGGCATCGGCGTCCCGGACCGCCGCCAGGAACCGGTCGTCCAGCTTTCGGGCTCCCTCTCCAAGGCCCCCGACGTCCATATATTCGATGGTGGTGTAGACGAGCTTTCGGGAGGAGAAGAGCTCCCCCAACCGATCCACCCGCGGGTCTGGAACCTGGACGACGTCGATGTGGGTCTCCGCGCGTCCCCCGGCGTGAGGGTCCACGCCCGCGCCGGTGAGGGCGTTGAATACCGTGGTCTTCCCGCTGCCGGGCAGGCCGATGAGAGCGATCTTCAAGGAAGATTCCCCCGATTGGGCGCGCCGAAACCGTGGACGGGAGCGGCAGAGGCCGGCCTCATGGGAAAGCCCCTTCCTCCTTCACCCCCGGCTTCAATACCGTCCGCCGAAATAATCATCCAGGATTTGGGCGTGGTCGAAACAGATGGGCGAGGGCAGGTTGTCCCGGGTGAAGAGGCCGACCCGCAGGGCGTCGGAGCCCGGGGTCGGCGTCCGGGGGCCGTGGCCCCAGATGTGCGCGATGAACACGACGGTGATGTTGTGCTGCCGGGCGTCCCGCTTGGGATCGGAGTACGCGTGGAACTGGCGCGCCAGCTCCACCGTCAGCCCCGTCTCCTCTTTGGCCTCGCGGACGGCGGCGTCCTCCAGGGATTCCCCGTAATCCACGTACCCGCCGGGAAGCGCCCATCCGGCGGGAGGGTTTCTCCGCTCGATGAGGACGACGGCCGGCCCCTTGCCCGGCGCCGACGAATCGGCCACCTCGATGATGATGTCCACCGTGGGGAAGGGATTGCGGAATTTCGGAACCGGCGCCCCGCTGCTCGAACGCCGGAGGTCTTCGGTCATGACTTTCTCCTTGCCAGCCCATCCCGGCGGCCAGGCGGAACAGATGCGGAGACGGGGAGTACAACGGCTGGCTCATCCGAAACCTGGGGGGCCGCGCCGTCGTCATGATGGACTACGCGCCCGGGAGAGACGGCGGCGAGACCGTCATGCAGAACCACATGACCGTCTTCGTCAAGATGGACAACGGGGTGGCGGAGTCTTTCGTCAAGGCCCTGGACTGGCTGATTCGCCTCCTGGTGGGGACGCAGCTCGCGGACGCCTCCTCCTCCGCCCAGAGGCTGATGGAGACCGTCGCCAAAGAGCCCGCGAGGGTGTACGAGACGCTCCGCAGGAGCCCGGGGATCCCGGAGACCGCGCTGGAGGAGTTCCGGCGCTTCTTCCTGGCGGGCGGACGCCGCCACCCACGGCCTCCCGACCCGGCCCCCGCGGTGAAGCCTCGGGTCATGCCTGCGGACCGTCTGGGCCGCACACCGGATTCTTCGCCGCCGACTCACCGGAGGGGAATCCGGCCTTCCCCCGCTGTCAGCCGAGAGGGACAATCAGTCTTTTTCGCCGCGCCTTGACGCCGGATTGCGTCCGCGCGGCGATTGGGTCTCCTCCACACTCCGGCAGGCGAGCGTCAGCCGGACTCACCAGCGCCGTCCGGGGCCGCCGCCTCGGGGACCGCCACCGCCTGGTCCCCCTCGGCGTCCGCCTCCACCGGGCCGATGGGAACGCTCGGGGCGTGGACGGGCTTCATTGACGGTCAGCGTGCGGCCGTCGAGCTCCGTGCCGCCGAGCCCGGTGATGGCGGCGGCCGCCTCCTCATCCTGTTCCATCTCGACGAAACCGAAGCCCCTGGATTCGCCGGTCTGGAGATCCCGGACGATGGATACGCTCACCACCGTCCCGAAGGCCGAGAAAGCCGACTCGAGTTCTTTCTCCGCCGTCTTGTACGACAGATTGCCCACGTATATCTTTTTCAATCTCTGCTCCTGAGTTTTTTGCGCGAACCCGCGAGGTCGCGACCTGTGGCTCCGATGAGGCGGGGACCCGGACTAAGGCCGAAAGGGAGAATCAAAGAGAGGAAAGCAGAGGTGGTTCCGATCGACCGAGAGAAAGCCTATCACGGCGCTCACCGCGCGTCAAACAGAATGGCCATTCAAGATCCCTCGCCCGCGCGCGGAAGCCGGCCCTCCCCTGACCCTCCGGAGGGCGGGGCTCAGCGGGGACGGTTTGGATCTTTGAGGCCCACGGCCAGCCAGGCGCCGATGAGGGGGACGGCAATCGCCCCCGCCATGGTGACCGGCATTCCCAAGCGGTCCGCCACCGCGCCCACCCCGACGATGGCCAGGCTCCCCACGCCGTAGGCGAAACCCATCATCAGGCTGGCCAACAGGCCGGCGTGCGCCGGGAACATCTGCTGGGCCATGACCAGGTTGATGGGGCCTGACGTCATGAGAAGGCATCCGCCCAGGAACAAGGCCGCCATCGACACCGGACCCCCCGTTCCCACGAAGACGCCCAGCAGAGCGGTCGCCAGCGTCAAGGTGAAAATGATGATGCCCCTTCGGTCCCACCGGTCCCCCAGATAGCCGCCCAGCACCCCGCCGAACGCCCCCACCGCCAGGAAGGTCGACAGGGCGGCGCCCCCCGCCCAGACCGAGAAGCCCCGCTCCTTCAGCAGAAGTGGAAGGAAGCTGTAGAGGACGCCGTTTGTCAGGTTCCGCAGGACCACGATGGTCCAAAGACCCGAAAGGGAGCGCCAGGCGCGGGTTAGCTCCGAGAGGGGGGGCGGGCCGCTCCCCCCTTCACCGTCCCCTTTCGGCGCCGCCCCGTACTTGAAGAGCAGGACCGAGATGACGGCTCCGGGCAAGATCGAGAGGTAGGAGGATTCCAGGCCGAAGCGCGTGACGATGGCCAGGATCTCCAGGGGGCCGAGGGCGAGACCCAGATACCCGGACATCAAGAAGACCGACGTGCTCAGGGCGGTGCGGCCCCCGCCCGCGCGTTTCACCAGGGTGGCGGCGGGGGGATGAAACGCCGCGGCCCCGAGCCCTGACACGATCACCCAGGGGAACAGCCACCCGAAGGAGGGGACCACCCCCAGCGTCCCCGTGAAGCACGCGGTCACCAGCGGCCCGGCAGCCAGGAGGTATCTTGCGCCCGCCCGATCGGACACCCATCCGAAGACCGGCTGGGCGAAGTAGGTCACGGCGAGAAAGGCTGTCACCACCCCCCCGGCCTCCGCCAGGGAAAGACCCCACCGGGTCACGAAAAACGGCAGGAGGACGGCGATGAAGCCCTGGTAGGTGTCGTTGATCAAATGGGCCGTGGTCGCCAGCGCGACCTGGCCCCTTTGGGTCGTCGCGGTATCCTTCACTGGGCAAATCTCTGCATGTCGAGGAGCGCTTCCTCCGGAGGTCCAGCGGCCTTCCGCTACCTCGTTCCGCCCGCCCGGGAAAAGTCCTTGTCGGGATAGACACAGTCGCTCACCAGGGGGCACTCGCCGCAAAGGGGGCGCTGGGCCCGGCAGACGTGCTTCCCGAACCTCCAGAAATTGACGTGGGTGACGTACGCCTCTCCGGGTCGAAGGATCTCCGTCATCTCCCCGTGGGCCTTCTCAGCCGAGCAATTCGGGTCGATGAGGCCCAGCCGCAGGCACACCCGGTGAACGTGGGTGTCCACCGGGAACACGTCCCGTCCGCACGTAAACATGAGGACGACGCTGAGCGTCTTGACGCCGATCCCCCGCAGGTGGCCCAGGCTCTCCGTGGCCCGGCGCAGGTCCATCTCGCGGAGAAATTCGGCGGAAAGCTCGCCCCGGGTTTCCTGGAGCCACGCCAGGAGGTCGCGGATCCGGACGCTCTTTTGCCGGCTGAGTCCGCCCGGGCGGATGGCCTCCTCAATCTCGTCCACGTCCGCCGCCAGGACCTTCTCCCACGTCGGAAACCGGCGACGAAGGCGTCCGTAGGCCACGTCCCGGTTTTCGTCCGTCGTGGCCTGGGAGAGGATTGTCTGGATGAGGGCGCTCAGGACGTCTCGGCCGTCATGCGACCGCTCCGGCCTCCCGAAAAGCCTTGTCGTCGCCCGGATCGCGCGCCGCAGTTTCTCCCGCCGCCTTTTAAGCACCCCAGGTCTCTTTTTGACCGCCGTCCTGGACATAAAGAAAGCAAAAACGAAGGGTTATGGCAACATCTAGGTACTTTTCCACAAGTTTGCCACAAGATGTGGATAAAGCTCGCAATTTTTTTCAATTCGCCGTCATTGGATCTCCGCCCCGCGCCTCCGAATCAGGGGGCCTTTCCGGGGGTTCCGTCCACTGACGGGCCGCTCCGGCCTTTGCCGACGTCCGGGGAGGGGCCGCTCCCGTTTTCCTGCTGGCGGTACTGGAGGTCGTAGAGCCTGGCGTAAATCCCCCCCTGGGCCAAAAGGTCGGCGTGCGCGCCGATCTCCCGGACCTCCCCTTTGTGGAGGACGACGATCCAGTCGGCCCGCTTCACGGTGGAGAGCCTGTGGGCGATGACGAGGGTCGTGGTCTTTCCGTACAGGGAGGCCAGGACCCGCTGGGTCTCGTACTCCGTGGCCGGGTCCAGGTGGGAGGTGGCCTCGTCCACCAGGAGGACTTCCGGCCGCCGGGCGACGGCCCGCGCCAGGGAAAGCAGCTGACGCTCGCCGGCCGAGAGGTTGCCCCCCCGCTCCAGGACGCTGGACTCGAATCCGTCTGGAAACCTGCGGACCATCCCCTGGACGCCGACCTCCTCGGCCACCCTTCGGACCGTTTCGTCGTCGATGGACTCGTCGCCCAGGCGGATGTTGCGCCGGATGTCGCCCGAGAAGAGAAAGACGTCCTGAAGGACCATCCCGACGCGCCTGCGGACCTCCCGGGCCGGGATCTCCCGGATGTCCACGCCGTCCAGGGTGATCCGCCCCCGCCCCGCTTCGTAGAGCCGGCACAAGAGCTTGAGGCACGTGCTCTTTCCCGCGCCCGTGGCCCCGACGAGGGCGACGGTCTCCCCCGGTCCAGCCCGGAAGCTGACGCCCCTCAAGACCTCGGGCTCCCCGCCGTAGGAAAAGCCGACGCCCTCGAACGCGATGGCCGGGCCCCTTTCCGCACGGCCGGCGGACCCGCCGGGAGCGCCCCGGCCGGTCCCGAGGAGCGCGGGGTCCGCCTTCTCGTCCAGCAAGCCGAAGATGCGCTCCAGGGCGGTCATGGCGGACTGCATGATGGTGTACTTGGACGAGAGGTCCATGAGGGGGGAGAAGAACTTCTGGATGTAACCCAGGAAAGCGACCAGCACGCCCAAGGTCAACATCCCTTCGAGGATGCGGCCCCCCGCGTGCCAGATGATGAGGGCCACCATGATGGACTCTGTGGCCTCGACCAGGGCGTAGAGGCTCACGTCGTAGAGGATGGCCTGGTGGGCCCGCCGGCGGTACTCCCCCGAGAGACCCTCGAAGAGCCGGCCCGTCTCCCCCTCCTTGCGGAACAACTGGACGACGGCCATGCCGCTCAGGTGCTCCTGGAGGAAGACGTTGATCTCGGACAGCTTGATGCGGACCTGCCGGAAGGCGTCCCGGATGTGGGGGCGCACCCAGAACGTGAAGGCCAGAAGGATCGGAATGGCCGCGAAGGTGAGAAGGGCCAGGCCCGCGTTGAGCCAGAGCATGGCCCCCATGATCCCCGCGAGAAGGAAGAAGTCGCCCACCACCGAGACCGCGCCCGAGGCGAACATCTCCTGGATCGCTTCCACGTCCGAGGTGAGGCGCGTGAGCAGCCGGCCCACCGGCGTCCGGTCGAAAAAGGACTGGGGCAGGTCCTGGACCCGGCTGAACAGGTCCTCTCTCAGGCGGTGGGTGACCCGCTGGCCGAGAAGCATGACGGCGTAGGTCTGCCAGAACCGGACGACCGCCAACAGGACGACGGCCAGCAGGAAGACCAGGGCCACCGGAAGCAAGCCCTCCAGCCGCCCCTTCGTCAGGTGGTCGTCGACCGCCACCTTCAGCAGGTAGGGCTGGACGAGCTCCAGAAGGGCCGCCAGGGGCAGGCAGACCAGCGCGCCCGCCAAAAGGCGCCAGTGGTGCCCGAAGACGTATCCCCGCATGAGGCGCGCCAGGAGCCTTCCGTCGTAGGCCCGGCCGAGCTTCTCTTCCGCGTGCAGGGCCGCCGGCCGGGGGGACATCACAGGGTCTCCAGCTCGGCCATGAGCCGCTGGCGCTCGTGCATCCGGGAGTAGAGGCCCCCGCGCGCCATGAGCGCCTCATGGGTCCCTTCCTCCACGATGCGCCCGCGGTCCATGACCAGGATGCGGTCCGCCTCCCGGACGGCCGAGAGGTTGTGAGAGACGAAAAGGACGGCGATGTCTTCCCCCCACCGGCGCACCTCGTCCAGGATCCCCCAGGCGGTCTCGGCGTCCAGGCTCGAGAGGGCGTCGTCCAGAATGAGGACGCGGCGCCCCTCGACGACGCCTCGGGCGATGGTGGCCCGCTGGCGCTGGCCGGTGGAGAGGGTGAGCCCGCGCTCGCCCAGCAGGGCGTGAAACCCCTCGGGGAACCCCTCGACCTCCGCCGTGAACCGGGCCACATCCGTCGCCGCCCGCACCGCCTCGAACGAAGGGTCCCTCCCGCCGAAGGCCACGTTGTCCCGGATGGTGCGCGAGAACAGGAAGGGCTCCTGGGGGACCAGCGCGACGGCCCTGCGAAGGGCGTCGTGGGAGTAGCGGTTCACGTCCACGCCGTCCAGAAAGAACGTCCCCTCCGGCGCCGGCAAAAGCCCCGTCAGCAGGCGGACCAGGGTGGATTTCCCGGAGCCGACTCCGCCCACCAGGGCGACCTTTTCGCCCGGCGCCACCCGCAGGCTCAGGCCGTCCAGGGCGGGCGGGCCGCCGTCGTAGGCGAAGGTCAGGTTGCGGACCTCGATCTCGCCGCGGATCGCCCGGGAGGCGTCCAGTCCGTCCGTCCGGACCCCGGACTGCTGGTCCAGAAGCCAGGCGAGGCGCTCCCAGGACACCCTGCCCTGCTGGAAGAGGCCGATGATCCAGCCCAGGGCGAGGGTCGGCCAGAGGAGCATGGCGAGATAGCTGTTGAAGGCGACAAAAGCCCCCAGGGTCATCCCTCCCGCGATGACCGCCCGCCCGCCCACAAAGAGGATGATCAGCGCCCCGGCCCCGCCCATGGCCGTCATCAGGCTGAGCACCAGGGAGCGCAGCCTTGCGTGGAGAGCGGTCAGCCCGAGGTATTCGTCATTCAGTTTCCCGAACCTCCTGCGCTCGTGGTCCTCCTGGACGAACACCTTGACCACCATCATGCCCGAGGCGTTTTCGTGGACATGGGTGCTGATGGCGGAGAGCGCCTCCTGGGATTTCCGCGAGACCTCATTCAGCCGGATGAAAACCCGCCGCATCCCCACCAGACAGATCAGGAAAGGGAGAACCGCGAAGACCGTGAGCTTGAGGCTGATGGCCGACATGGCCGAAATCGCGAAGAGATACACCAAGATGGAGTTCAACCCGTGGGTGACGCCGGGGCCCAGGAGCATCCGGACGGCGTTGAGGTCGTTCGTCGCCCGGGACATGATGTCGCCCGTGGAGGCCTTCAGAAAGAATGTGGGCGACAAGGACTGCAGGTGGCGGAAGAGCCGGGTGCGCAGGTCGTGCTCGACGCCGCGGCTGGCGCCCAGGAGCAGGTGCCTCGTCCCGATGCGGACCCCCCCCTGAAGCAGGGCGGCGACGGCGATCGCCAGGGAAGGCCACAGAAGAGCCTCCGGACTGACGCCTTCCCGAAGGCGCTCAACGGCCCCCTTCAGGATCCAGGGAATGGCGATCCCCAAGGCGTTGGCCGCCGCCAGCAGGACAAACCCGGCCGCAAAACGTCCCCGATATTCCAAAAGATGGCCCGCAAGCTGCCGCAGCGAAGCGCCTTGTGTCCCTTGGGGTTGCACGATGAATCGTCCCAACCGAAACCGGACATCCGGGAAGATGCCATGATCTTAGGGCCCGCCCCAGGTCGCAGCAACGGGAATTTGGCGCGGTGCCCCCCGCCTCTCGGCCGCCGTCCCAATCCACACACTTGTGCACGAAGGATAAAAGTTCTCTTGCGCGGGAAGAACGAAGGACAAATAGTGAAATTAATACGAAATGTCCGGCCAGCCTTTCGTCTCTTCAGGACGGCGCTTCCGGCCGGAACTTAGAGCGGAGCACACGCTGGATGATTCGGCTGCGGACTCAATGGAGGATCTTCGCCCTCGCCCTGGCGGCCGCCCTCTCTGCGTCGTCGTTTGGACACGGTCTTGCGCAGCAGGTCAAGGTCGTGACCGTGACAGACGGCGACACCTTCAAGATCGCGGTGCGCCTCATCGGCGTGGACGCACCGGAGACCCGCCACCCCAGGAAACCCATAGAGTTCTTCGGCAAAGAGGCCGGCGAGTTTCTGCGCAGGATCGTCGAGGGGAAGACCGTCCGGTTGGAGTTCGACCGCCGGCCGGTCGACAAGTACGGCAGGCTCCTCGCCTACGTGTTCCTTCCGGACGGCGTCTTCCTGAACGCCCTTCTGGTTTCAGAGGGCTACGCGCGGGCCTCCCCGTATCCTCCCAACCTGAAATACCGGGAGCTGTTCCAGGCGCTGGAGCGAGAGGCCCGCGCCCGGCAAAAGGGGATGTGGTCGCGCCTTCCGCCCGCAACGGCTCCCCCGCAAGACGCCCGCCCGCCGGCCGTCGGGAACCGCAAGACCCGGATCTACCACACGCCGGGAAGTCTGCATTACGAAAGGATGCTCAGAAGCAAAGACCGGCTGGATTTCGCCAGCGAGAAGGAAGCGATTCGACAGGACTTCCAGAAGTCCGAGCGGTGAGAGAAAGGCGTCCGGGTGAGAAGTCTCTCGAAAAAGCGGTGGGCCTGGGTGCTTTTTTCTGTTGCAGACTAGCGCGCGGAAGGTGAAACGTCCCGCCGGAGCACAACTTCCTGACGCCAAAAATTCATCCGTAGCCCTTAGAGCAACCCCTCGGTGTGCATTGCGTCCGGGCGAGAGACGGATTTCCGTGCGACCCGCAACCTGCCTCCGCTGAGATCACCTCCTTCCCGGTGCCTTGCAACATAGGAGCCCGTGATGTCTTAAGGCCTCCCCTGCCAATCATCACCAGACCACCGACACCTCACGAGCCCCGAAAGCACCCAGGCCCAGATCAGACACTACTCTATTGGGAAAAGGGTTGTCAAGAAAAAATATACAATATGTGGGAATTTATTTTTCAAAGCTCACAAGATATTGGCCTAGTGACTTCAAACGCCCCTCGCTTTTGGCGGCTGGCTGGAGCGAGCCCCCCCCTTCGCAGGGGGCAGGCTTGGACGTGCCCCTCAGAAAAACGCATCGTTGTCCGGCCTGGAGGGGCGGGCTCCCTCCAGAGCCGGCACCAAGGCCCTGGCGTTCATCCCTTTCGTGGATGCCCGATTACGACCTCGGGCATGACGGCCCTCCAGAGCCCGCACCAGGGCCAAAGCGTTCATGGCCGGACAGGCCCAACCGCGGGAAGCGCCGTTCAACGCTGAATTTTCTATTGAATGGGGGTTTCCTTCCCAGGGGTTGGGACCCCAAGCCGGTGAAACCGGGTCAACTCCAGTAGTTACCGAGGCTTCGGCGGAAGGCGGGGAATGGCCTGAGCGAGTTGAAACGCGAAACCGCCACTCCCTCAAGGGCCGAAGAGAAGCGATGGCAGAAAGAGCGCCGTCGGCGGATAGAGGGCGACGACGGCGAGCACGATAAGCTGGCAGACCACGAACGGGATCACCCCGATGAACATCGACTCGTAGGTGATCTGGCGCGGCGCGATGGCGCGCAGATAAAAGATCGACGGCGCCACGGGCGGCGTCAGGTAGGAGGTCTGGATCACCACGCACACCATGATCCCGAACCAGGTGAGGTTGATGCCGGTTTCACGGACGATGGGCGCGAAGATGGGCATAGCGATGAGAACAATGGACACCCAGTCCAAGATGAAACCGAGGATAAAGAACATGGCGAGCATGAGGGCGATGATCTGGCCCGGCGTCAACTGGAAGGCGTCCAGGAACGTCCGGATCAGATCCCTGCCGCCGTTGACCATGAAGATGCTGGAGAACAGGGTGCCGCCGAGCACTGTGAACATGACCATGGCGTTGACGCGGACGGCCCGCTCGATCATGTGGAAGGCCACCTTCCGGCTCATGCGTCCGTAGACGATGGTGAGCACGACGGCGCCGAAGGCGCCGACGCCCGCCGCTTCTGTCGGCGAGGCGACGCCGGCGAGGATGGACCCCAGGACGGCGGCGATCAGCGCCGCGGCCGGAACCAGCGCGGTCAGCGTCGTCTTCAGCTTGAAGGTCAGGGGGACCTGGAACTCCTCGCGCGCCAGGGGCGGGCCATCCTCGGGGCGGAAGTGGCAGCGGATCGCGGTGTAGGCGACGAAGAGCCCGAGCATCAGGAGGCCCGGGATGATGACGCCGGCGAACAGGTCGGCGATCGACTGCTCGACGATCGAGCCGTAGATGACGACCGTGATGGTCGGCGGGATGATCGTGCCAAGCGAGCCGCCGGCGCAGATGACACCGGAGATGAGGTCGTGCTTGTAGCGCTGTTTCATCATCGGCGGGATCGCCATCATGCCGATCACGCTCTCCACCGCCCCGACGACGCCCGAGCAGGCGGCGAAGATGCCGCCCATGAAGAGCGAGGTGTGCGCCAGGCCGCCGCGCCATCGCCCGATCCACAGCTGGATGGCGTGGAACAACCGCTCAGCGATGCCGGAACGCTCGATCACGCTGCCCATGAAGATGAAGAGCGGCAAGGCCGTCAGTACGTAGTTCTGGGAAACGTCCTGGATGCGGCTGAACAACTGCCGGCCGAGGGCGTCCCCGAAGAACCAGTAGCCGAACCCGAACGCCACCGCGATCATCGAAAACGCCACCGGGAACCCCAGAAACACCAGCAGGAACAGGGCTGGGAACATCCACAGGGCGGGAATCTCGAGCATGGTCGCTTACCCCTGGCCGCACACAGTCGGCGTCAATGGCGTCAGCCGGGCCATCGGTGAGGCAGTCCCGGCTTACCCGGACTCTTCCGGAACGGACATCGGGTTGCCGCGAACCATACCGATCAAGTGGCGCACGGCTTCGACGAACGCTTGAACCCACAGAAGGACGAGCCCCAGCGCCAGCGTCGAGAAGAAAGGCCAGACGATCGGGCCCCAGGCGCTCACCAGCTCCAACTCGCCTGTGAGGAAGGCCGAGTAGGACCGCCGGATGGTGGCCTCGGCGAGGAGCCAGATCGCCGGCAGGAACAGAAACGCGTAGGCCAGCAGGTTGGCGGCATGCTGCACGCGGTCGGGGAGCCGGATGGACAGGATGTCGATGCGGACGTGCGACTTCTTCTGGAGCGCGTAGCCGCCGGTCAGCATGAACAGCGAGCCGTGCAGCATGAAGATGACGTCGAACGACCAGATGGTGGGCCTGTTGAAGGCGTAGCGGGCCGCGACCTCGTAAATGGTGACGAACACCAGGCCCGGATAGAGGATCAGGCTGGCGTAGCTGGCGAAGCGGACCACGCGGTCAGCCCACTGATCGAGACGGATCAACATCGCAGGACAAGCCTCAAGGCAGGGGCCGCGTTCGCGCGCGGCCCCTGCGCCGCGATCGGATGCTACTTGCGATCGATGACTTGGAAGCCGTTGTTCTTCGTCCACAAGTCCATGAACTCGTAGTAGCTCTTGGAGAACCTCTCCATCCAGTTGGTGCCCTTCTTCTTCTCCTCCTTGATCTTCTCCTCGACCCACTCGCGGCCGGCCTGGCGGACGGCCTCGACGACCTCTTTGTCGAGCTCGACCATCTCGTTGGAGCCGCTTTCGGCCATGCTCTTCATGGCGAGGGCGTTTTGGCGCTGGATCTGGGCGTAGCCCTCCAATACCACTGAATCGCACGCCAGCTCGAGCTTCTTCTGGATGTCCGGCGGGAAACTATCCCACGTCGCCTTTTTCATGAGGAGCTCATCGTTGGAGGTCGAAGCGTGGATGCCCGGATAGATGACGTACTTGGCGACCCTGTGGAAACCGAGCTGATAGTTGTTGGCGGGGTCGATGTACTCCGTTGCGTCGATGCCTTTGCGCTCCAGGAGGGGGAACACATCGGGGCCGGGGACGAGCACCGGGGCCGCACCGATCCTCTTCATCACCCACGTGTTGGCGCCCGCCGTGCGATAGCGCAAGCCCTTCAGGTCGGCCAGCTTCTGCACGCGCTTGTGGGAGTGGGCGAACACCTCCGAGCCGGTGAGGGCGCAGAACAGGCCGTGGAGGCCCTGGCTGCGCCGGTATTCCTTCCACAGCTCATAGCCGCCGCCCCCCTTCAGCCAAATGAGCTTGGCCTCCGACCCCATGCCGCCCGGCAGGTTCCCGAGGAAGGCCGTCGGCGGATTCTGTACCACCTCGAAGGGCGGATAGTGGAAGGCCATGTCGGCGCGCCCGTCCAAGACCGCCTTGTGGCCCTCGAACACGCCCGCCAGGACGCCCGAGGGGTACGGCTTGATGATGACCTTGCCGTCGGTCAACACCTTCACCTTCTCCACGAGCGGCTCCACAAGCACCTTCCAGTACAGCGTGCCCTCCGGCGCGAAAAACGTCA
>JACPRG010000053.1 GCA_016190025.1 Candidatus Tectimicrobiota bacterium
GCTGGAGCGGGAGCAGGTCCCGCCCTGGGGGGCGTTCGGCGGCGAGCCGGGAAACACCTTCCGGGTCACGCTGAACCCGGGAAAGGGCGAGCGCCGCATCCGGGGAAAGGAGACCGTCCCTCTCGCCCAAGGCGACGCGGTCCTGGTCGAGAGCTCCGGCGGTGGGGGATACGGCCCGCCGGAGGAGGGCGCAAAAGCCGGATAGGCGTTTCATGTCCCGCGGCGGCGCCCCGAGGGCGCCCCGGGAAACCCGGCCGTCTTGCAAAGGGAAGGAGCCGCGATGTCGAGAGAGACCGGCGCGAAACCGGAAGGGACGGTCCTGGAGACCGAAAGGCTGCTCCTGCGGCCGTTCGTGCCCGGGGACCTGGAGGCGTTCGCGTCGGTCTTCGCCGACCCCGAGGTCACGCGCTTTCTGGGCTTCGAGTCCGGGTCCTTCGACCGCTGCCGGAGAGAGCTGGAGTTCTGGATGGACGCCTACGGGCGCCAGGGGTTCGGGATGCTGGCCGTGGTGTCCAAGGCGGAAGGGGAGCTCATCGGGCGCTGCGGCTTCGCCCGCTGGGAGGTGGAGGGCGCCCAGGAGGTGGAGCTGGGGTGCGTGTTGAAACGGGAGTATTGGGGGCGGGGACTGGCCACGGAAGCGGCCTCGGCCCTGCGCGACCACGGCTTCCAGACGCTCGGCTTCACCCGCCTGGTCTCGGTCCTGCACCCGGACGACCCGGCCTCCGAGCGCGTGGCCCGGAAGATCGGCATGGCGTACGAGCGGAACGTCCACACGTTCGCCCAGAGGCTCTTGCTGTTCGCCCTGCACCGAACGTAAGGGAGGGACCGCAGGGAGGGGGTCCGGAGGGGGGCGCCCCGCGCCGGACCTTGCGCCGCGAACGCTGACGTCATATCTTCAGCGAGAAGCAGTCTCGGGAGCCTTCAGATGTTGCGCCGCAAACGCTGGCCGACGTTCTTGCCGCTTCTCCTGGCGGGTTGCTGCGCGTCCGCCGGCCCGCTGATCAAAGCGTCCCCCACGCCCGACGTCCAGGCCGCGCGCCGGGAAAGGGCCGTGGTCTGGTACACCTCCCTCCGCCGGGAGACCGCCGGGAAGCTCATCGCCGCCTTCCGGGAGAAACACCCAATCGACGTCGCAGTCTCCCACGGGTCCGACGTGGCGTTGGGGTCGCAGTTCCTGCGGGGCGTCCGGGAGGGCCGGGCCGAGGTCGACGTCCTTCAGCTGACCGACCCCGGGCTGCTCGCCGGCCTGAAAAGACGCGGGCTCCTGCGCGAGGCCGATGTGCCGAGCCGGCTCAAGGTCCCTCCCTGGCTCCAGGACCCGGAAGGGTTCTGGGTGGCGACGCACGTCCAGACCGCGGTCCTGGCCTACCGGCGGGACCGGGTGCAGGAGGGAAGTCCGCCCCGCTCCTGGCGGGACCTGGCCGACCCCCGCTTCCGCGGGCGGCTGGTTCTGCCCGATCCGGCCGAGGGGGGGCCGGCGTTCTACTGGGCGGCGGCCATGGAAAGACTTCTCGGGCGGGATTTTCTCGAAGCCCTGGGCAAGAACGCCGCCGCCCTCGTATCCTCGCAGGAGGCGGGGGAACGGATGGCGAGCGGGCGGCAAGCGGTTTTCGCAGGCGTGTCCGGGGAGGAGGCGTGGCGGGTCGGACGGAGCGGTCAGCCGGTCGAGACCGTGGTCCCGCCGGAAGGAGTCCCCGCGGTCCCCGCCGCTTCCGCCTTGCCCAAAGGCGCCCCCCACCCTGCGGCGGGCGCCCTGTTCCTCGACTTCCTCCTCTCGCCGGCGGCCCAGCGGGTCCTGGCGGAAGAGGGTTTCTATCCCGCCCTTCCCGAAGCGGGGCCTCCGGCGGGCCGCACGGCCCTGGACCGGCTCCGGCTCCTCCAGCTTCCCTGGGAGGGGACCGCCCGGGACGGAGAGGCCCTTCGACAAAGACTCCGGCAAACCCTGAAGGCCGGGGCGTCCGCTGGCGTCCCCGCCCCTCCGCCCGCCCTCGCGCGCGCGCCTTTGAGACCCATCCCGCCGCCGTCGCCGAAGGCTCTGCCGGCGGACCCCCCGCATCCCTGCGGGAGGCTTATCTCCCGGGACCCCGGCAGGACGCCCTCAGGGGCGTGAAACGAAGATGGGGTTGGTGATGAGGCGCCCCGTGGGGGGGGCTTCCGCGTCCAGCCGGTAGTAAACCTTTCCAGGGGGGGGAGGCCCGCGATCGGTGTACTGGGCCTGGAGGGGGGGGTTCCCCCGGAAGGTCTGCACGACCTCCCCGTTGCGGATGAGCCGGACCGTCAGGTCCGCAGGGCTGTCGTCCTGGGTGGAGATGCGGAACCGGATTTCGGGCGGGTGGTCGGAAGGCACCGTTTCGCCTGAGAGCGCCATCAACCCCCGGTCCTTCGAGACGACCGAAAACTCGTCCAGCCTCAGCCTGGACGGGCCGCGCCCCCGGAGCACATACATCCTCCCCTTCAGGAGGGCCGAGAGGACCTCGGCCTCGGTCCGGTCCTTCAGCAGGAACACCGTCTGAACGTCCGAGAGTTTCGCCGGGCGCTGAAGCTCGCGGAGGCTGTGGACGTCCATCCCCCCGAAGGCCCAGACGGGGGACTCGCGCCTGCCCCGGACGTAATCCCCGAGAACGAGGTCCCATTGCCGGCCGGACACAAGACCGTTCCCGGAGATCACGTTGAAGGCGGTGTATCCCCGGGATTGAAGAAGGACCTCCAGGTGCGGAGGCGTCTCCAACGCAAAGGGGCCGAGCTTTTGCTCTCGCGGGACGGAACCCGGATGAGCCCAGAGCGCGATCCCGCCCAGCCGGACGGCCGCGTCGATGAAGGCCTGGTACGGCTGGATGCCCGGGTCGCCGCGGTAGGGATCGCTCGGGGGCTTCAGAAAGGGAAGCGCGTTCACCGTCAGCGGCAGGAACGCGAGAAAGGCCAGGAAACCCAGGGCCCGCCGGTATCCCCGCCGAAACATCAGGACGACCCCGATCAGGACGACCAGAAAGCCGGCGCCCGGAAGAAGGTACGCCCAGACGGTGGCGGGCAGCGCGGAGGCGCCTCTTTCCCTGAGGAGGTCGAGGGTCGGCCCTCCCGCGACGGGCAGCGCCAGGAAATCTTCGGGCCTGGAGAGCCCGAGCACGAGCAGGTGGCGGTGCCAGTTGTGGGCCACCAGGTCTCCCCGGAACAAATCCCCGCTGAAGTGATAGTGGGCCGCGGCCTCAATGCCGGGGACCAGGAGGAGGTTTGGGTGTCTTCGGCTCGCCTCGGCGGCGGCGGCCAGGTACTCCCGCGCGCCCAACCGAAAGACCGAGCGCCCCTCGGCCTGCACCCGAAGCAGGTTCCGCAGGGGGTAGACCCCCCAGGCCAAAGAGGCCAGGGCCTGGTCCGTGAGGACGAGAATGTCGAGGCCCTCTTCTTCGGCCCGCTTGGCCAGCTCTTCGACGGACAGATCCCCGGAGCTGAAGGTCGAGTGGACGTGGATGGCCGCCCGGTACGGCCGGAGGGTCTGGGCGCCGGCCCCGCTCGAAACAATCCAGGCGAGGCAGAGAAACACCACGGCGGAAACGACCGCCGGATGGGGGGCGGAAGGGAGCCGCCGCTCCCCGGCGGGCCGGCGTCTTTGACCACCGTCAGAAAAAGGACAGAAGAAAAAAGGTTGGAATCCCATATGCCGCCAGGGTGAGAATCAGCAGGAGGTAGAGCAGGCACGCCAGGGCCAGGTACTTACCGAAGCGGCGACGGTGGCCGTAACGCCACGGCATCTCTCTCCCCCTCCTCCGTGAAACCGCTTGAGGGGACGTGTCCCAGGTCCTCGCACGATGGAACCTGGTTGTCCGACGGGTCCTTCCGCCCCTTTCCCGCCGAGCGTGGCCGCCGAAGTTCAGTGAAAATTCAGGCCCCCCAGGAAACCGGCGGCGGGGTTCCAGTCGGCGGGCTACCTGGCTCCCTTCGGTTCCCCAGGAATCCGCCGCCGTTCATCTTACCATCATCCCGATGCGGGATCACCCGTTTCTTCCCCGGGCGCGCATCTCTTCCGGGCTGGCGCTCCGGCCGAACCCCTGCTAAATTGAGGGGAGTCGCGTCGGGGGCTGGCTGCAATCCGTCTTCCTCTTCCGCCTTTCGCAATCGGCAGACAGGGCCGCGGCGGCGGTTTCAGGAAGCCTCCGCTTTTCCGTTTCGTTTCGGCGCTCGACGGATGCCCCAGGCCAGGGGAGGGGGCGGATCCCTTCCAGACCCGCAGGCGCCCGGAACGCCCCGCTTCCCGAGAGGGCCGCCGGAAGAGAATGATGGCCAAAACCGCACAGACAGCCTCCTACCCCCGCCGGGCCGGGGTCGCGATCGACGTCCTGGAAACGCTCGACTTGGAAGAGACGCGGTCGGAAATTCGTCTCGGCCTGCTGCGCCGCCCGCGCGAGATCTCCCCCAAATTTTTCTACGACGACCGCGGGGCGGCCTTGTTCGAGCGGATCTGTGATTTGCCCGAGTACTATCTGACGCGCACCGAGCGTGCCCTGCTGACTCGGTTCGCGGACCGCATCGCGGAATGGAGCCGGGCGGACGCCTTGGTGGAGCTGGGCTCCGGCTCCTCCAGCAAGACCCGTCTGTTGCTGGACGCCCTGGCGCGGATGGGGAGACTCTCTCTCTACGTTCCCCTCGACGTCAACGAAGGCGCCGTCCAGCGGGTGGCGGCGGACCTCACGGCGGACTACCCGGGCCTGCGGGTTCACGGCGTGGTGGGCGACTTCATGAAGCACCTCGACTACATACCGGACGGAGGGAGGCGGCTCGTCATTTTCCTGGGGGGCACCATCGGTAACCTGCGTCCCCACCGGGCGGTGGCGCTCCTTTCGCGCGTCTCGGCGCAGATGAGGCCGGGGGAGTTCTTTCTGCTGGGGACCGACCTGATCAAGGACGTGGACAGGCTGGAGGCCGCCTACAACGACGCCCAGGGCGTCACAGCGCAGTTCAACAAGAACGTCCTCCGGGCCTTGAACAACCTGTTGAACGCCGATTTCGACCCGGACGCCTTCGAGCACCGCGCGTTCTACGACCGGGAGCACAACTGGATCGAGATGCGGCTTCGGTCCAGGCGCCGGCAGATCGTCCGGTTGCCGGGCGTGGCCCTGGAGATCGCCTTCCACGAAGGCGAGGAGATCCTGACCGAGATCAGCGCCAAGTACGACCGGCGGGGCGTGCAGCACATGCTGGAGAGGAGCGGCTTCCGGCCGGTGGAGTGGATGACCGACCCGGAGAGCCTCTTCGCCCTGTCCCTCGCGAAGAAGGTCTGAACCTTCCGCCCGCGCGCCGGCTCCCCTCCCCGCGGCGCCGGCTCCCGGCTCACCCCATGAAGTCGTAAACGGCCTTTCCCTCGGGAGGGCGGACGGCGACGGCTTCCAGGGCGACCTTCTGTCCCTCGGGCAACGCCCCCACCTGCACGCAGGAGCGAGCCGGCGGGTTCTCCCGAAAGGCCCTCTCCAAGACCCGATCCACGTCGGCGGCGTCCCGCAGGTCGGTCAGGTAGACCGTGAGCTTCACCACGTGCTCCAGCCTCTGGCCGTTCGCCGCCAACAAGTCCGCGAGGATCTCGATCGATCGGGCGGCCTGTTCCGATGCGAGGGGTCCCACCACCTCCCCGGATTCGCCGACGCCCCCGATGGCCCCGACGAACGTGAAGCCCTGGCTCTCGACCGCCGGGGGGAAGGGGCCTTCGGCCGCTCCCGCCCGGATCCCTCTCTTCACGCCCCGCGCCTTTTCCTCTGGGCCGCCCGCCGGCAACGCAACCTCCATCCCCCGCCCTTCAGGGTCCGGCCGCTTCCAGCGGTCCTCCGCCCGCAGGGTGGCGAGCGGAATCCGGGATGGCCCTCCTTGCCCCCCTCAGACCGCCTTTGTTCCTGCCGAAAGCCGCTCGGCCGTCCACTGGTCGACCCAGCCGCGGGCCCAGGCCATCTTCCCGGCGTCCATAGCGAGCCTCTCGGCGAAGGGGTCGCCGATGGGCTTGGTGGCGTCGACGCCCAGCTTCGCCGTCACGCCCTGCTCGCTGGCCGAGGGGTCCAAAAGGGCGCCCAGGGAGCCGCCGATGACGACCAGGTCCCGGTCCGCCTGAACCCGGGTCGCCATCGCCCAGAGGACGTCCGACTCGTCGAAGACGTCCACGTCGTCGTCCACGACGACCACGAACTTCAGGTAGTGGTCCACGCCCAGGGCGATGGCAATGGCCTGCTTGGCCTCTCCGGGACGCGTCTGGCGCAGGGAGATGAAGGCGGTGAAGGCGGTGCACCCGGAGATGGGGAAGTGGACGTCTTTGACGCCGGGGATGGTTTTCCGCAGAGCGCTCTTCACCTCCACCTCGCGCAGGACGCCGACGGTGGTGAGGTGGTCACCCGCCCGGCCGGAGGCGATACTCTGGAACCAGGCGTCCTTCCGCATGGAGAGGGCCTTGACCTGAAAGACGTGCTGGGTGCTCCGCTGGGAGAAATACCCGGTGAACTCGCCGAACGGCCCCTCCGGCTCCCGGACCCCGGCCAGGAACTCCCCCTCGATGACGATCTCGCTCCAGGCCGGCACCCGCAGGTCGAGGGTGGAGCACCGGGCCACCTCCATGGGCTCGCCGAAGAGCCCCCCGCAGGCCTGGAACTTGCTGACCTCCGGCGGCGGGTAGGACAGAGAGCCCATAGCGACGATGGGGTGCAGCCCCAGGCAGACCGCCGCCGGCATGTTCTCGCCCCGCTCCTCGTAGAGGCGCTGGTAGTCGAACATCCGCCTGCGGGAGTGAAGGCTGCAGCCCATCTTGCGGGGCCCTTTGATCTGGAAGCGGTGGAAGCCCTCCGTCACGACCCCCGTGTCCGGATGCCTGGCCACCGCCATCCCCGCCGTGAGGTAGGGCCCCGCATCGCCGGGGAAATAGGTGGGAACGGGGAGGAGACCCAGGTCGGCGTCCTCGCCGGTCCGGACAATCCCGCGAAACGGGGGGTCGTCCACCACATGCGGGTCGATGTAATGCTTGAGGCGGCGGGAGTACTCCTCCGACAGTTCGGCCTCGGTCACCCGCAGCGCCTTGGCCAGAGACCGCCGGCCGGCCACCACGTTGCAGACCACCGGGATCTCATGGCCCCGGACGTTCTCGAACAGGAAAATCGGGAAACGCCTTCGCCGCTCGTACTCGAGGACCAGGGCCATGATGTCGTATTCCAAGCCGACGGGCTCGGAGACGCGGATGACGTCCTCCGGGAACTCTTCTTCAAACTCCCGGACGAAGCTCCGAAGGTCCTGCTTCATGGCCTCTCCTTCTTCTGTGGGCCGGTTCAAACGCTCCCCCTGGCGCCCGGGCCTCCCGCCTCCCGAAGGCCGGCGGCCGGAAAGCGCCCCTGGGAGGATCCCGCGCGCGCCTGTGACCCGGTGGCCCTATTCTAACAGAGTCGCCCGGGAGGATTCGAGGGCGGCCCGGCAGCCGGGGCGCTCGTCTCCCCCGCCGGGGGCGGTTCTGGTAGAATGGGATGGGTTTTTCTCAGGGGTGCGCCTTGCCAGTCCGGTCCCGCGGGCGGAGGCCTTTTCGGAAGGAGCGGATGGATGAACCGGAACTTCACTCTCCCGATGGGCTTTAGACGGGTGGGGGTTTGTCTTGCGCTGATGGTCTGGGGCTTGTGGGGCCTGACGCCGCAGGGGGCCGGCGCCCAGGAGATTGTGTGCCGCCCGCCGGGAAGCGAGGCCGCCCGCGCCATCGCCGCCCAGATCAACACGAAAACCATCGCCACCATTGTCCAGGGGTCCGGCTCTTTCGAGACCAAGGTCCAGCGGATCCGCAACGTCTCCCCCAGGGGCGCGGACTTCGACATCATCGCCTACCGTCTGTGCGAGGCGGTCAAGAACAAGCTGATGGACCGCGAGTTCTACCAGAAGTTCCTCCTGACGGCCATGCAACCAGGAGCGGCGCCCGCGGGCGGCAAGTGGAACCTGAGCGGGGACGTGTACATTCAGGGAAAGCGGAACGAACGCCTGGAAAACGTGGAGATGGAGCTGGGATTCGAGCCGCCCCGCGTCACCGTGACCGCGCCAGACGGAACCTTCAGCTTCGCCATGAATGAGGAGGACGCGGGAAGGGCCGTGGTGTTGCGCGCGCGCAAATCGGGGTACGAGGTCCACGTCGGCCGCGTCCTGCTGAAGCCCAACATGGCGGCCTTGCAGATCCCCCTCGCGCCCCTGAAGGACACGTTCGCGCTGCAGGGCAGCGTGAGCGACCTGGAGCGCAATCGGCCCCTGCCCCAGGCGCAGGTCACCCTCCACACCGAGCCTCCCGTGCAGGCGCAGACCCAGAGCGACGGCCGGTTCCTGCTCAACGTCCAGCGGGAGAGCCTGGAGAAGTTCGTGACCCTGCGCGTCGAGCAGCAGGGCTACCGGCCCTTCGCCCGGGACATCCGCCTGGCCGAAAACATGAAGCCGGTCGCGGTGGTCCTGCAGCGGGCGACCTTCGTCCTCAGCGGAATCAGCCGGGAGAAGGGGACGCAAAAACCCCTCGAGGGCGTCCGGCTCACGCTGATGACCGAACCGACTGCGAGGGGCGTCAGCCGGAGCAACGGCGGCTTCCTTCTCAGGGTTCCCGAGCGATACGACGGCGAGTTCATCCTGCTGCGAGCCGAGAAGGACGGATACAGGACCTTCACGGTGGACGTGGAACTGCGCAGGGATCGCGCGCAACCCGTGGAAGTGGAGATGTCCCTGCTCGAATAGGGGCGAGACCCCTGAGGAGTCGGTCAAATTGACTCGGTGGCTCCGGCCGTTCACGGTTGTTTTGCTCTTCCTCTGGACCGCAGGCGTCGCGGCCCAGGCCCCTCCCCCGCCGCCCCCTCCGCC
>JACPRG010000055.1 GCA_016190025.1 Candidatus Tectimicrobiota bacterium
GGGAAATGCATTCTCTGCCGCGAGCGGGTCGAGGCGGGAATGCCCACCGCCTGCGCCTCGGCCTGCCCGACGGGAGCCACGCTGTTCGGCGAACGGGAGGCGCTGGTCCGCGAGGCGCGCTCCCGGATTCAATCGGGACCCGCCCTCTATGTGGACCACATCTTCGGACTGGAGGAGGTGGGGGGCACCTCGGTCCTGATGCTCTCCAGCGTCCCCTTCGAGGGGCTGGGCTTCAAGAACCCCCTGCCCAAACATCCTCTCCCGATGCTCACGTGGCAGGCCCTGTCCAAGATCCCAGACCTCGTTCTGATGGCGGGTGTCCTCCTCTACGGCATCCACTGGATCACCGCGCGCCGGGAGTACGTGCGGGCCGTCGCCGCGCGAGAGGTCTCGCCCGGCCCGGCGGCCGCCCTGTCCGGGTGGCTCCGCTCCGTGTGGCGCCGGCTCAGCGGAAGGGTGGAGCGGCCATGAACCACACGGCAACGCTCGGCGTCCGCCTGAGCCGCGTCGGATTCTGGCAGGCCGTGTTCGGCCTGTTGCTGCTGGGGATGGGCGGGGTCACGGTGGTGCGCTACATGCGAGGGCTGGGGGCCACCACCAACCTGAGCGACGCCTTCCCCTGGGGGCTATGGATCGGGTTCGACGTTCTCTGTGGCGTCGGCCTGGCGGCGGGCGCCTTCACCCTGACGGCGGTCGTCCACCTCTTCAACCTCCGACGATTCGAGCCGATCGTCCGCCCGGCGGTGCTGACGGCCTTCCTCGGCTACCTCCTGGTGATTGCCGGGCTGCTGTTCGACCTGGGCCAGCCCTGGCGGATCTGGCACGCCCTGGTCTTCTGGAACCCGCGGTCGGTGATGTTCGAGGTGGCCTGGTGTGTGATGCTCTACACGGCGGTCCTGGCCTTGGAGTGCCTGCCGGTGGTGTTCGAGAGGTTCCGGCTGGAGCGCCCGCGGCGCCTCTTCCGGCTCCTGACCACCCCGCTCGTGATCGCGGGGGTCATCCTCTCGACCTTGCACCAGTCCTCGCTCGGCTCCCTCTACCTGATCGTCCCGTTGAAGCTCCACCCGCTCTGGTACACCCCGCTCCTACCGTTCCTCTTCTTCATCTCCGCCGTCGGGGCAGGGATCGGGATGGTGATACTCGAATCCTACCTGAGCCAGCGGGCCTTCGGACGGCACCTCGAGATGGAGCTGCTGGAGCCGCTGGCTCGGGTCATGGTGGTGGTCCTGGGCGTCTACGGCCTGCTCAGGATTCAGGTGCTGCTAAGGAACGGCGGCATCGCGGAGCTGCGACACCCGGGGTACGAGGGCTGGATGTTCGCGCTGGAGCTGGGACTCGGGACGGTCCTGCCGGTCCTGTTGCTGGCCTTCGCGCGCGTGCGGACCAGCCCGGGGGGCCTGGTGACCGGGGCCTTTCTGGTGGTGCTCGGTTTTGTCATGAACCGACTGAACGTCAGCGTGACCGGCATGGAGGCGGCAGCGGGGGTGCGGTACGTGCCCTCCGGGATGGAGATCCTGGTCTCCCTGGGCCTGGTGGGCCTGGGCTTCGCCGCCTTCAGCTTGGCGGTCCGCTACCTCCCCATCTTCCCGAAGAAGCGCCTCCGGCCGGGCGCGCGGGGGGAGGACCTGCTGGGGCCGGTCGAGGACTGACGGGACGGTACCGATGCTCACGCGGATCGGGACGCAGGTGATCCTTGGAGTTGCGCTCGTGACGGCCGTCACCATCGGCGTTGTGGCCGTCCTGATCATCCGGGCGCACGAGGCTGACCTCATTGCGGCCCTGAGCCGCAGCGCGGACCAGTTGAGCGAAACGGTCAAGAGCAGCACCTATTACGACATGCTGGAGAACCGGCGGGACAGCCTTCACCGGGTGATCGAGACGATCGGACGCCAGGAGGGGATCGAAAAGGTCCGCATCTTCAATAAGGACGGAGAGATCATGTTCTCTTCCGCCCCGGCGGAGATCGGGCGGTCCCTGGATAAGCGGGCCGAGGCCTGCTACGCCTGCCACGCGGTGGACCGCGCGCTGGAGAAGCCGCCGATCCCGGAGCGCATCCGGATATTCCATGGCCCCAACGGGACGCGGGTGTTGGGGATCGTCAACCCGATCCAGAACCAGCCGAGCTGCTGGTCAGCGGCCTGCCATGCCCACACTGCGAAGCAGACCGTCCTGGGCGTGCTGGACGTGACCGTATCCGTCGCCGAGGTGGACCGGCAGATCGCCGCCAGCAAATGGCAGATCCTGGGTCTCGCTGCGGCCGCCATCGCCGCCGGCAGCCTGCTCCTCTGGTGGTTGAACCGGCGGCTGATCCTTCGGCCGGTGGAGGCGCTTGCGGCCGGGACGCGGCGGGTGGCGGAGGGCGACCTGACCGCTTCCATCCCAGTGAGCGCGACCAACGAACTCGGGGATCTGGCCCGCGCGTTCAACGAGATGACGCGCCGTCTGACGGAGACACAGCGCCAGCTCACCCAGGCAGACAAGCTGGCGTCAGTGGGGCGCCTGGCGGCTGGGGTGGCGCACGAGATCAACAACCCGCTGACCGGGGTCCTGACCTACGCCTCGTTGCTGCTGAAGCGGGCCGGGGGGAACGGGGAACTCAAGGAGGATCTGGAGGTCATCGTCCGGGAGACGAAGCGCTGCCGGGACATCGTGAAGGGGCTGCTGGACTTCGCCCGGGCGACGCCGCCGAAGAGCCAGCCGACCGACCTGAATGAGGTGGCGCGCCGCGCCGTGGCCGTAGTGATGAACCAACTCGCGCTCAACCGCGTGGCCCTCACGCTTGATCTGGCGCCGGACCTGCCCCAGGTGACGGCCGACCCCAACCAGATGCAGCAGGTCGTGGTGAATCTGCTGGTGAACGCCGCGGACGCCATCGGCGAGGAGGGAGGCGCGATCACGGTCAGCACCCACACCGCATCCGTCCCCCCGTGGGGCACGACGCCGATCCGCAAGGCGACGTGCCCGACAGGCTGTGACCTCCTGGACCCCTCGGTGAAGATCGGCGGCATGCCGGCCATCCGCGTCAGCCGGAGCTGGGACGGCCAGATCGCCACGGTCCACCTGGATCCGGTGTATGGCCGCTTCAATCACCTGGCCAGCCAGCCCTCGCCGGATGGACAGATCTCCGTGTTCGCCTGTCCGCGGTGCCGGGAGGTGCTCACGCTGCCCGGGGGATTGTGCCCCCGCTGCGAGGCCCCGACCTTCGGCGTGCGCGCGCCCGAGGCGGGCGTCGTCGAGTTCTGCAGCCGGACCGGCTGCCACTGGGCCCGGTGGGAGGTGGTGGTGGGAAAGGGACCGCGCCCCTGCGTGGAACTCACCATCAGGGATACGGGCGTCGGAATCCCCCCCGAGGATCTTGGCCGCATCTTCGAGCCGTTTTTCAGCACGAAAGAAACCCGGGGCGCCGGGCTGGGCCTGGCCGTGACATGGGGCATCCTCGAGGCGCACGGGGGGGCGATCGACGTGGTGAGTGAGGTGGGCGAGGGCAGCCGATTCACCATCCGCCTCCCGCTGAAGCCGGCCGCCTGAGACGCATTGGGGCTGGGGTCATGACGGAGTCGTGGGACGTCCTCGTGATCGATGACGAGCCGGTGGTGCGCGATGCCGTGGACCGGGTCCTCGCCGAGGATGGCCTGCGCGTGGCAAAGGCGGCCAACGGCGCGGAGGCGCTGAGCCACCCCGCCCTCGCCACCTGCCGGTTGGTGATCCTGGACCTGATGCTCCCCGATCGCTCGGGCACCGAGGTGCTGCGCGCGTTGCAGGCGGCCAGGCCTCGCCTGCCTGTGGTGGTCATCACCGGCTATGCGATCCACGAGAAGACGAGCCGGGCGATGGACGCGGGAGCGGTGGATTACCTGCCCAAGCCGTTCGAGGCCTCGGAGCTATTGACCGTCGTGCGTCGGGCCCTGGAGGCTCGGGCCGGCAGCGCGGAGGAGAACCGATCATGACGGCGCTCATCGTTGTCCTAATGATCGTGGCGTTCGTGATCATCGATGTGCTGGTTCGCATTACTACCCGGAGGATGGCCGAGGCCCGGGTCCGACGCGAGCGTGAAGCAGTGCTCCAGACGGCGCTTCGCCTGGACTTCACCCACGAGGCGCCGAGCCTCAAACGGGCGGAGGTGCCGAACGCCGTGGCCCGGATCCTGGCCGTGGACGACGAGCCGGTGGTCCTGGACTCCTTCCGCAAGATCCTGGTCTTGGCCGGATTCAGCGTGGACACGGTGGAGAGCGGCCCGGAGGCGCTGGGCCTGGTCCAGCGGCACGACTACGACTTCGTGTTCACCGATCTCAAGATGCCGGGGATGGACGGAGTGGAGGTGGTCAAGGCGGTCAGGCACCTTCGGCCGGACGTGGATATGGCCGTTATCACCGGGTACGCCACCATCGAGTCGGCGGTCGAGACGATGAAGCACGGGGCGGTGGATTACGTGCAGAAGCCCTTCACCGAGGATGAGCTGTCGGCGTTCGCGCGCCGGCTGCTGATCAAGCGGCAGGCCCGGCTGGAGGCCCAGCGCCGTCCCGAGGTGCGGGTGGTGGCGCCGGCCATGGCCGAGACGGCGCGGGGCCACGAGTTCTGTGTGTCCGGAGGCGCCTTCCTGTCGGCCGGGCACAGCTGGGCCCGGATCGAGCCGGGGGGCCAAGTGCGCGTGGGCGTGGACGATTTTGCGCGCAAGGCGCTCGGCCCCATCGAGGGGGTAGAGCTGCCCAAGGTGGGGGAGACGCTGGATCGCGGGGCGCCCCTCTTCGCGGTAAAGCGCGCCAGTCAGACGGCGCACTTTACGACTCCGGTGGCCGGCCGGGTGGTCGAGATCAACGCCGCCTTGGTCCAGATGCCGGCCCGGGTCAGCCAGAGCCCCTACGACCGGGGCTGGGTGTGTTTCATTGCGCCCGCCGACCTGGCCGGAGATCTACCGACCCTCCGGATCGGGCAACCCGTAGTCGCCTGGTACCAGGAAGAGATCGCGCGGCTACGCGCATCCGTCGGCCCAACCGCTGGGGGGATCCCGCTCGACGACTGGGCGGTCTTCGAACGGGACTTCCTGTGGCCCGATCCGGGATACTCGGGACCCGTGGATCGGAGAGAGGAGGGGAAACACCATGGCCTTGTCTCGTCGTGAATTCCTCCAGACGTCCGGTGCGGCCACGGCCACCGGCGCCCTGGCGGGGCTGGGGCTGGACCTCGCCCCGCTCACGGCCGAGGCGCAGGTTCTCCGGACCCGCGAGGCCAAGGAGGTCCCGACGGTCTGCATGTATTGCGCCGTGGGCTGCGGCCAACTGGCCGCGGTCGAAAACGGCCGGATCATCAACATCGAGGGCGATCCGGACAACCCGATCAACCAGGGGGCCCTGTGCTGCAAGGGCAACGCCGACATCCAGATCCTGTATAACGAGCGCCGCCCCATGCGGGTCTGGTACCGCCGGCCCAACGGCGA
>JACPRG010000054.1 GCA_016190025.1 Candidatus Tectimicrobiota bacterium
ACACACATCTGTGCGCCGGAGGACGTGAGGCAAGTGAGGAGAGAATGCTTTTCCCCCATTTTATCCGCTCTTTTCTTCAGTCTCACATTTTGGGCATTCGTCCCCGCCGTCGCCCAGGAACGTGTGAGTGCTCAAGGGAAGCCCGATTTCGCCCGAGTCCTGGCCTTGCGGCAGGAGCGCAAGACCTACAGCCGGGAGGACATCGAGTTCATGGTGCGCGTGGTTTTCGCCGACGCCATGAACCCGGACGAGTGGATCAACGTGTGGGTCCGGAAAAATCACATCCCCTCCGTCACCCACCTGGTCATCCTGCCTGCCCGCGAAGGGGAGAACTTGGCTTTCACGGTTTTCACCCTCCCGGAATGGGCGGGGTCCCGGGTCGTCGTCGTCCGGGGTTTTCAGGGAAACCCGCTGGTGCGCCGGTGGATGACCGTCGGCGCCCTGGTGACCTATTTCCAGAGACTCACGACGAGCCAAGGCGGGATCCGTCTCTTTGAGGGGGGATTTTTGGGCCTGAAGGGCATCCGGATGGGGATGAACCTGAAAAACCTGTTGGAAGAATTGCACGCCCGAGGCCTGATGTGGACGGAGAAAGAGCCCCCCCTCTCGGAGGAGGAAAGGCGCCAGAACTACGCCATCAGGCTGGCCTTGAGCCGTCAGTTGAAAGGCTGAGCCGCCTCCGCGAAAGGACGGTTGCTGTAGCGGGACGATGAGGGGTCACGCATCGGCCTCTTCTCTGGTATCCTCTACACCATGCGGCTCTCTCTTTCCCTTCTGGTTGTTTACTTCCTTTACACCTGGGCGCCTGGACTTTACACCCGGGGGCCCGGGTCTGTCCGTCCGGCCTGGGCGGACGCACCGCCGGAGGCGCAGTTTCCCGTAAACCTGGTTAACGGACGCGACGCCCAGCGGGTGCGGGAAGTCCTCGGCGATTACTCCATCCATCGAGATCACCGGAGCCATTTCGAGAGCACGCCCAAGGTCTATCGTTACCTCCTGGACCGGCTCCCTCTGGCCGCCACCCTCATCCGCCTCCTCGACCTCGGAAAGTACAAGATCACCGAGAATGCCGATGGCGCGCTGACGGTGGACAACCAGGAAGGTCTGGTCCTCAAGGTCTGGATGTCTCACAAGAGCGGCGACCAGGTGGTGGCTTACATGGAAGGGGTTTACCGGTCGTGGTGGACCTCCGGGATTCACGGGCGCGCCGCCGTCTGGCTGAGGTTCCACCCGAAGGAGCTCGAGGGCCGCTCCGTCATGGAGAATCAGTTCCTGGGTTTCATCAAGTTTACAAACCCCGTCGTCGAGATCGTCGCCAAGGTGGTGAATTTCGTCTTGCGGCGGCTGACGGATACGGAGATTGAAAGAAGCCAGAGCGCCGGCCGGTCCCTCGCGGAGCTGCTGGCGAAGCGCCCCGCGAAGGTCTACGCGGCCATGCGGAAAAGCGAGGAGGTCTCCCCCGGGGCGCTCGAAGAGTTCCGCACCCTCTTCCTGGGTCCGCAGGTGTCCGCGGCCGTCCCGTCCCGGGACCTTGCGGGATTGTGGACGGGAAGGCCCGGGAGGATGACCGCGCGAAGCCGCTTGTGGTCTGGGAGGACGGCGGTTTTCAAAGAGGCCCCCCTCGGGTCGGCATTTGTCCCCGCCTAATCCCGCGCAAAAAAGCCCAGGGCGACCGGCACGGCTGTCCCCTTGACCTGAAGGGACTTTCCCGCCTCGCCCTTCTGCTGGACGTAGAGTTGGGCCGAGGAGCCGCCGTCCAGGTTCAGGGCCCACAGAATCCCGTCCCGCTCCGTCCAGGCCGGCGAAGGGTCTCCCCCCCATTCCCCGTACCTGAGCATCAGGTCGCGCAGCTCGCACCAGTTCATCCCGTTCAGGAAAGAGACCGCCCAGATCACGATCCGCTCTCGGCCGTCCAGCGCCAGGACCAGGCGGCCGTCCACCCGTTTGGCGTCTCGCAGGCCCGCCACGGAAGGCGCCGGCGCCCCTCCGGCGATCAGCAGGGGACCCGCCTGGAGAGCCAGCCCCTCGCCGACGGGCTGATATTCCTCCGCGCGCTGAATGACGGGGCGGCCGCCCCGCATGAGGAAGACCCCCTCATAGAGAGCGTCGCTTTGGCGACCGCGGCGACTGACCAGGGGCTTCCTTCGTTTTCCCTCGACCACCAGGAGTCCCAGCGGCTTCCAGTCCTTCCCGAAGTAACCGGCGTTCGTCACGGCCAGCGCGCCCGTGTGGCGGGCGAAGTCCTCCACCGTCGCCGCCTCGAGCCCGAGGTCTTGCGACAGCAGGACCCGGACCGTCAGGACCTTCGGGTCGATGCGCAAAAGCCGCAGGTCAACGCCGGAACTTGCCCCGTCCGGCAAGACGTGAAGGATACGACCCTCGATCCCCTCGGCCAGCCTTTGCCAGTCGTCCTCTTTGACCGTCATGGGGCGGCCGCAAGGCCGCTCGCCCAGGATCAGTCTCCGGGCCTCTCTCGCCTTCTCCAGAAGATCCCGGGCCCAGTCCTGTCCCGATGCGGAGCGGGCGGGCCATGCGGGCGACACGGAGAGCATCAGCAAAAGGACGAAACGGGTTTTCATTGCAGGCGCCTGCGCGGGGCCCTCTCCCAAAAGGGAGGGCCGCCATGGAAATCCGCGAGCCCAGCGGCTATTCCAGATAGCCCTGGGTCAGGTCCAAGACCTTTCGGAAACCTTCTTGGGAGTTCCGGCAAAGGTCCGGAAACTCCCGGCAGAGATCCTCTCCGAGCGCCTCCAGGGACCGGCGGCCATCCGCCCGTTCGAGGATGAACCGCACGGCCTTTCCGGTCCTGCTGAGGCCGGGCGCGAACTGGGGCGTGCGCTTTTGATACCGGCCTTTCGAGAAGGGGAATCCCCGGAAGGTGGAGTGGTTGAACTCCGCCCGGGGCGGGCGCGGGCGCCCGCCGGCCCGCCTTCCGAAGATCCGGACCTCCCACGCCCAGATCAGTTTCGGTCCCCAGGGAGCCGTCCGGACCCGGAGCTCGAGGACCTCCCCTTTCCTGACCTGGACGGGCGTCTGAAGCGACAGAAAGTTTTGCCCCCAACTGGATTCCGGGGCGGAAGGTCCGTTGGAGATGCGAACCCCTTTGGACAGTTGGGCGTCGAACCAGCCCGCCAGGCCGTGAATCACCCCGTCTCCGCTCAGACGGAAGGTCAGGGTTTGATCCAGCGAGAAGTCCTCCCGGCGGAGGGAGGCCAGACGGTGAGAGGAAAGGAGGCCCGGGTCCGCCAGCAGGTTCTCCGGTCTCAGGGCGCAGGAATGGAGGTTGTTGACGCTCAGCTCCCGGAGGGGCGTGAAGTCGATGCCGAAGAGGCGGCCCCGCCTCCCGTCCGGGAGGTCGATGGATCGGTGTGCCTTGGGGGCGTGGACGGGCGCGCAGAGGACGTCCACGGAGAGGGGCATCAGCCGCCCGCCGGGCTTCAGGAGTCTCTCGCGGGAATCGATGACGAGGGCTCCCAGGTACGGCCCGAGGAAGAGGGGATCGAAATCCTCCGTGATGAGGAGGTCCATCCGTTCCGGGAGAACGACGTCCTTGACGTATCCCTTGAGGAAAACCGCCCGGTCTTCAAAGCCGTTCGCTCTGCTGATGGCCTTGGCGACTTCAATCACCGGATCGGGATCGATGCCGTACACCTTCCCGGCGCCGGCCTGAAGGGCGAAAAAGCCGAAGGTCCCCAGCCCGGTCCCCACATCCGCGACGCGGTCCCCGGGCCGCACCGTCTCGAAGATGGCCGCCCGGAACAGGCCCAGCCGCCTTTTGTCGCCCAGAAGGTCCCGATAATATTGGATGCCCATAGAGCCTCCGGGTCGGATGTCGGCGTCGGCGGCCTGTCCATCTGCCGCGGGGAGAGACGGGGAAAGGCGGCCCTTCACCCTCCCGAATCCGCGCTCGTCCGCCGGGGAGAAAAGAGACGGTCCGCGAAAGACGCAGCCCCGGAGCCGTGCGGCGCGGAGGTGAGCTTTCGCGGTCCTCCGGTCCCATCTTCGGGGCAGGTCCCAGCGCCGCGGTTCGAAAGCCCGTGTTATTGTACCACGTCCCTCTCGCTGCTCCTGCGGGTCGGGCCGAGGAGGGCTCCGCGGGTGGGACCCCCGCCGGAAAAGGGATTGGCCGGGCTGCTGCGGCAGTGCTATATTCCTGGCAGGGTAAGGTTGCGTGGAACGCCGCCCGGAGAGGCCGCTGAGAGGCTCAGCCTTGCATTTTCTCCCCGGCGTTTCCGGGGAAGGACGGTCCGGCGACCTCCGGGTGCCCTTGAGATGACCGGAGAGGGCTTTGAACAGGCGCGACGATGTGCGCACATCTCGCTCTCGAAGGAAGTTTCTCAAGAGAGGGGGGCTGGTTCTTTTGCCCTACGTCGTTCCGGTCGTCGAGACCGCGGTCATCCGCGTCGGGGAGGCCGAGGGTGATGACGACAGGAGACACCATCACAAGGTGTCGCCCGTCCATCATCACCGCCGCGGGGAAAATGTCGGTGACTAGGCATCGGCAACCCGAGGGGGGTTCCGCCGAGTCACCTTCGGTATGAGTTCGTGATGCGGGAGTCTTGCGGTGAGTGACGGGAAGCCGGGCCGACGTTCCGCCGGCGCCTCGCGAAGGGCGTTCCTCAAACGCTCGAGCGTGATCCTTCTGCCCTACGTCGTCCCGGTCATCGAGAGCATGGCGATCCACGTCGGGGAGGCGGAGTCCGCCTCGCCCAGTCCGGGCGGAGGCGGAGGGAAAGGGCATAAGCATCATGTCTCGCCGAGAGTGATGATGATGATGGGAGAGGGCTCCCCGACGAGCCCGACCCCCAGTCCCTCCAGTATGCTTTGAGGGCCCACTCTGGTGAAACGCGAAGGGCGGCGAGGGCGCCCGTCCAGACGTTCCGACGTGTTCGACCGGCCGTTGGAGGAGGAGGCGGTTCTGTACGACCCGGCCGATTCCGTCATGCACACCCTCAACGCCACGGCCGCCCTTATCTGGAGGCTTTGCGACGGAACGCATACGCCCGAGGAGATCGCCCGAGGGGTCTGTGAAAAGTACGACGGGGACCCCGAGAGGGTCTTGAAGGACGTTCATTCCACCCTCGAACAACTCCATAGAAAAAAGCTCCTGAAACATTGACTCACCGGGACTCGTTGCCAGAGGGATGAGGGTTCAGCCGCCGGCGGTGGAGACGCTGGACTTGCAGTTCCCTCCGCCGTCCTCCGAGAGCGGGTTTGGCCGTTTCGCGCCGGGTTATCCCGTCCGGATCGAGTCCGGCCTGCCGGAGGCGTCGCCCCTCCTGGGGGAGTTGTTCGGCGCCTTCCAGGCCGGGGGGGCCTCGCCGCCCCGGAGCGTCTACGAAATCCGGCGGTCGAGACCCAGGACGAGGGGGTTCGCCCTCCGGGTGAAGGGAAAGAGCGTCTTCGTCCACAAGCGGATCGGACGGCTTCTCCATGAGCTCGAGTGGTTGGTGATGAATGAGGTCGTGTCCAGCCCGAACCCCTATTTCCTGATTCACGCCGCCTCGGTCAGCCGGGGCGGCTGCGCGGTCCTCCTGCCCGGCTCCAGGCGCGCCGGGAAGACCACCTTGGCCATCGCCCTCGTGCTCCGGGGCTGGCGATACCTCTCCGACGACATCGCGGCCGTGTGTCCCGAGCCCCTCGTGGCCGTGCCCTTTCCGCGGCATTTTTCCATCCGCAAAGATGTCCGGGACCTCCTCGCGGCTCTCTCGGGAGGGGAGAGGCGCGGGTCTTGGGTCCGGCCGCTGAAGCCCTCCCTCGACAGATTCTTCAGCCCCGACAAGCTCTGGAAAGGGTCCCTGGGAGAGCCCGCGCGCGTGACTCACGTCATCTTTCCGCACCATCGGCCCGGGGTATGGCCCAAGTTCGTCCCCATCGGCCGGGCGGCGGCCCTGCGGCGTCTCGCGTCGCATTCCTGGGGGATTCGCCAGTTCGGAAGAAGAGGGGTGGAGATCCTGGCGGACTTAGTGGAGGGCGCCGAATGCGGCGAGCTCTGGACCGGACAAGTCGAGGAGACGTGCGAACTGCTGGAGGGCGTCTGCGGGGCCGGGCGGAGGGGCGTCCGGCCTTGAGCGCCCGGGAAGACGCCTGGCGGAGGACTTACCGCCTCAGGTTCCCGTACGCCGAGCCGGGCCGCCGGCCTTCTGCGCATCCCGCGTGCGAGGTGGAGGTGCGCTCCTTTGCGCCGGAGATGGACCCGTGGATCACCCGGCTCTTTTCTCCGTTCCTTTGCGGGATCGCGTCGGGGGCCGCCTCTCCGCCGGGCAGCGGGGACGGCGAGGGAGCGGCCTTTCAGTTGGCGCGGGACGCGCGGGCGAGGGGGGGCGGACCCCCCGGCCGCCTCCGCCTGAAGCGCCCAGGGCAGAGGTCCACCTCCGCAAGCCGCCCGGCGGAGATGGCCGCCTATTTGGAGTGCTCGGTGTTCGAGCACGTGGCGTGGAGCCTGAAGGGGTACTTTCAGTTCCATGCGGCCTTCGTCGCCAAGGGCGGGCGCGGGGTCTTGATCCCCGGCCGGACCGGCATCGGGAAGACCACCCTGACGCTCTTGCTCTGGCGGGCGGGATGGACGGTTTTCGCCGACGACCTGTCGCTGCTGGACCCGGTGAGCGGGAGGTTTTTCCCCTTGCCGCGCCCTTTCCACCTGCTGAAGGAGACCCTGGCGCTGCTCAGGCCCCCCGCCTCGGGGCGCGCGCTCCGGGTGGGGCCGCCGGACCTGGATGAGCCCTCCGCCTACTTCCACCCGTCGTGGCTTCCCGGGGCGGAGGCCGAGGCTCTCCCGAAGCCCGTGGGGGCCCGGTGGGTGATTTTCCCGAGGCGGGCGGCGGGGGGGAAGGGGAAAAAGCCCGCCCTCCGGCCGCTCCGCCCCTCCGAGGCGATGCGGCGGATCGTCCCGCACGCCTTCGGCCTCCAGGATTACGGCGTCCGCGGCCTGGAGATCCTCAGCGACCTGGTGAGCCGGACGGAGCCCTTTGAGCTGCGGATGGGTTCTCCCGAGGACACCTGCCGTCTCGCCGACGAGGCGTTCGAGGGCACCGGGCCATGAGGAGGAGTCCGCCGCCGGAGGTCGAGGCGCTTCTTTTGGCCACCAGGTGGTCGGACCGGCCCGAGGACCGAAGGCGTCTCGTCCGGCTGGCAACCTCCGGGCTCGACTGGGACAGGCTCCTGGACCTGGCGGCGGACCACCGCGTTTCGGGTCTTCTCCGAAGGAGACTGGAAGGGGTGGAGATCCCGGAATCGGCGAAAGACCGCCTCCGCTCCGAGTACGCCGAGACCTGGGCCCGGACAGTCGGCGCCCTGGCGGCGCTCCCCCCGGTGCTGGAGGCCCTGGGGAAGGCGGGGGTCTCCGTCGTCCTCCTCAAGGGGATCGACCTCGTCCAGCGGCTGTACGGCGATGCGGGGCTCAGGCCCCTGACGGACGTCGACCTTCTGGTCCGCCCGGAAGAAGCCGGGAGGGCCCGGGAGGTCCTCGTGGGCCTGGGCTTCGAGCCCTGGGAGGAGGACGAGGACCACCTGGAGCGGGGCCCCCTGCTGATCGAGCTCCATTCGACGGCGGTTGACCTCGGGCGGATCGAGGGAAGGCGTTTCGCCGCCCACCTGGAGACGGATTCCATCTGGCAAAGGGCGCGGCCAAGCTGGGGTGATCCTCCCTACGTCCTCCGGCCCTCCCCGGAGGACCACCTGCTCTATCTCTGCCGCCACCTCCTCCAGCATTCCTACGAGGGCCTGATTTGGTTCACGGACGTGGCCGGGTTCATCCAGGAGAACCGCGGGACACTGGATTGGGAAACCCTCTTCCGGCGCGCGCGGGAGATCTCTCTGCGCTCCATCCTGACGTTCGTCCTCCGGTTCCTCGGCGAGGCGCTGGAGGAGGACCTGCCGCCCCCGGCCGCGGAGGCCCTCTCCGCGGCGCCCGCCAGCCGGAGAGAGCGGTGGTTGCTGGACCGGCTCTCGCGGCGGCTGGAGATCGGGCCGGTGGCGAACCTCCTGCTGCTTCCCACCATCCGGGGCTTCCGGGGCCGCGCGGCCTTCCTGTGGGAATCCTGCTTCCCGCAGGACCATGTGATGAGGCAGATCTATCCCTCCTACCGCCCGGGCCGGAGGGCGTGGTTCTGCGCGCTGCGCGCCCTCCAGCTCGCCTCCCTGGGGGTCTCGACCGCCGTCCGCCTGCTCCTCCCTGTTCGCGGCCCCGTCCGCGGCCAACGGTGATGGCGGAAGGCCTCCTCTGCCGTGGCCCGGCGGGCGGGCTGCGCGCTCATCCGACCGCCGCGACGCGCCGGCGGGCCGCCCGTGCCGCACCGGGGGCAGTCTTGTGGCGGGCCTCGCGGCGAAATTTTTGTTGACAATCATTCGTCCACATCCCTAAGATATACTGCGTCGGCCGGGTTCTCTCCGGCGCGGTCTCCCCTGTCTGTGTTCTTGCCGATTGGGGCGGGAAATGAGCAGAGGGACGCCGCGCCCTCCGGTTCGATCCCGCAAATTCGCCCGCCTGCCATTGGTCACCCCGAGGGATCGGCGATTTTCGTGAAAGCGAAATCGAGCCGGTGAACCGAACGTCCGCGGATTCCAGGGCCTCCGGGAAGGCCCGAAAAGTCGAGGGAGAGAGCGATGGCGCTGACGCACGAAGAACAACCCAGACAAGTGCTCTACGGCGTAGATGATATCCCCCCGACCGGGAGGGCGATCGTCTTCGGCTTCCAGCACGTCCTTACGATGTTCGGCGCGACGGCGAGCGTGCCGCTCATCCTGAAAGGCGCGCTCGGGATGGACGCCGCGCAGACGGGCATCCTCGTCACGGCGGTCATGCTGTGCTCCGGGATCGCGACCCTTCTCCAGGTGACCATCGGGACTCGGTTGCCCATCATCCAGGGCGTCTCCTTCTCGTTCCTGGCCGCCTTTTTCACCATCGCCGGCCAGTACAAGGGGGCGGCGGCCATGCAGTACATCGCCGGGGGGATCATCCTGGGGGCCATCGTCGAGATGGCCGTCGGATGGGGACGCCTCATCGGGATGGTCCGCAGGGTCTTGACCCCCGTGGTCATCGGCCCCGTGATCATGCTGATCGGCCTCGCCCTGCTCAACGTGGGAGCGCCCCAGGCGGCCCTCCACTGGCCGACGGCCATCCTGACCATCGTGCTGATCTTCCTCTTCGCCCAGGTCTGGTCGAGAAAGAGCCTGCTCCTGCGGATGTTCCCCATCTTCCTGGCCATCCTGGTGGTGTGGCTCCTGTCCCTCATCCTGAGCGTGACGGGGGTCTACGGGCCCAGCCATCCCGCGTACATCAACCTGGGACTGGTCCGCGACGCCCCCTGGTTCAAGTGGAGCACGGACCGGATCTTCCTGCCCTGGGGAGTGCCGAAGTTCCACGTGGGCTTCTTCTTCGCCATCCTGGCGGGCTATCTCGCGTCCATGATCGAGAGCTTCGGCGATTACCACGCCGTCGCCGCCATGTCCCGCGTCCTGCCGCCCACCAGCCGGCAGCTGAACCGGGGGATCGCGGCCGAGGGTCTGGGGTGCTTCCTCACGGGCTTTCTCGGCGGCTTCGCCTCCACCAGCTACTCGGAGAACATCGGCCTCGTCGGGATCACGCGGGTGGCCTCCCGGTTCGTCGTCATCCTCGCGGGGATCATCCTGATCGTCGTGGGCCTCATCTCGAAGTTCGGGGCCCTCATCGCCACCATCCCGCCCCCCCTCGTGGGCGGGCTCTACTGCGCCCTCTTCGGCCTCATCTCGGCCGTGGGCATCCAGCAGACGTCCAAGGCCGACCTCCACTCCGACCGCAACCTGCTCATCATCGGGTTCCTCGTCTTCATGGGCCTGAGCGTCCCCGCCTGGATTAACGGCTGGGCGCCCTTCCCCATGGACGGGAAAAAGCAGGTCATGAGCGCGCTCTCGAAGGTGCCGGCCCTGGGTGAAGTCCTCGTCTCGCTCGCCGGCACCGGCATGGCCGTGGCGGCGATCCTGGGGCTCATCCTGGACAACTGGATACCGGGAACGCAGAAGGAACGGGGGGTGCTGGAGGCGGAAAAGGAGCCCTACGCCCCGATCACATAAGCCGTTCCTCGCGCGGAACGGCCGGCCCAAAACAAGTCCGGCGCGATCCAACGCCAGCGCTCGCGCTCCAACCCAAAAAGGGAGGCCCCGACCGGGGCCTCCCTTTTCGCCGATTCCCCGGGGCCGGCAGGGGGATGTCAAGCCACCGGCCCTTTGGGCCTGACGTCGATCCCCGCCCGCGGCCGGCCTCTCACTTCCGGCGACCGGAGAGCCACTCCAGGAGCTTCGGCGTGGGCTTGGTGTTCAGGACATCGGACTTTTTCGCCCAGGCGCGGCGGGCCTGCCCCACCGCCAGCTCCGTCCGGCCCACGGCCTCCAGCCGGTGGGCGTCGGTGGAAAGGCACAAGGTCGCGCCCAGATCCAGCGCCCGCCTGGCGTGCACGTCGGAGAGGTCCAGCCGCTGGTAGGAGCCGTTCACCTCGAGGGCGACTCCCCGCTCCGCAGCCCCGGCCAGGACGCGCTCCAGGTCCACGGCGTAGGCCTCCCGCGCCTGGAGGAGCCTCCCCGTGGGGTGGGCCAGGATATGGACGCAGGGGTGGTCCAGGGCGTCCAGGATGCGCCCCGTCATCCTGTCGGCGCTCTGCTTGAAACCGCTGTGGACGGCCGCCACAACCACGTCGAGCTCCTTCAGGAGGTCGTCGGGATAGTCCAGGCTTCCGTCGGCCAGGATGTCCACCTCGGCCGCCCGGAAGACCCGGATGCCCGGGCCCTCTCGGTTGAGGGCGTCGATCTCCTCCAGCTTGCGGCGGAGCCGGTCGGCGGAAAGTCCTCGGGCCACCCGCTGGGAGACCGAGTGGTCGGTGAGGGCGACGTACTCGTACCCGGCGGCCTTGGCCTTCAGGGCGACCTCCCGCAGGCTCCCCTCCCCGTCGCTCCACTCGGTGTGGACGTGAAGCTCTCCCCGCAGGTCGGACCGCTCGACGAGCCGGGGCAGCTTGCCCTCCAGGGCGGCCTCCACCTCGCCCCGGTCCTCCCGCAGCTCCGGCTCGACGTAGGCCAGGCCGAGGGCGGCATAGACCTCCTTCTCGGTCTTCCCGGCCAGCTTCCGCTCGCCGCGGAAGACGCCGTATTCGTTGATCTTCAGGCCCTTCTGGCGGGCAAGGCCCCGGACCTTGACGTTGTGGGCCTTGGAGCCGGTGAAGTACTGGAGGGCCGCGCCGAATTCGCCGTCCGCCACGACCCGCAGGTCCGCCTGGAGACCGTCCCCCAGGCGCACGCTCCCCTTGGTCTCCCCCCGTGCCAGGACCTCGGCCACCTGGGGGATCTCCGTGAAGGCCCGGACGACCTCCTTGCCCTGGGCCTTCCCCTTGATGGAGGCGAGGAGGTCCACGTCGCCCACGGTCTCCATCATCCGGCGCAGGGACCCGGCCGCCTCGGCCCGGCCGACGCCGGGGATCTTCCGCACGGCCGAGAGGAGCTCCTGGACGGGCGCGAAGACCTCCCCCAGGAGCCGGCGCCCGCCGCTCGCGGTGATGAAGGCGAGCCCTTTCCGAAGGTTCTCGACTGTCTTCTCCTGGACGCCCGGCAGGCCGAGGAGGCTTCCCTCCTCCAGGGCGGCGCGCAGGTCCTCCACGCTCCCGACGCCCCGCTCCCTGTGGAGCATGGCCAGGGTCTTCGGCCCAAGGCCGGGGATCTTCAGCAGCTCCGTGAGGCCCGGCGGGAACTCGGCCTTGAGCTTTTCGTACTGCTCGATGCGGCCCTTGGCGATGTAGTCGCGGATTTTCTGGGCGAGGTCTTTCCCGATGCCGGGGATCTGAGTCAGCTCGTCGCGCTCGGCGACGGCCTCGACGGGCTCGGAAAGGTCGCGCAGCGTCTGGGCGGCCCTTCGGTAGGCCACGATGCGGAAGCGGTTCTCCCCCTTGAGGTCCAGGAGGTCCGCAATGCCCTCGAAGATGTCGGCGATCTCGGCGTTGCGCAAGGCTCAGCCCCATCTCGGTTGCCGGTTCGAGAAACACCACCAGCCGGCGAGAGCCATCCGAGTCAGCCGGACCCACCCCCAACCTGGTCCCTGCCGGGCCGCAGGCGCGGCGAAACAAAAGTTTTCCAAGGGGTCTGGGGGGCTGGCTTTCAAAAAGGCCCCCCAGGATCATTCGGGTTCACTTCCCGTTCCGCAGGGCCGCGAGGACGCGCTCGGGCGTGACGGGGATCTCCGTGACACGCGCGCCGAGGGCGTCGCTGATGGCGTTCGTGACGGCGGCCGGGGACGCGTTGCAGGGCGGCTCGCCGATGCCCCGGGCGCCTTTCGGGCCCATCCCCTCCCCCGACTCGGTCACGACCGTCACCCACTCCCCCAGGTCCATCGCGGTGGGGATCAAGTAATCGTGGAGGACAGGGTTGGCCATGCGGCCCCCCTCCATGACCGCCTCCTCGGTGAGGGCGTAGCCGATCCCCATCACCGCCCCGCCCTCGATCTGGCCTTCCACGCTGACGGGGTTGATGGCCGCGCCCACGTCGTGGGAGGCCACGAACTTCAGCAGATCCACCTCGCCCGTGGCCTCGTCCACCAGGACCTCGGCGGCGTGGACGCCCCAGGTGTAGTCGGTCCACCCGGCGAAGCCGCCGTAGCGCTCGGCGCCCTCGTAGGCCAAATCCGGCGTCCTGAAAGAGCCCGTGACGGCCACCGGCAGGCCCTTCGCCCGGGCGCGGGCGACGGCCTCGGCGATGGGGACCCTCCGGTCGGGGGCGCCGGCGACGCGGACCAGGCCGTCCGAAAGCCTCAGGTCCTCCCTGCGGGCCTCCAGGAGCTCCGCGGCGGCCTCAAGGAGGGAATCGCGGATCACGGCCGCCGCGCTCTGGAGGGCGCGGCCGGACATCATCGTCTGGCGGCTCGAGGCCGTGAAGCCCACCAGGGGCGTCGTCCCCGAATCGGAGTGGATGATGGACACCCTCTCCAGAGGGAGCCCGAGTTCCTCGGACACCACCTGGCAGGCGGTCGAGGTCTGCCCGGCGCCCACGTCGGAGACGCCGACGCGGATCAGCGCCGAGCCGTCCAGGTCCAGGCCGACGAACCCCTCGGCGTAGCTGAAGGGCCGCCCGTAGCCCGTCATGTTGGCCGCGAACCCCCGTCCGACGCGCTTCCCCGGCGGGGCGGGGGTCTTCTCTCCCAGGGCCTTGGCCGCCTCGCGCGTGAGGCGCGGCAGGTCCACGTGGCGCTCCAGCGCCTGCCCCACGGGGAGGCGGTCGCCCTTTCGGAGATAATTCTTCCGCCTCACCTCCAGGGGGTCCATCCCCAGCGCCTCGGCGACGGCGTCGATCTGGCCCTCCACGGCGAAGGTGATCTGGTTGCAGCCGACCCCCCGCATGGCGTCGGAGAAGGGGCGGTTCGTCACGGCGCCGCGGACGCTCACCCGGACGTTTTCCACCCGGTAGGGACCCTGGGCCAGGACCAGTGCCCCCAGGGTGATGAGGTGCGTGTTGGTCCGGTAGGCCCCGGCGTCGGCGAGGACCTTCACGTCCATGGCCGTGAGGGTTCCGTCTTTTCGGATGGCGGTGCGGTACTTCATGAAGAAGGGATGTTTTTTCGAGCCGCCTAGGAAGGTGTCCTCCCGGGTGAGGGTCAGGCGGACGGGGCGCCTCGTCGCCTGGGTCAGGAGGGCCAGCCACGCGGCCATGAGGGGCTGCTCCTTCCCGCCGAACCCCCCTCCCACCATCGGGCTTTGGACGCGCACCCGGCCCGCCGGCACGCCCAGGACCTTGGCGACGGACCGGTAGTTCTCGATGAGCTGGGTCGGCCAGCGGATGTTGATGACGCCGGTGGAGTCGATCCAGGCCACGCCCGCCTCGGGCTCGATGAAGCAGTGGTCGGCCTGCCGCGTCGCGTAGGTGTGCTCGACGACGACGTCCGCTTCCCGGAAGGCGCGCTCCACGTCCCCCCGGTTCAGGGTGAAGCGGCCGACCTCGGATTTGGGGTCCTTCTCCAGGGCTTCCTGTGGGTCGTACACGCCCTTCTCCGGCCGGAGCTCCAGCCGGAGGGCCTCCGCGGCCGCCTGGGCGGCCTCCGCGCTCTCGGCGGCCACCAGGGCGACGGCGTCCCCCGCCGACCGCACGCGCCCCCTGGCGAGGACCGGGAAGTCCTCCCCGTGGGCGGCGTTGGCGCCCGGGATGTCTTCGGCGGTGAGGACCGCGCGCACGCCCGGGACCCTGCGGGCCGCCTCCACGTCCAGCCGGACGATCTCCGCGGCCGCGACGCCGCTTCTGACCACCTTGCCGACAAGGCAGCCCGGGATGTCGAAATCATCCGCGAAGAGCGTTCCCCCCACGGCCTTCTCGACGGCGTCCGCCCGGGACACCGCCTGCCCCACCATCTTCCAGGAATCTTTCGTTTCAACTGTCGCCATCTTCGCTTCCTTCCCGGCCGGTCCCGGCCGGTCCATCTCACGGGTGGATGATCCGGCGGACGACGGAGGGGACCGAGCCATCGGCCCTCTTCATCGCCTCCGCCTTCTCCCAAAAACCATTGTATGGGAACTCCGGGCGCGACTCAACGGAATCGCGCGGGCCCCGGCCGGCTCCGAGGGCGGACCGCACGGCCGGGCTTCCGGGGGTGCGGCCAACGCCAAGGCCGAAGGATCGCGATTCATCCTTGACAGCTTTCGCGCCTTTTGGCTACGCTCGCTCAATCGGGAAACGCCGGAGTGTGCTTCAGTCTTCTCGATGCCCGGGGGGAAGGAGATTGTAAGAGAACCCCACGTTCCCCGGCGCATCCGAGAGCCCGGCTGGAGGAGCCGTTGGATGTACGTCGCCACCCGCGACCGAATCCTGCCTACCACCATCACGGGCTCTCTCCCCAGACCCCACTGGTACACGGCGCGGCTCGGCGACCGGGTGATTAGCGCGACCGTCAAGAGCGCGGTCGGACGCCTGAAGCAGCTCCAGAAGAGGCTGGCGGATGAGAAGAAAAAGCGGTAGAGTGACCCCGCCGAAGATTCACTTTGTCCCCTCGCCCGGGCCTTCGGGGAAGGGGACTTTCCACAGGCCGCAGGGGAGGTCTCTTCCCGCGTCCGGGGGGTGGGCCCGCCGCAGGCGTCCGGAAAAATGGAAAGAGGGAAAGCAGAGATGGCGACCTGCTCACAACGGCTGGCCGAATGGGTCTCCAGCCTCAGGTACGAAGACATCCCCTCCCAGGTCGTCGAGAAGGCCAGGCTCGCTTTCCTGGACGTTCTGGGCATCGCCCTCGCCTCCTCCGGCATGGATTTCGGCAAGGACGCCATCGCTCTGGCGGGGGACCTGGGGACGGGAGAGGAAGCCTCCGTCGTGGGGTCGGACCGACGCCTGCCGGCGCCCAACGCGGCCCTCGCCAACGGGACCCTCGCCCACGGCCTGGACTTCGACGACACCCACGCGGAGTCCATCATCCACACCAGCGCCTGCGTGGTGCCGTCCGCCCTGGCCGCGACCGAGGCCTGCGGAGCGGGCGGCAGGGACCTCCTGACGGCGGCGGTCGCCGGATGGGAGGCGCTCATCCGCATCGGCCTCGTGTGTCCCGGCCAGTTCCACGACCGGGGGTTCCACGCCACGGCCGTCTGCGGCCCCTTCGCCGCCAGCCTCGTCGCCGGAAAGCTCTGGGAGAGCTCGCCCGAGGAAATGGTCCACGCCCTGGGGATCTGCGGCAGCATGGCGGCGGGCTCGCTCGAGTTCCTGACGGACGGCTCCTGGACCAAGCGCGTCCACCCCGGCTGGGCGGGCCACAGCGGCCTGGTGGCCGCGCGGATGGCCCGGCGCAGGTTCACCGGACCGAAGGAGGTCTTCGAGGGGCGGTTCGGGTTCTACAACCTCTACGTAGGAACGAACGGCAAGGGAAGAGACCTCACCCGGCTGACCGGGGGCCTGGGCGAGCGGTGGAGGACCCTCGAGCTCGACTACAAGCCCTTCCCCTGCTGCCACTTCACCCACGCCTTCATCGACGCGGCCCTCTTCCTGCGGGGGGAGCACCGCCTGCGGCCCGCGGAGATCGAATCCGTGGAGTGCAGGATCCATCCCCGCGAGATGCCCGTGGTGTGCGACCCGGTGGAGACCAAGCGGCGCCCGCAGACGACGTACGACGCCCAGTTCAGCGTCCCGTTCACCGTGGCCGCCGGCCTGACCCAGGAGAAGGTGGACCTGGACACCTTCCTCCCCGCCACCCTCCACGATGAGGACATCCTGGACCTGGCGGCCCGGACGACCTGCGTCCCCGACGAGACCCAGAACTTCCCCCGCTACTTCCCCGGCACCGTGACCGTGCGCCTGAAGGACGGCCGGGCGCTGACCCGCCACGAGCCCTACAACCGGGGGTGCGCCGAAAACCCCGTCACGATCGAGGACGTCCAGCGCAAGTTCCGCGCCAACGCCGCCCGGGTCCTCCCCGGGGACCGGGTGGAGGCGGTCCTCTCCGCGGTCGGCTGGCTGGAGGCGGTCCCGGAGGTCTCGGAGCTGATGTCGGTCTGCCGCCCCGCTTGAGCCGTCTTCCGTGACCCAGGCCCTGCAAGGAATCAGCGTCGTCTCCCTGGGCTCCTCCGTCAGCGCCCCCCTGTGCGCCCGGTTCCTGGCGGATCTGGGCGCGCAGGTGATCAAGGTGGAGCGGCCTGGGGAGGGGGACTTCGCCCGCGGCTGGGACGAGGTGCTCCCGGGGGTCAGCTCCGCCCACCTGTGGTGCAACCCCAACAAGCGGTCCATCACGCTGAACCTGAAATCCGAGAAAGGCTGCGAGGCCCTGGGCCGGCTGACCGGGCGCGCCGACGTTTTCCTGGAAAACTTCTCCCCCGGCGTCGTCGGCAAGCTGGGCATCGACTACCCCTGGGCCAGGGCGCTCAACCCCCGGGTGATCTATTGTCACATCTCAGGCTACGGCCAGGACGGCCCCTACCGGGACATGAAGGCCCTGGACATGCTGATCCAGGGGGAAGCCGGGGCGATCTACCTGACCGGGCCGCCGGAGACGCCGGCCAAGGTGGCGCTGTCCATCGCCGACTCCTCGGCCAGCCTGTTCGCGGCCCTCTCCATCCTGGCCGCCCTCGAGGAGCGCAGGCGGACGGGGGAAGGACAGGAGATCGACGTCTCCATGTTCGACTGCCTGGTCTCCCTGCTGGGCTATCTGCCGTACCAGTACCTCTACGGCGGCCGGGAGCCCCAGCGGGTCGGCCTCCGGCACCACCTCATCGCCCCCTACGGCCCCTGGTCCGCCCGGGACGGCAAGTGGGTCAACATCTCGGTGGCGACGCCCGGAGCGTGGGACACGTTCTGCCGGCTCATCGGCCGGCCGGACCTGCGGGAAGACCCCCGTTTTCAGACCAACGCCGAGCGCGTGAGAAATCTTCCGGCCCTGGACCGGGAGATCGACGCTGCCTTCGCGCAAGAGGACGCCCCGGTCTGGATCGAGAGGCTCAAGGCCGCGGGCATCCCCTGCGGGGCGGTCAACCGGATCCCCGAGGTCATCGACCACCCGCAGACGAGGCACCGGCGGCTTTTGCGGGAGACCGATCCGGGGGAAGACGGCGGCCGGAAAGAGCGGCTCCGGCTGTTCGGCTTTCCCGTGCAGTTCTCCCGGTCCGAGATCCGACTGGCGCCCCCTCCCCGTCTGGGCGAGCACACGCAGATGATCCTGGCCGAGCTGGGGTACTCGGCCGAAGAGATGGAGGTCTTCCGGCGCGAAGGCGTCGTGTGAGGGCGCCCGCCGGGCGCCGCCCGTCCGCCCTCCGGGTCTCATCGGGCCCGGGGGAAAGGGCCAGGAGTGAAGGGACATGGACTTTGAGCTAAACGAGGTGCAGCGGCAGGTCCAGCGGACCCTCCGCGATTTCGTGAACAAGGAGGTGATCCCGGTCGCCCCCGAGTACGAGCACAAAGACGAATATCCCCATCCCCTGGTGGAGCGGATGAAGGAGATGGGGATCTTCGGCTTCCTGATCGGGGAGGCGTACGGCGGCTCGGGGATGGACTACGTCAGCTACGCCCTCATGATGGAGGAGCTGGCCCGGGGCTGGATGAGCCTGTGCGGGGTCATCGGCAGCCACGGCATGACGGGCTGGATCATCGAACACTTCGGGACCGAGGCGCAGAAGCGGAAGTTCCTCCCCGACCTGGCCAAGGGGGTCCGCCGCGCGGGGATGGCCCTCACCGAGCCCGAGGCGGGCTCCGACGCCGCGTCCCTCAAGACCTCGGCCCGCCGCGCGGGGGACGCGTACATCGTCAACGGGACGAAGATGTTCATCACCAACTCGGAGATGGGGACCACCTTCAGCGTCTTCGTCCGGACCGACCCTGACGCCGCGCCCAGGCACCGGGGGATCTCCTGCCTCATCATCGAGAAAGGGATGCCCGGCTTCGCGGTGGGGCGCCACCTGAAAAAGCTCGGCTACCGGGGCGTGCGGTCCGGGGAGCTGGTCTTCCAGGACTGCCGGGTGCCGGCCGAGAACCTGATCGGGGTGGAGGGGAAGGGGTTCAACTACATCATGGCCGGCCTGGAGGTGGGGCGCATCAACGTCGCCGCCCGGGGCGTCGGCCTGGCCCGGGCGGCCTTTGAGGACTCCATCAAGTACGCCCAACAGCGGGTGCAGTTCGGCGTGCCCATCTGCCAGCACCAGACCATCCAGAACAAGCTGGCGGACATGGCGACCCGAGTCGAGGCCGCCCGGATGCTGGTCTACCAGGCCGCGGCCAAGAAGGACCGGGGGGAGCGCTGCGACCTGGAGGCGGGCATGGCCAAGCTCTTCGCCTCGGAGACCTCGGAGTTCTGCGCCTCGGAGGCCATCCAGATCCACGGCGGGTACGGCTACATCGAGGAGTTCAACGTGGAGCGGTACTTCCGCGACTGCAAGCTCCTGACCGTGGGCGAGGGGACCAACGAGATCCAGCGGCTGGTCATCGCCCGGCGGCTGCTCCAGAAGTACGCCGTCTGAGGCCGACCGGGAGGGCCGCCAGCGGGAGCTTGCCCGCCCCCGACTGAAACTTTCGGGGGCAAGGGGAGCTCCGGCGGGATAGGATTGATAGGGGTGTAGCCCCGATCTGAGGGGCGCACGGCCGTGCGCCCCTACAGGGCCGAGAGGTCACAGACCTCAAGCGGAGATCGGGGCGCTGCATGGGATAGGAAGAGAAATGGGCGGACGATACCTGGAAGACTTTCGCGCGGGCGACGTCTACAAGCACACCCCGGGGCGCACCATCACGGAGAACGACAACGCCTGGTTCACCCTCCTGACGATGAACACCCACCCCCTCCACTTCGACCAGAACTATGCCTCGAAAACGGAGTTCGGCCGGTGCCTGGTCAACGGGACGCTCGTCTTCTCCATCGCCGTGGGGATGAGCGTCTCCGACGTGAGCGAGCGGTGCATCGCCAACCTCGACTACGAGTTCATCACCCACCACGCGCCCGTGTTCAACGGAGACACCCTCTACTCCGAGTCCGAGGTCCTCGAGGTTCGGGAGTCCAAGAGCAAGCCGGACCGGGGGGTCGTGTACGTCGAGACCCGAGCCTACAACCAGAAGGGCGAGAAGGTCCTCTCCTTCCGCCGCCACGTCCTGATCCCCAAGCGCGCAAGCAAGGCCGTCCCGGAGCAGTGGGGCGGACCCTAGGGCCTCCCCCCGGGGCGACCCGGCGGCCCGTGCCTGTCTGACCTTGCGCGGAGCCCTTCCCGGCGGCAGAGGGCGCACAGCGCCGGATTCGCGGGTCCCGAAAAACTGTTGACGGGGTTGCCCAAAGGGGTTAAATCGTTTTCATCGGCAAAGTGGACCGCAAGGCTACTCTTGCAGGTTGAAATGGAGAGATCCCAGCTCATGTTCTTAACCGTGGAGGCCGCGGCGTCAAAAGTCCGGTGGACGGATTGTAAGGAGGAGGGGGATACGGATTATGTGGAAACCCTATAAGACGCCGCATTCCTGCAAGAGCAAGCCTAATTCATTGATTATGAACAGATTATGCGAACGCAGACGTGACATGTTATCTGGAAGCAAGACCCGGAAGCGGGTTTATCTGGAAACCATATAAACAGAAGTTATACGATATCCGGAGGGTTCCTATAATGCTTCATCGAGGGATCACGCGTAGGCTCTTCGTCGTTCCTCTCGCCAACAACAATCACGGCAAAACTCATATCATCCGTGCCATGGTCCGGCAGGCGGAGCATCGTGAACTCCAGATCGTTCAGCGCGGACCGCGAGGTCTAACGTCGCCTTGGGGGCGTCCGATCGATGCTTTGGTTATTCCCAGATCCTACCAGGAGACCCTGGCAGGTGAGTTCGGTTCGATTGAGCAAGCCCTCAACGCAGTCGACTCCTCCTGGTGCCAGCGCGACCTCGTGATTCTTCCGAGTCATCTGGAAGCTCCCCACTGCGCGACCATTATTGACTTGGCTCATGGTTCTGGGTTCGATGCCATTGCTGTCAGCATTCTGCTCAACCCCGGGGAGATTGCCCAAGGGCAAGACTGTCTCAGCCTTTCGTGGGACGAACGCTGGATTCTGTCAAACGACCAAGTAGCCGATCATGAGGGCCAAGTCGAGGCCCTCGGGCACGACTTGTGGGTTTGGATTGCCGCCGCACTCGAGCGTCGATAGGACCCAGCATGTCGCATAACTCCGCAGTCGAGCGGACCGATGGCTCGCATTCGCTCGCCGCGACCGTTATACGTAGAAGGCAAGTATGGAGTTTACTCTTCATTATCGAGGCGATCTGAAAGCCAACCGTGGCCCGAAGGATAAACAATTACTAAGGCGGCATTTTCACGCGCAGTTGGCGATTCTATGGAAACAGGTCCCGTTGAATGAACGACGGAAGCTGTTGGAGAAGAGACCGGCTAAAGGGCATGTAAGTATTATCCAAGCCGTAAATGGATTTGATTTCGCTCCACTTATAAATGAGCAGCTTAATCTCATAGCGGAACTGAAAATTACTTTGCTCCGTCCAGAATCACCAGGTTCAATAATCACGCAAGCTGGGGATATTGATAATCGGCTGAAAACATTATTCGATGCATTGAAGGTTCCAAAGGAAGCATCGGCTATCCCGTCGGACGACAAGCCCCAAGAAGGTGAAGACCCGTTCTTTTGTTTGTTGGAAGACGATAATTTGATTACAAAGGTTTCCGTCGAGACCGATAGGCTTCTCTATCCATGCGAGAGTTCATCAGAGGTGGAAATGCTGATTCACGTTACGACAAAAGCCACAAGATCCACTTGGGCCAATATTGGGCTTGGATAGATGTTTACGCATAACCTGTACAGTTAGAGGGACTGCCGTAGCATGAATGCTCATCGCGAGGTCGGCAGCTTAGGTGTCGATCAAGAGCAACTCCTTGATTTCTTCCTCAGCTTCGCTCGCTTCGAGTACGCCCTGAAGGCCGCCGGATTCTTCCGGCCTCGAAGCCGGCGTCGGACTCGCTCCGACGGGCCGGAGGAATATCCGGATGCGGAACCGAATTGGCCACGGTTTGCAAAGTCGATCCGCGGCGTCTTTCGATCCGACGCGAATCCTGAACTCGCCGCCGCTTGCCAGTATCTCTGCAACTATCCTCCATACCGGGAGGTGGTGGCCGACGATCGTCACCTCATGTGGGAGACAAGGGCGCCGCATGATGGCCAAGCGGAGGTGGACCGAGTGCTGCTCTACGTCCGGTGGGTGCGGAACAACCTTTTCCACGGCGGGAAGTTCAGCCCTGCTCACGGCGACCAGGTTTCTAAGTTCATCGGTACTCATAGATTCGATCTTTTCCACGGCGGGAAGTTCAGGCTTCCTCACGGCGGCCCCAGCAGAAACGTCGCTTTGATCAGCTGCTCACTGGTCGTACTGCGGGCATGCTTGGCCCTTTCGCCCGATGTCAAGGCGAAGTACGATGATGCTGCCCTCTAACAGGGCGCAGGATCGCCAGGGCGGGCGGCTTCCTTTTCCTAAAGAGAAAGAGAGGCGAGCGCCGCGAGAAGCGCCCGGGTGACGTTCGTCAGGAACGCGTAATCCAGGGTCTCGGGCGCGTCCGTCGGCCGGTGGTAATGCGGATTCCTCAACGGGGCCGTGTCCGTGAGCATGAGGGCCGGGTAGCCCCGGTCCCAGAAAGGCGCGTGATCGCTCCACCGGGTCATGGGGATCACCCAGCCCCGCAGCGGGGCCTCGTAGAAAACCGTGGTCAGCTCCGGGACGGACGCCTTGGCGGCCTCGCCGAAGCGCCGCATCAAGCCCCGGCCCCTCCGGGTTCCCACGACGCACAGGAAGGTCCCGGCGTCGGGCACCGGCACCATCGTCCGCAGGGGGACCCGCTGGCTTCCGAAACGCGCGTCCGCGTAGCCCACCGATTCCAGGATGAAAACCCCTTCGTACCTCTCTCCCCTCCGGCGGGCCACTTTGGCGAAACGCCGGCTCCCGTGGCGGAAACGGCCGTCGAAGGCCCCCTGGGGCTCCTCCAGGCTGAACCCGACGAACCGGATCGTCCGCGCGGGCGCCGCCCCCCCGACGGCCTTGGCCGCGGCCAGGAGCGCGGCCACGCCGCTCGCGTTGTCGTCCGCTCCTGGGGTGCCCATCATGCCGTCGTAGTGGGCCCCCACCAGAAGCGCGGGGCGGGCGTCGTCCCGCCCCTTCAGGGTGGCGACCACGTTGAAGTAGGAGCGTCCCCGGTAGCGGAAAGGCTCGCGCGCCGCGGGAAGACCGAGCTCCCCCAGGCGCTCCAGCAGCCGCTCCCCCTTTTCTTCCAGCGCCTCGGGGTCGAGCTGCCCGTGGCGCAGGCCCGAGAACTCGGCGACCCACCTCCGGAGGTCTTCCTCGCGCACCCGGGCGAGCAACTCCGCCAGGGGAGGATTCACCGGACCAGGAGTCTCTTTCACAACCCCTCCCTCATACGCCGCAGGCCCCCGACAGCTTCAATCGGGGGCAGGCCCTGCCCTGCCATAACGCCTTCAGCCGAAGCAAGTTTGCACAGATTCCCCTCCCCCTGCATCATACGCCGTCAGGGCGCCCCCCGGACGGAATTCCGAATAAGCCTTGATATGGAGAAACGCCGTGAGCGACTTCGACTCGGCGCCAGGGGCGAGAGATACGGTTGACTTGAAAACTGTTTGGCGGTTCAATGAGGGGCCGTTGCTTTCCTTCTCTGTCACGAAGAGGGGACCCGACGAGGCGCCGGCGCCGATAAGAGCCGTTTCATCCAGAACGCAAACCCGGGCAGGCGGTTTGAGCGAGCTCCTTTTTCATCCCGGCGGAGGGATGAAAAGGCGCCCGTGTGCGACTTCGCCGGCTCGGAACGCGCCGTTCCGGGCGGTGGAATCCGGGCAGAGGCCGAAGAAAGAAGAGAGTCTGTCAGATAAGCGAAAAGAGGTGCTCAAGGCCGAAGAGAAAAGGCGGGGGGCAACACGGAGGAATGGCTATGCACTGCTGGCCGGGAAAGATGCGCTGGCTCTCCATTCATCTTTCGATGTGGTTCGCGTCTATCGTTCTTTTGGCAGATCCCCGCGTCCCCGCATTTGCGCAAGCCGTCGGCGCCGCGCCCGAAGAGGTCCCGACGCTCCGGACCGCTCAAGCGGCACTGGTCACCGTCCCCAACGTCATCGGTCAGCCCGCCGCGAAAGCCTGGAGCCTTCTTTCGAAACAGGGCCTTAACTCGCGCGTGACAGGGCAGGCCAGCACGTCCAATCAGGCCCAGCAGGACCGCGTGGCAAGCCAGAGCCCGCTCCCCGGCCAGCGCGTCAACCGGGGGACGGTCGTCAGCGTGACGCTGTATCACTTCGCGGGCGCGCCGGGCCAGGTCACCGTCCCCAGCGTCGTCGGCCAGCCCGCGAGCAACGCGCAGGGCATCCTTTCTGGCCAGGGCCTGGTTCCCCGCGTGGCGGGGCAGGTCAGCACGCCCAATCAGGCCCAGCAGGACCGCGTGGCAAGCCAGAGCCCGCTCCCCGGCCAGCGCGTCAACCGGGGGACGGTGGTCAACCTCACCGTGTTCCGCTTCG
>JACPRG010000056.1 GCA_016190025.1 Candidatus Tectimicrobiota bacterium
GAAATCGCCACCGCCCTGAACCCCCCTGGGGTCTCGTCGTCCTTGGGGAGGCCTATGCCATGAAAAGGGAAAGACCGAAACGGGAAATTCCCGCAAAAAGGAAAAAGGAGAACGGCCATGAAGAAGCTCCTCGCTTCCATCGCAATCGCCGCGGCGCTGATGGCTACATCGCCTGCGGCCTTCGCCGGCACCTGGGAGTCTCTGCCACTCGTTGACGGGACCCTTGTGGTGAGCGACCTGATCATCGTCCGGCCGCTCTCTGTCGCCTATGCTGCCGTCGCGGCCGTTGCGTGGCCCTTTGCCGCGACGGCTCAGCTGGCCGGAGGGAACGACATCGAGCCCATCACGGAGGCGTTGATCTACGAACCTTTCTGGTTCACCGTGCAAAGGCCCGTCGGGAAGTTCAGCCGATAGAACTCGAAGGCTTAGGCCCACCCAAGCGACGAGAGACCAATTCTACTCCCCCACCATCGAGACATAAAGATGGTGGGGGAGTAGAGCTTGCTATTGAGACCTGCGCAAATAATGTCCTAGACACAGCGTATCAGGCAAGGGAGCACAATGGATCTTCGGGGCAGGTGTCTACGGCGGCTTGGGGTCAGTGACCCCTTGAGCTCTGGACCTCCTTGGCCGCCGCGGAAAATTCCGCCCCTGCACGCGATCCGGCAATTACACTGTAGGGGCCGGGCTCTGTACTGGCCCCTGGCACCCGGATAGGCCATTACTCATGCAGGACTTAATAGACCAAAAAACGACAGATTTCGAGCTTGAGAGATTCTTCGCTTCCTCAGGACGCTTCGCGGATTCTTCACTTCGTTCAGAATGACAAGGTGGAGGGAGTCACTCCGACTCTGCAAAGGGACCTTACGGGAGTTTTTCAGCAACCTGCTATTGATTGGGAAATGGGATTTTGAGATAGGCTCTACGAGGGCGAGCTCTCTACAACTTAGATTCGAGAGGGGCGCGGCGCACCGGCGGTTCCCCTCGTTGTAATCGGCGTGGCGCCTTAAAGATTCTTTCATAATTCATGCAAAAAATGGGGCTGCGGCGAAGGGCGGTATTGACGAAATCGCCGTGAGGAATTATCGTTGGTGGGTTCGGTGGGGCTGTACAACTGCGGTGGGATGTGATGTTCGAGAACCTGACCCAGCGCCTGGAAGGCGTTTTCCGGAAGCTCCGCGGACGGGGAAAGCTGACCGAGTCCGACGTGGCGGAGGCCCTCCGGGAGGTCCGCCTGGCCTTCCTGGAGGCCGACGTCCACTTCCAGGTGGTCAAGAGTTTCATCGCCGGCGTCAAGGAGCGGGCCGTCGGCGCGGAGGTGCTCAAGAGCCTCACGCCGGGCCAGCAGGTCATCCAGATCGTTCACGAGGAGCTCGTGCGCCTCATGGGCGAGGAGGCGGCCCCTCTGGCCCGGGCCGAGCCCCCGCCCACGGTGATCCTGCTGGCGGGCCTCCACGGCTCCGGGAAGACGACGACGGCCGGCAAGCTGGCCCACCGCTACCGGAAGGAGGGGAGGCGGCCCTACCTGGTCCCCTGCGATTTGAGGCGGCCGGCGGCGGTCGCGCAGCTCGCCACCCTGGGCCGCTCCCTGGGCGCGCCGGTGTTCGATCCGGGAAAGAGCCAGGACGCGGTCTCCGTTTCGGCGGCCGGGTTGGAGGCGTCCCGGCGCGAGGGGGCCGACGTCGTCATCCTGGACTCGGCCGGCCGGCTCCAGATCGACGAGGACCTGATGGCGGAGCTTCGGGAGATCTGCCGGAGGGTCCGGCCCCACGAGCGTCTGTTGGTGGCCGATGCCATGACGGGCCAGCAGGCCGTGTCGCTGGCGAAGGCCTTCCACGAAGCGGTGGAGCTGACCGGGGTCGTTCTGACCAAGATGGACGGAGACGCCCGGGGCGGGGCCGCCCTTTCCATCCGCGCGGAGGTGGGAGTTCCCCTCAAGCTCGTGGGGGTGGGAGAGCGCCTGGAGGCCCTGGAGCCTTTCCACCCGGCGCGGATGGCCTCTCGCATCCTGGGGATGGGCGACGTCCTGTCCCTGATCGAGCGGGCGGGATCGGCCGTATCGGCCCAGGATGCGGCCGCGTTGGCCGAAAAGGTCCGGACCGATTCCTTCACCCTGGAGGATTTCCGCGGCCAGCTCCGGCAGATCCAGAAAATGGGGCCTCTGGATGAGCTGCTGGCCATGATCCCGGGGATGTCGAAGATGCCGGGCCTTGAGGCGGAGGGGGGGGAGCTGAAGCGCGTCGAGGCTATCATCAGCTCCATGACGCCGGCCGAGCGGCGGGATTACACCCTCATCAACGGGAGCCGCCGGCGTCGGATTGCGGCGGGAAGCGGCGCCACGGTTCAGGACGTCAACCAGCTGCTCAAGCAGTTCTCCCAGATGAAGAAAATGATGAAGTGGATGGCCGGCGCGGGCGGGGGGAAAAAGAAGCGGGCCTTGCGGGCCCTCCGCGGGGGGATGCCGGGCCTCTTCGGCGGGTAGTGCGCGACACCGACCCTTTGGGGAGGAAGGCCGTCTCCCCCTGTGGAGCTTTTTCTGGAACCCAAACAGCGAGGAGGAATTCATACCGTGGTTCGCATCCGACTCTGGCGCATGGGCGCGAAAAAAAACCCGTCTTATCGGGTTGTTGTGGCCGATTCGCGCGCGCAGCGAGACGGCCGGATTGTGGAAAACCTCGGCACCTACGACCCGGGGACGAATCCGGCTTCCGTCGCCATCGACAAGGAGCGCGCCCGCTACTGGTTGTCCTGCGGGGCGCAGCCTTCCGACACGGTCCAGACGTTGTTCCGGCGGGCCGGGGTGTACCGCTCCGATTCCTGAGCCCCGGACGTTTCCCCGGTGCGCGGGGGGCCTCCTGGAGGGACGGGAGGTGAGGGACCTGATTGAATACATCGCCCGGCAGCTGGCCGACCATCCGGAGCAGGTCCGGGTGGACGCGGTGGAGCGTGGCCAGGAGACCGTCCTGGAGCTCCGGGTAGCCCCGGAGGACCTGGGGAGGGTCATCGGCCGGGAAGGGCGGACGGCCAAGGCCATGCGCGCGCTGCTTTCGGCGGTTTCCGCCCACGTGGGCAAGCGGACCGTTCTGGAAATTCTGGATTAGGGTTCGTGCGCTCCAAGACAGCCGCCGTCGGCCGGATCGTGAAGGCGCACGGGATCCAGGGCGAAGTGGCCGTGGAAGTCTGGCTGGAGGTGGGAGAGGCCCTTTCCCCGGGCGCGCCCCTGTGGTTGGAGTGGCTGGATGGCAGACGTCGGGAGGGCCGGGTGGCGACGGTCCGCCCCCACGGGGAGAGGCGGCTGGTTCGGCTGGAAGGGGTTTCCGACCGCAATGAGGCGGAGGCCCTGGTTCACGCCGAAATCCGGTTGCCTCGGGACTCCCTGCCGCCTCTCGGGGAGGGCGAGTACCTGTGGGAGGACCTCGTCGGCCTCGAAGTGGTCGATCTGTCGGGCCGGCGGCATGGACGACTGACGGAAGTCTTCGCCGCGGGACCCGGGGGAGAGAACGTGGTCATCGTCGTGCGCGCGCCGAGACGGGAAATTCTCCTCCCGATGACGCGGGAGGTCATTCTGGAGGTGGACCTTGAGGGAAGGCGGATGAGGGTGTCCGTCCCCGCGGGTCTTGAGGAGGCCGGGAGGAAAGACGTTGATCTTTGAGGTCATCACCATCTTCCCCCGGATGCTGGATTCGCCCCTGGCCGAAGGCGTCCTGAAGAAGGCCATCGACAAGGGGCTTTTGACCGTCCGGGTCCACGACCTGAGGGACTTCACCGACGACCCCTACCGGACGACCGACGACTCCCCCTATGGCGGCGGCGGGGGAATGGTGATGACCCCCGAGCCCTTCGCCCGGGCCGTGGAGAGCCTCCAGAAAGAGAACCCCAGGGGGCGGGTGATCCTCCTCACCCCCCAGGGAGGGCTTTTCACGCAAGAGCGCGCCCGGGCCCTCGCGCGGGAAGGCCGGTTGATCCTCCTGTGCGGGCGGTACGAAGGCGTGGACGAGCGGGTCCGGGAGATCTATGTTGACGAGGAGATTTCCGTCGGCGACTACGTCTTGACCGGCGGGGAGCTGCCCGCGCTGGTGGTCATCGACGCGGTGGCGCGGATGATTCCGGGAGTCCTGGGCTGCGCGAGGTCGGCGGAGGAGGATTCCTTCGCCGACGGACTTCTGGATTTTCCCCACTACACCCGGCCGGAGGTGTTCCGGGGGAGCCGGGTGCCCGCCGTCCTCCTGTCCGGCGACCACGGGGCGATTCGAAGGTGGCGGCGGCGGCAGGCCCTGCTGCGCACGGCCGAGAGAAGGCCCGACTTGATCCGGGAGGAGGGGCTCAGCGAAGAGGAGCGGGGATGGCTTGCCGAATGGCGCCGGGAGAACGCGGACGGACGAACCGGGGCGGATGCCCCGGAGGGGAGGTTGGCGCGTCATGAACGTGATCGATGAATTGGAAAAATCCCAGATGAGGATGGATGTCCCCCGCTTCAAGCCCGGGGACACGGTCAAGGTGCACTCCCGGATTACCGAGGGAGATAAGGAGCGCATCCAGGTCTTCGAGGGGGTGGTCATCGGCCGCAGCGGAGGAGGGGTCAAGGAGACGTTCACCGTCCGAAAGGTCTCCTATAGCGTCGGCGTGGAGCGCATTTTCCCCCTCCACTCCCCCCAGATCGAGAAGATCGAGGTCGTACGGCTGGGGAAGGTGCGGCGCGCGAAGCTCTACTATCTCCGAAAGCTCCGCGGCAAGGCCGCCCGGATTACCGAACGCACGGCCTCCTGAACCGTGGCCGTCCGCTGGGATTGGGAGCGAAGGCGTTGGGAGGCCGGCCGCTCGCGGGTGGCCGGCGTGGACGAGGCCGGCCGGGGACCCTGGGCGGGCCCCGTGTTCGCCGCCGCGGTGATCCTCCCGCCCGGATGCCGCCTGCCGGGTCTGGACGATTCCAAGCGTCTGAGGCCCAAGGAGCGCGAGGCCCTCTACGGGGAGGTCGTCCGAAAGGCGCTGGCGTGGGCCGTGGCCTTTGAGACGCCGCAGGTGATCGACCGCATCAATATCCTTCAAGCCTCCCTGCGGGCGATGGCGTCCGCCGTGCGGCGCCTGAATCCCCAGCCCGATTGCCTTCTGGTGGACGGCGCGCAGGTGATCCCCAGCTGCGCCCGCCTGTCGGTGGAACAGGTCCCTCTCGTCCGGGGCGACGGGAGGAGCGTCTCCATCGCCGCCGCGTCGATCCTGGCCAAGGTCTCGCGGGACAGGGCCATGGCGGAGTACGACCGCCTCTATCCCGGCTACGGGTTCGCCCGCCACAAGGGATACGGCACCCGGGCGCATCGAGAGGCCCTGCGGCGGCTCGGCCCCTCGCCCATTCACCGGGTGAGCTTCCGGCCCGTGCGGGAGCTCCTGCGCGCCTCCGGCCATCCGGCGGAGCCTCCCGGGCCGGCGCTTTCCGGGCCCAGGGACCTGCCCATCTGATGCCGTTTTGGCGGAAGACCTCTGAAGGCGCCCAGGACCCGCGCCGCGCTTTGGGAAGGCGGGGGGAGGAGGAGGCCGCCCGCTACCTTCGGGGGCTGGGATACGAGATCCTGGAGCGCAACGTCCGGACCCGGCTGGGGGAGATCGACCTCATCGCGCGTCACCGGGGCGTCCTCGTGTTCGTGGAGGTCAAGACGCGCTCCTCGGGGGATTTCGCCGCGCCCGAACTTTCGGTGGACGGCCGCAAGCGCCGCAAGCTCTTCGATCTGGCCCGGGCCTACCTGGGCCGCCTGGGCGCGGCGGCGGATTGCCGCTTCGACGTCCTGGGCATCGTCCTGCGCCCCCGGGGACGGCCCGCCATCCACCACATCCAGAACGCGTTTCAGGTCGAATTCGATTGAGGCGGGAGCGGGGCGCTCCGCCGATCCGGCTTCCCTCGGGCGGGCGGCTCCGCCTGAGGGACATCCTGGGCCGCCCGATGGGGAAAGGGGGGAGGGAAAATTCACCCCGTCAGTGCGGGCTGATTTCCGATTCGTCGACCGAGTCAACGATGTACAAGAGGGGATTTTCCCGAAGAGAGAGGACCCGGCCCTCTCCGACGTAATCCCCCTTGGGGTCGTACAGGATCCGGACGGTGGGCCGCAGGGGCTGCCCCTCGTGGGTTTCAACGACGCGGGCGACGGCGTTGGAGTTCAGCCGGACCAGGGAGTTGAGGGGGAAGACCGAGATCTGCTGAAGCCCGGCCTTCAACACCCGCGGGGAGAACTGGCCCTTGTTTTTTTCCATGATCTCCCGGACGGCCCGGTAGGGGAGCAGCCGGGGCCGCTGGGGCCGGTCGTGGGTGAGCGCCTCATAGACGTCCGCCACGGCGATGGTCTTCGCCATCTCGTCGATGGCGTCCCCCGACAGCCCGCGGGGGTATCCCGCTCCGTTTTCGCGCTCGTGCTCCTGGCGGATGACCTCGGCCAGCCAAAGGAACTGGTCCCCCAGGTGGGCCTTGATGATCTGGTAGCCGTAATCCGGGTGCCGCTGGATCTGGGCCGTCTCCTGGGCGGTGAGCTTGCCCTGTTTGTGGCGCAGCTCCGGTGGGACCATGCATATCCCGATGTCGTGCAGGAGGGCCGCCAGGGCCAGGCGTTTGAGTCTCGGCTCCGGCATGCGCAGCCCCTTTCCGATCTTTACGGCGAAGGTGGCCACGTGGACGAGGTGGTCCGAGAGGGCGTTCCCCTCGCCCCGGGTGGAGAGCGCCAGGCGGTAGAACTCCTCCAGGACGGGCGCGCGGCTCACCAGGGTCTCCACCGGCTGAAGCAGGGGCTCCAGACGGAGTCTCTCCTTGCGCCCGACGCCCTGGAGAAGCTCGATCAGGACGCGCGTGAGGTTTCCGTACAGGCCGTGCCCTTCCTCCGGGCCGATTGCCTGCGGGGCGTGTGAGCGGGGCCGTTCGACGTCGGTCTCGTGCCAGCGGGCTTTTTCCTCCGGCGGCTGAGTCCCCCGCGCGGGCCCTGGTTTCATCCCCGGCGGCCCCTGATCCGGCGGGACCGGCGGGAGGGCGAAGGGCGTTTCCCGTGGGGGGGCTTCCGCGGGCGGAAGCCCCCCTTCAGGGGCGCCGGCGCGAGGGGAGGGGGGGTGCTCGGTTTTCGTCTCCGCGACGCTTGGTGTTTTGGGGGACCAGTCCTCCAGGCGCACGCTCAGCGGCGTTTCCCGGTCGGGGGGGGAGGCTTCCTCCTCCTTCTCCCTGGAGCTGAGGATCCGGCTCAAGGAGAGGCGATCCATTTGTGCCGCGGAGGCGGGGGGCTCCGTCTCGAGGTGAGGGGGTTCCGCCCCGGTGACCTCGCTCGCTTCAAGGTCGCCCGGATGAGTCTTGGGGGGAGCCTGCTTCTCTTCCTGCTCCTCCCTGCTCCCCTCCTGGGGACGGTCTTTTTTGACCAGATCGCTCAGGCGCAAAAGGCTTCTCTCTTCTTCGCAGAAATACGCGGGCTCTCTTAAATTTCCCGAATGACCTTTTTCACGACCGCCGAGTCGATAAAGTCCGCTTTCGCGTTCGCGGCATCGAGCAGACAGAGGTCACAAATGGTGTTGATCCATCGGGGAATTCCCCCGCTGCTCTGGAAAATGAGGTCCAGGGCCTCCTTCGAGAACAGATTCTGCTCTAACCCGGCCTTTTTCAAGCGAAAAAAGATGTAATTCACGGTTTGGGCGAGATCCAGAGGGTTCAGGTGGGCCTTGATGGAAATCCGCTGGGCCAGTTGGGGGATGCGGGCCACGCGCTCCCGCAGCTCTTCCTGGCCGATGAGAAAAAGGGTGAGGAGGAAACGGTCATTGAGCTGGAAATTCAGCAGGAGCCGAAGCTCTTCGTACGTGGATTCCTCGGTGATGGAGTGGGCCTCGTCCACGATGATGAGGGTATGGCGGTCCTTTTGCAGGTTTTGGATCACCCGCTCGTTGAGGTGGCTCAGCAGACGGGCCTTGGAATGATTGGAAGGGGTGACGCCGAACTGGTGGAGGATCTCATAGAGAAGGTCCTCCCGGGACATGTTGGGGTTGACGACGAGGGAGATGTCGTACCGGCTGTCCGGCAGCTTCTGGATGAAGGCCCGGCTCAGGGTGGTCTTGCCGCAGCCCGCGGCGCCGGTGAGCATGGCCGCCCCTTTTTTGGACTCCGCAGCGAAAAGCAGCCGCGAGAGGGCCTCCTCGTGTTGAGCCGTGTAATAGAAGAAAAGGGGGTCCGGGACGTTTTCAAAAGGAGCCCGTTTCAGCTTCCAGTGCGCGAGGTACAAACGCGAAACCCTTTATTCATGGGGGAAGTGCCGCGCAGTCCGCATGGGGTACACCTCTGAGGCATCGGCGAAGATCAAAGGCCGCTCCGCCTCGCTCCAACCCAGAATCTCCTGACTCTCGGTGAATTTACGGCTCTAGGCAAAGCCCCTCATTGAGTCAAAAAAGCTATTTTATGCCGCCCTCTTTCCCGTGTCCATCGGGATTTGCGTTCCGTTCGTGAATGAGGCGCAGGCCCTCCAGGGTCAGGAAAGGGTCTACCTCGTCGATGAAATCCGTCTCGCGGGCGATGAGCTCCGCGCCCCCGCCTGTCGCGATCACGCGGGGGTTTCCCCCCAGCTCTTGGCGGATGCGCGTCACCATCTCCTTCACCAGGCCGACGTAACCGAACAGGATCCCCGCCTGCATGCTGGACACCGTGTTCCGGCCGATGGCGCGCTCCGGCCGGACCAGCTCCACCCGGGGCAGCTTGGCCGCGTGCTCGAACAGGGCCTCCAGGGAGATGAAGATCCCGGGCGCGATGGCCCCGCCGACGTAATCGCCCTCGGGAGAAATCGCGTCGAAGGTGGTCGCCGTCCCGAAATCCACGACGATCAGAGGGCATCCGTAGCGCGCAATGCCGGCCACGGCGTTCACGATCCGGTCCGCGCCCACCTCCCTGGGGTTGTCGGCCAGGATGGGGACCCCCGTGCGGACCCCCGGTCCGACCACCAGCGGTCGGACGCCGAAGAACTGAAGGGAAACCTCTTGGAGGACCGGCAGCAAAGGGGGCACGACGCAGGACACGGCCAGGGCTTCCACCGCCTCCATCTGGAGGCCCTGGTTCCGGAACAGCTCTCGCAAGAGCACCCCGAACTCGTCCGCCGTCCGGCCGACCTGAGTCGTGACCCGCCAGTGGACCAGCAGCTGGTCTCCTTGGTATAAGCCGGCCACGGTGTGGGTGTTTCCCACGTCGATCACGAGGAGCATTCCGCCACCTTTATCTCCGTCACCTCTCCCGAGCGGATCCGGGTGACGCCCGAGGGGGTTTCGACGACCAGGGAGCCGTCCTCGGCGAGGTCCCGGGCCCATCCTTCCACGGGGAGACCGCCTTGGACGAACCGGACTCTTTTCCCCAGTGTCGAGGTCTTCCGCCGCCACGCCTCCGCCGCGCGACCGAATCCGTGCCGGAGCCAGTCCCGGTATCCGGCGTCGAGCGCGTCCAGGATGCCGGCCGCCAGCGCCGCCCTTTCCGGGCGTCGGCCCGTGGCGGCGGCCACCGACGTGGCCGTCAGCCGGATCTCCGGCGGAAAATCCTCGGGACGCTGGAGGACGTTGACCCCAATCCCCACGACTGCGGTAACGGCGCGCCCTCTCCCCGCGCGGGCCTCCGTCAGGATCCCGCCCACTTTCAGGCCGCCGTACAGGAGGTCGTTGGGCCATTTCAGCCGCGGCCCGCGCCCCGCCTCCCGCTCCAGCGCCTCGGCGACGGCCACGCCCGCCACGAGGGTCAGCAGGGCGGGGGAGGAGGCCGATTCCGGAGGGCGGAGCAGGACGGAGAGATACAGACCCGCGCCCGGGGGGGAGAACCAGGCCCGGCCGAGCCGGCCCCTTCCCTTCGTTTGTGCGTCGGCGGCGACCGCTGTCCCCTCCGGGGCGAGCTCCCGCTCCGCCAGGCGGAAGGCTTCTTCGTTGGTGGAGTCGAGGCAGGCGCGCCAGCGGATGGGCGCCTCCCCTCCCCGGCTGCGATGGCGGCGAACCTCTTCGGCGAAGTCCGTCACGGTATCTGTCACCCCTCCGGCGGGGCTTCGTGCGGGAGCTTGCGCGCCGGGGGCCGAAGGCCCGAAGCGGCGGTTCCCCCGAACTGGGGTGGGCCGGGCTGCGGCGGGGCTTCCGTGTGCCCGGTCTGAGGCGTCAGCCGCTGCGCGCGGGCCGCCCGCATGACCGTCTCGGTGTCCACCTGGGCGGCGCCCGCCAGAAATCCCTCCAGCAGGCTCCCGTCGCAGAGGTGGTTGATCCGCCGGGGCAGCCCCCCCGAGATCCGATGGATGGCCCCGACGGCGTCCGGCTGGAAGACCTTCTCCTTGCGTCCGGCCACCTGAAGGCGGTGGCGGATGTAGCCGTCCGTCTCCGCCGGGGCGAGCGCCTGGAGGCGGGTCACCAGGCTGATGCGCTGGGCGAGGGGTTTGTGTTGGTCGATTTTCGCTTCGATGCCCGGCTGGCCGATCAACAGAAGGGTCAGCAGGTAGGCGTCCTCCAACTGAAAGTTCAGCAGGAGGCGCACTTCCTCGAAGGTGTCCTCGCTTTCGATGGAGTGGGCCTCATCGATGAGGATGAGGGTGTGGCGCCCGTCGAGGATGTTGTGGTGAAGCTGGGACTCGATGGCGGTGAGGGCCTCGCTCTTGGTTTTTGGGGCCGTCGCGACGGCCAGGTCCCGGGCGATCAGCTGAAGCAGCTCCAGGGGGGAGAGCCGGGGGTTTTGCACGAAGGCGTGCCGGAATTTGTCTTCCTGGTTGATGGAATTCAGCAGCGCGTACGCCAGAAGGGTTTTGCCGGACCCGAAGGGTCCCACCAGGACCCCCGCGCCGTGCTGGTGCACGCAGAGATAAACCAGCCGGGCCAGGGATTCCCGGTGGGAGGCGGACGGGTAGAGAAACCGGCTGTCCGGGACGTTGGAGAAGGGGAATTCCCGGAGCCCCCAGTGTTCGAGATACATTGCGCCCCCTGCGTTGCTTCCCCGCCGCCGAGCCCCGACCACGCGCCGGTCGGGTCCGAGCGCCCACCGCCAGGGGAATTCTCGCTCGATTCGTGTTGCCGCGCAAATGGCGGGCTCATCTCCGGCTGAGGGGAACCTGGCGTCCCTTGCGCGGCCGGAGGAAAGAGGGCGGCTCTTCGCGGGGGGATCAGCGGGCGCCCTCCATCTGGTCGAGGCGCGCCAGGTGCGCCTTCAGCCGGGCGGTGCGGTCCAGCGCCTCGGCGCGGCGGGCCTCGTTCTCGGCGATGACCTCCGCGGGCGCCCGCTCGCGGAAGCTGGGATTGGAGAGGTTTTTCTCCAGGCGTTCCAGGTCTTTCTGGACCGATTTAAGTTGTTTCGTCACCCTTTCCTTTTCAGCTGCCACATCCTCGATGAGTCCGTTGAGGGGAATAGTCCATTCTCCCATTGCGGTCGCATCCGTCGCCGAAACGTGTGAAGGATCTGCTGAAGGCACAACGGACCCGCCAGTTACCGAAACGAATGAGTTGCTATCGATGTTTGCGGCTGCGAAAAAGAAGACTTTTTCAGCTTCAAAGATTTCCCAGCCACGCTCCGCTCGTTCTCCGTCAAACTTCCGCACCCTGAGGGGAATCTTCTTGCGCGGGTGGATGTTATTTTCGCTGGACATATTCCAAATTCGCGAGATTGCCTCGGTGAGCAGTTCCATTCCCTCCTCGATGCGCGGGTCCAGAAATCGGGGGTCCTGGGAGGGGAAGGCGGCGAGGGCCAGAAGGTCCGGGTCGCTCTTCCGGCGGGGGATCTGGGACCAGATCTCCTCGGTGATGAAGGGCATGAGGGGATGGAGCAGGCGCAGGGTCGCGTCCAGCACCTCGGTGAGCATGGCCCGGACGAACCGTTTTTCCGCCTCCGGGCCGGAGGCCAGGCGGGGCTTGGTCTCCTCCAGGTACCAGTCGCAGAACCGGTGCCAGACGAACTGGTAGACCTCGTGGGCGGCCTCGTTGAACTTGTAGGCGGAGAGGGCCTCCTGGACGGCGCCGGCCGTCCGGTGGAGGGCGCTCAGGATCCAGCGATCGGCGGGCCGGACGAAAGGGGCCTTGTCGAGGACAGCCGAGAGCGCCGCCTCCCGGGCCTCTTCCTCCCCGGCCTGCGGGTCGGGCTCGAGCTGGCTCAGCGAGTACCGGGCCGCGTTCCACAGCTTGTTGCAGAAGTTCCGGTAGCCCTCGATCCGGCCCCCCTGGAACCGGACCTCCCGGCCTTGGGCCGCCAGGGCGGCCAGGGTGAAGCGGAAGGCGTCGGTCCCGTACTGCTCGATCACGTCCAGGGGGTCGATGATGTTCTTCAGGGACTTGCTCATCTTCCGGCCCTGCTCGTCCCGGACCAGGGCGTGGATGTAGACGTCGCGGAAGGGGACGTCCCCCATGAGCTTCAGGCCCATCATGATCATCCGCGCGACCCAGAAGAAGAGGATGTCGAAGGCGGTGACCAGGGCGGAGGTCGGGTAAAAGGTGCGAAGGGAGTCGGTCCTCTCGGGCCACCCCAGCGTGGAGAAGGGCCAGAGCGCCGAGCTGAACCAGGTGTCCAGGACATCGGGGTCGCGGAGGAGGTCTTCGCCGCCGCACTGCGGACAGGACCGGGGCTCCCCGCGGGAGACGATGGGGACGGCGTCCGGCTGGAAGATGTACTCGCCGTTCTCGTCCCCGGCCGGGACGTATTTCCCCTGGTTGCACTTCAGGCAGTACCAGGCGGGAATCTGATGCCCCCACCAGATCTGTCGGGAGATGCACCAGTCCCGGATGTTCCGCATCCATTCGAAGTAGGTCTTCGCCCATCCCTCCGGGAGGATGCGGATGCGCCCGTCCTCGACGGCCTCCATGGCGGGCTGTGCCAGGGGTTGGGTGCGGACGAACCACTGGGGGGTCAGGAACGGCTCGACGACAGTGTCGCAACGGTAGCAGTGCCCCACCGCGTGGCCGTGGGGCGTCTCCTGCACCAGGACGGAGAGCTCTTTCAGGACCCCCGCCATCCGCCCCCGGGCCTCCTGCACGGTGAGTCCGACGAGCTCTGAGACCCGGTCCCACTTGGGGTCCCGGCCCCCCTCGGCCGACAGGGCCTCGCTCACCCGGCCGTCCGCCGTGAAGGCCTTGATCCGCGTCAGGCTGTGGCGTTCGCCGATCTCGTAGTCGTTGGGGTCGTGGGCGGGCGTGACCTTCAGGGCGCCGGTCCCGAAGTCGCGCGAGACGTAGGCGTCCGCGACGACGGGGACGACCCGGCCCACCCCGGGGACGATGAGGTTCCGGCCCACCCATTCCCGGTACCGCTCGTCCTCGGGGTGGACGGCGACGGCCGTGTCGCCCAGCATGGTCTCGGGGCGGGTGGTCGCGATGATCAGCCCCCCGGACGGGTCGTCGGCGGAGGGATACCTGACGTACCACAGGCGCCCCGCCACCTCCTCGTACTCGACCTCCACGTCGGAGAGCGCCGTCCCGCACCGCGGGCACCAGTTCACCAGCCGCTCGCCCCGGTAGATGAGGCCCTCCTCGTACAGGGAGACGAAGGCCTCCAGGACGGCGCGGGAGAGCCCTTCATCCAGGGTGAACCGCTCCCGGTCCCAGTCGCACGACGCCCCCAGGCGCTTGAGCTGGTGCAGGATGCGGCGGCCGTACTCCTCCCGCCACTTCCAGACCTCCTCCACGAAGGCCTCCCGGCCCAGCTCCCTGCGGTGGACGCCTCTTTCGGCCAGGGAGCGCTCGACGACGTTCTGGGTGGCGATACCGGCGTGATCGGTCCCCGGGATCCAGGCCGTGTTGTGCCCGCCCATCCGCTTCCACCGCGCCAGGATGTCCTGGAGGGTGTTGTTCAGGGCGTGGCCCATGTGGAGGGAGCCGGTGACGTTCGGGGGGGGGATGACGATGCAGAAGGCGGGGCGCGCGGAGGCGTCTTCCCCGTGGAAGGCGCCGCTCGCCAGCCACCGCTCCAGCCACCGCTCCTCGGTGGCGCGCGGCTCGTACTGCTTGTTCAGCATGAAAGATCAGCCCTCTTCTTTCAGGCGTTGAATCTCCCGTTCGATCCAGATTTCCGCGAGTCCCGGGACGACCTCCCGGGCCACCCGCTCGACCATCCCGGCGATCTGGGGGGTCAGGTCCCGGAGGGCGTCCCGGATGGCTGAGGCGATGAGGCCGCGAAGCTCCTCCTCGCCCAGACCTTTGAGCGACTCGGAGAGGGCTTGCCGGACGGCCGACTCGATGGCGGACCGGACCTCCGGGCCCGCCCCGGCGGTCTCCTTCGCGGCCGGCCCTTTCCTGGGGGAAGGGGGCTTCGGCTCCGACAGGGGCCGGAACGCCTCCTCCTCTGACATCGGCATGTATTCGGCGAAGTCCAGGGGGCTTTTTTCTTCCATGCGCCTCTCCGTTCTCGCGTCCTCCGCCGGCGCCTCTCGGGCCGGGCCGTTCTCGGGGCCTTCGCCCATGACCTCCAGGCCGAGGAGGGCCGTCACGGTCTTTCTCAGGTCGTCCGAGCTGAAGGGCTTGGAGAGGAGGGCTTCCGGCGTCACGTCCCAGGGGCGGGAGGCTTCGTCGTCTTCCCCGGAGAAGAGCACGATGGGGATCGCCCTGAGGCGGGGGTCTTCTTTGATCCTCCGGCACAGCTCCCATCCCCCGATCCGGGGCTTGTCGGCGTCGGCGACCACGATGTCGGCTCCCTCCTCCTGGAGAATCTCCCAGGCCTCCTCGAGGTCGGACGCCCCTCGGACCGTCAGGTCGGTGTTCTCGAACGTCAGCCCGACGACTTCCCGAATGGCGACGCTGTCATTGACCAGAAGAAGGGTTTTTGCCATCCGAAGCCCTCTGCTTTTCTTCATCGGGCGCCGCGGGCAAGCCGGGCGGCTTTCCGACGTTGGAGAGAACGGGTCCCGGGGGACCCGGCCTCGGCTTGTACGGGGGCACGATGAGGCCTCCGGCGACCACGTATTTGATGCCGTCCTCGATGCTCATTTCCAGGGGGATGATCTGCTCTCTCGGCACAAAGATCAGGAGTCCCGACGTCGGGTTCGGCGTTGTGGGAACAAAGACGTTGATGACGGTTTCGCGCGTTTGCGCCTGAATTTCCCCTTTGGCCTCGGAGGTGACGAATCCCAATGCGTATATCCCCGGGCGGGGGTACTCGATGAGGACGCAGCGCTTGAAGCCGTTCTTCTGCTGAAGCGCTATGGTTTCCAGGAGCTGCTTGGAGGCGACATAGACCGTCCGGACGAAAGGGACCTTTCCCAGGATGCGGTCCGCCAGGCTGAAGATCTGCCGGCCGAAAAAGTTCCGCGCGAACAGGCCCACAAAGTAGATGGCCACGACCATGACGACGATTCCCACACCGGGAATGTCCTTGGCCTGGTAGCCCAGAAAGCGGAATATCCGGGAAATGTGCGGGCCCAGCACCCCGTCCAGCCGCACGGCCAGGAATTGCAGGAGCATGAAGGTGATCCAGATGGGGATGACCACCAGGAGTCCCGCGATAATCACCGTGCGGAAGTGATACCTGAGGGCCTTCAACATAAAAACCCGTCCTCTCTGGGAGCGCGGGGAGGCTCGGCGCCGGGATCATCCGGGAAAGACCCGGGAGCCTCCTGCGGAAGACAAACAAACCCCGGTTGCGGAGTGAACACCTTCACATCGGAGCTGAACCGCCGGACCCGCATCAGGACTCAGAGCCCCCCCTTCCGGGAATTGAAGAAAAATATACACGTCCTCCGATCCAGGTCCAAGGCTTTTTTGGACAAAGGCGCCCCGGACGGTCAGGGAGGGGGATTGGGGGGAGGGGGATTGGAAGACGGCCCCGGCCTTTTCCGATATTTCCACACGGCCTTTTGATGTTCCGCCAGCGTTCGGGAAAATTCATGGCTCCCGTCGCCCCGGGCTACGAAGTACAGGTGATCCACCGGCGCAGGATTCAGGGCGGCGAGCAAGGAATCCAGACCCGGATTCGCGATGGGGCCGGGGGGGAACCCCCTCACCCGGTAGGTGTTGTACGGAGAATCCACCTCCAGGTCCTCCCGCGACAGGGGGCCGGAGGTTCGGTTCAAGGCGTACAGGACCGTCGGGTCCGCCTGAAGGCGCATCCCCCGGCGGAGCCGGTTCTGGTAGACGGCGGAGATCTGCGGCCTCTCCCGGGGCAGGGCGGCCTCTCGCTCGATGATGGAAGCCAGGGTCACCACCTCGTGGACGGACAGGTCGCGCTTTGCGGCCTGCCGAACCATCTCGGGGGCGAAACGTTTCCAAAAGGTCGAGACCATCCGGCCCAGGATCTTTTTTGCGGGGGTCTCTTTGGGGAAATGATACGTCTCCGGGAACAGGTAGCCCTCCGCGCTCGCCCCCGGAACGTTGAGGGCCAGCAAGAACTCGCGGTCTCGCGAGAGGGCCCGGATCGTTTCGGCCGAGGCGATCCCCGCCCTCTCCGCGGCGGCCGCGATTTCCCACGTGGTGTATCCCTCCGGGATGGTGAGCGGATGCTGGACCACCTCGCCCCGGACCATCCGCTCCAGGATGGCGGCCGGCGGCATGGCGGCGCTGAGAAGGTATTCCCCGGCCTGGAGGTTGCGGGCTTGCCCCAGCAGCCAGGTCAGGAGGGAGAAGGTGTATCGCGTCCGGATGATCCCCTGTTCTTCGAGCCTGGCCGAGATTGCGCGAAGGCCGGTTCCGCGGGGGAGCTCCACGATTTTGGGCCCGGACCCCGGGCGGTAGGGGTTGCGGAACTCGGCGCGCAGCCACAGGGCCCCCAAGACGGCGACGCACAGGGCCGCTCCGAGGGCGAAGGCGCGGCGTCGGGTCATCAGGGCTCACGAAGGGGACGGATTTCGCCGGGAGTCCAGGAAGCTCTGGAGAATGAGGAGGGAGGCCGCCGAGTCGATGAGGGC
>JACPRG010000061.1 GCA_016190025.1 Candidatus Tectimicrobiota bacterium
CTCCCCGCCGGATGGACAGGATGGTGGTCGATCGGATCACGCCTCGCCCCCTCGCGGCCCCCGGCCGGATTTGCGCGCGCGGACCCCCCGCAGCGGACGGTCCGCTCCGCGGCGCGCCCGGGGATGGGCCTGGTCGTACACGGCGTACAGCCGGTCGATGGCCAGGTGGGTGTACTTCTGCGTCGTGGAGAGGGAGCTGTGCCCGAGGAGCTCCTGGATGTCCCGCAAGTTCGCCCCCGCCTCCAGCAGGTGCGTGGCCATCGAGTGCCGCAGGGTGTGGGGAGAGGCCCGCCCGGCCAGGCCCACCTCCCGCAGGCGATGGGCCAGCAGAGCGCGCACGCCCCGGTCGCTGAGACGCCCCCCCCGGGCGTTGAGGAACAGGGGCCCCTGCGGACCGTCGTTTTGGGGAGAGAGCGTCGGGCGGACCGCCAAGTAGTTGGACAAGGCCGCGACGGCCTTGCCGTTCAGCGGGACGATCCGCTCCTTCGATCCCTTCCCGTGGACCCGCAAGACCTCTTCCCCGAGGTCCAGGGACCCCAGGCTGGCCCCCGCCAGCTCGCTCACCCGGATGCCCGTGGAGTATAGCACTTCCCACATGGCGCGGTCGCGGAGCTCTAGGGCCTTGGCCGTGGCGGCTGCCTGCTTCCCTGGTCTGTCTTTGCTTTGCCGCGTCCGGGAGCCGGGGGCGTCCAGGAGGCGGAAGACGTCGTCCACGGTGAGCATCCGTGGCGCGCGGGCCTCTTTCCTCGGCGTCGGCAGCGACGCCGCCGGGTCCGGGCCGCTGTGGCCCATCCGCCGCGCGCAGCGGAACAGCCCGCGCATGGCGCTCAGCTTGCGGGAGACCGTGGCCGCGCCGTTCTTTCGCTGGTACAGGTGCGCCAGATAGCCCCGGACGCAGAGCCGGTCGATGTCGGCCAGGGCCGGGTCGGGCCGGCCGGCCTTTTGCAAGTAGTCCGCGAAGTCGCGCAGGTCCAGGAGATAGTTCCTCAGGGTGTGGGGCGAGGCGTTTTTCTCCACGCGCAGGTATCGCTCGAAGGCCCGGACCGCCTCGCTCAGTCGGAGAGGAGGAACTTGCGCCATGGTTCCAGGTCTCTCAAGGCCCGCTCCGCCACCCGGCGGCGCCGGTCTTCTCTGGACCCCTTCCCGGGGGCCGGGGGCAGGAGGCCGTAGTGGATGTTGGCGGGCTGGAAGTCCCGCGGGTCCGCCTGGGTGATGTATCCCACCAGGGCGCCGAGGGCGGTCGTCGGGGGGGGCGGGGGGAGCGAAAGGCCATGCACGCGGGCCGCGGCGTTCAGCCCCGCCAAGAGGCCCATGGCGGCCGATTCCAGGTACCCCTCGACGCCGGTGATCTGCCCGGCGATGAAAAGGCGCGGCAGGCCGCGCATCTGAAGACTCGGCGAGAGGAGTCTCGGGGCGTTCAGGAACGTGTTGCGGTGGACGCTCCCGTATCGGAAGAAGGCCGCCCGCTCGAGCCCCGGAAGCATGTGGAACACCCGCCTTTGCTCGGGATGGGTGAGCTTGGTCTGGAAGCCCACCATGTTGTAGGCCGAGCCGGCGGCGTTCTCCCGCCGCAACTGGACCACCGCGTGAAACCGGCGCCCCGTCTTGGGGTCGGCCAGCCCCACCGGCTTCATCGGGCCGAAGGCCAGGGTTTCCTCGCCGCGCTCCGCCAGCACCTCCACGGGCAGGCAGCCCTCGAAGTATCGGGCCTCCTCGAAGGGGTGGAGGGGGACCTTCTCGGCTTCCACCAGCGCCAGGCGGAACGCCCGGTACTCCTCCTGCGGGAGGCCGAGATTCAGGTAGCCGTCATCGCCGCCTTTTCCGTACCGGGAGGCGAAGAACGCCCTGTCGTAATCGATGGTCTCCCCGTCCACGATGGGCGAGATGGCGTCATAGAAGTAAAGATATTCCTCCCGGGCGAGGGCGGCCAGCCCCCGGGCCAGGTCTGTGGAGGTGAGCGGACCGGTGGCGAGGATGACGGGGTCGCCTTCGGGGATGGCCCGGACCTCCTCCCGGAGGACCGAGATGCGGGGGTGGGAGAGGACCCGCCGGGTCACTTCCTGCGCGAAGCCCTCCCGGTCCACGGCGAGGGCGATCCCCGCCGGGACCCGGTGGGCGTCGGCCGCCTGGAGGATGAGCGAGCCCAGGACGCGGAGCTCGGCCTTCAGAAGGCCGGAGGCGGTCGCGAGGGAATCCGCCTTGAGGGAGTTGCTGCAGACGAGCTCCGCCAGGTCGCCGGTCTTGTGGGCCGGCGTGCCGCGGGCGGGGCGCATCTCGTAGAGCGCGACGTCGATCCCCCGCTCGGCCGCCTGCCAGGCGGCCTCCGCTCCGGCGAAGCCGCCCCCGATGACGATGACCTTCGCGGTCACGGCGCCCTTTCCGCGGCGGAGCTCCCCCCGGTCGCGGGGCTCCCCGCCAGGGTCCCGGCGAGCTCCCCGTCGTCGGGGAGCGGCTCCCGGTGGGAACACCCCTTCTGGGGGCAGCGGAGCTCTTTGCGTTGGACGGTCAGATAGGGTGACCCGCAGGCGGGACAGCTCTTGGGGTAAGGACGGGCCCAGGACACGAAGTCGCACGCGGGGTAATTGGAGCAGCCGTAAAAGGGCCGGCCCCTCTTGGAGCGGCGCGTCACGATCTCGCCGTCGCATCCCTCCCGGGGGCAGGAGACGCCGGTGGGCAGGGGCTTGGCGTTCTGGCACTCGGGGTACCGGGAGCAGGAGAGGAACGGCCCGTGCCGGCCGGTCTTGACGACCATCGCGGCCCCGCACTTCTCGCACCGGATGTCGGTCTCGACTGCGGGCGGGGCCTCGCGCTTTCCGGTGGACTCTCTGTACCGGCAGTCCGGGTAGTTCGAGCACCCGACGAACATCCCGTACCGGCCGGGCCGCTTCACCAGCTCTCCGCCGCACTCGGGGCACTGGCGTCCCGTCGGCTCGGGCGCGTTCAGGGTCTTCTCCGCGCCCTTCAGGGCCTTCTCGAAGGAGGAGTAGAAGTCCTCCAGGGTCCGGGTCCAGCTCTCCTTGCCGTCCTCGATCCGGTCCAGCCGGCTTTCCATCTCGGCGGTGAAGCCCACGTTCATCAGGTCCGGGAAGTTCTTCACCAGGAGGTTCGACACCATCATCCCCAGGTCGGTCGGATGCATCTGCCGTTTTTCGATCCGCGCGTAGTCCCGGTCGGTCAGGGTGCTGACGATGCCGGCGTACGTGCTCGGCCGCCCGATGCCCTTTTCCTCCAGCGCGCGGACCAGGCTGGCCTCGGTGTACCGGGGCGGGGGCTGTGTGAAGTGCTGCTTGGGAACCAGCTCCTCGCACGCCACGACCTGCCCCTCCTTGAGCGGAGGCAGCGGCGGGAACTCCCGCTTCTCGGCCTCGTCGGTTTCCTCCTCGTAGAGCCGGGTGAAGCCCGGGAAGAGGAGGACGGAGCCCGTGGCCCGGAAGAGGCACGGCCCGGCGGCGATGTCCACCGAGGTCTGATCGTAGACGGCCGGGTTCATCTGGGAGGCCATGAAGCGGTTCCAGATCAGCCGGTAGAGGGCGAGCTGGTCCTTGGTCAGGAACCCTTTCAGCGAGTCGGGCGTGCGCGCCGCCGAGGTGGGCCGGACGGCCTCGTGGGCGTCCTGGGCCCCTTTCTTCGACGGGTAGACCTGGGGCTGGGCCGGCAGGTAGTCCTTGCCGTATTCCTTGCCGATGAACCGCCTCGCCTCGTCCAGGGCCTCCTGGGCGATCCGGGTGGAGTCCGTCCGCATGTAGGTGATGAGCCCCGTCGCGCCCTCCTCGCCGGCCTCGAGGCCCTCGTAGAGCTGCTGGGCGAGGGCCATGGTTTTCTTGGCGGTGAAGCGTAGGCGGCGGGAGGCCTCCTGCTGGAGGGTCGAGGTGATGAACGGGGGGACGGGCTTTCGCCGCCGGTTTTTCCGCTCCACCTTGGAGACCCGGTACTCGGACCCCGCCAGGGCCGCCAGGATCGCGTCGGCCTTCTCCCCGGTGGGGATTTCGGCCTTCTGGCCGTGGACCTGGTGGAGTGCGGCGCCGAAGGCCGGAGGCTCCTCCGCGGACAGGCGGGCGGTGATGCTCCAGTACTCTTCGGGCGCGAAGGTCTGGATTTCGTGCTCGCGGTCGCACAGGAGGCGGAGGGCGACCGACTGGACGCGCCCGGCGCTCAGCCCCCAGTTGCGGAGCCGACGACCCAGGAGTGGGCTCAGCTTGTAGCCCACCAGCCGGTCCAGGACCCGGCGGGCCTGCTGGGCGTCCACCTTGTTCTGGTCGATCTGGCCGGGGTGCTCGACAGCCCGCCTCACGGCCTGCTGGGTGATCTCGTTGAACGTGATCCGGTAGATCTTGCCCCGGGCGACGGGGGCGATCTCCTGGTGGATGTGCCAGGCGATGGCCTCCCCTTCCCGGTCGGGGTCGGGGGCCAGGTAGATGGTGTCGCTCTTGGCCGCCGCAGCCTTGAGCCCGCTCAGGACCTTGCGCTTGCCCTCGATGATGGTGTACTCGGGGGCGAAGTCGTTTTCGATGTCCACCCCCAGCCGGTTGGGCGGGAGGTCCTTGAGGTGCCCCACCGAGGCCGCCACCCGGTACTGGTCCTTCAGGAACTTCTTGAGGGTGGACGCCTTGGCGGGAGACTCGACAATAACGAGGGTCTGGGTCATGGTCAGTTCAGAAAGCTCTTGTGCTCGGACTGGAGAAACCGGATGAGGTCGGTCTGCCAGAGCCTCTGGGAGCGGTGGAAGGCGACCAGCAGCGCCAGCGCCCGGATGTCGTCGCGGGTGATCTCGTTCTCCACCAGGCTGAGGGCCCGCTGGATGACCTCTTCCCGCATGCTCTCGTCCATCAGCCCGATCTGCTGGAGGTGAAGCAGATAGCCGTAGGCCTCCGGGGCGAAGGCCAGGCGCTCCTCGTCGCTCAGGATGCGCAGGGCCGTCCCCGACCCTCCCCCCTCGAGGGCGCCGCTCTCCCCCCCTGGGGCGAAGTGATGCAGCCACTGAAGCGCCTCCGAGATCTCGTCCGCCTCGAAACCGTGCGCGCGCAGCAGGTCGGCCATCTCCGGCTCGTAGAAAGAGAGGCTGCTCTCCTTCAGGAGGTGCTCGACGATGAGATTCACCATGTGGAACATGCGTTCACGCATCGATGGAGACTCTCCCGGTTCGTTTCCTCGCGGGTTCCGCTCTCAGGCTCTTGCAAACACCTTGCCGGGATATTGCCGGATGAGGCCCTTGAGCTCGAGCGCCACCAGCGCCCCGGAGACGTCCGCAGGGCTCAGGCGGCTCTCCTCGATCAACTGGTCGATGTGCTTGTCGTCCTCGGCCACGAGGCCGAAGACCTTCGCCTCGGCGCCCGCCAAGAACGGCTCCGCCGCCTTCTCTGCCGGGGGCCTCAGGCGGGAAAGGGCGTCGGCGGGCAACTCCGCGACGATGTCCTCCGCCGTTTCCACCAGCGCGGCCCCCTCCCGGATGAGGCGGTGTGCGCCGCCGCTCTTTTCCGAATCGGCGCGGCCCGGCACGGCGAACACCTCCCGCCCCTGCTCCGCCGCCAGGCGCGCCGTGATCAGGGCGCCGCTCTGGACGGCCGCCTCCACGACGACGGTCCCCAGCGCCCAGCCGCAGATGATGCGGTTGCGCTGGGGGAAGTGGCGGGCCAGGGGCGGGTCCTCCAGGGGCCGCTCGGAGACGACCGCGCCTTTGCGGACGATGGCCTCCTGGAGCCCGGCCGCCTCGGGCGGGTAGACCCTGGAAAGCCCGCAACCGGCCACCGCCACGGTCCTCCCGTCGGCCTCCAGGGCGCCTTCGTGGGCGGCCGCGTCGATCCCCCGGGCCATGCCGCTGACCACGGTGAAGCCCCGCTCCGCCAGCGCCCGGCCGAGGGACCGGGCCATCCGCCGGCCGTAGCTCGTCGGGTGGCGCGTCCCCACGACGGCGATGGACAGGCGCTCGTCGGGGAGGAGGCGCCCCAGGACGCAGAGGACCGGCGGCGGGTCGAAGATTTCCCGGAGGGGGGCGGGGTATCCCTCGTCCTCGAACGTCAGGATGGAGACCCCGAGCGCTTCCGCGCGCCGGAGCTCGGCCCGGAGGGCGTCTTCCCAGGGGAAGGACGCCAGCCGCGTCGCCGGCTTGGGGCCCAGTCCGCCGAGGTGCTGCAGCTCCTCGGCGCCCGCCCGGAGGACCTCACGGGGGCCGCCGAAGGCCAGGCTCAGGCTTCGCACCTGACCGGAGGAAAGGCCCGGCACCAGGTTGAGCGCGATCCACGCCTCTCGCCTTTCCAGGTCCGCCACCCTTTCCCTCCGTTCCGACGCCTTTTGCGTCGCGAGGGCCCGCCCCGGCCGGCCCCGCCGGGGTTCGGGGGTCTCGGGAGAATCGGCGACTATATATAAGGGGAGCTTCCGGGGTGTCAAGCAGGCCCGCGCCCTCACAGGGGCAAGACCTCGAATCCTTCCTGGTGGAGGTCTTTGTCCGCCTTGACGACGACCTTGACGCCCAGCTCCCTCTCGATGCGCTCCAGGTGAGCGCTCTCGTCCTCCAGGAGCAGGCCCGCGACCGAGGGGTGGGCGTTGACCTTGAGCTTGTCGGCCTTCAGGTCATGGGAGCGCACCCTTCGGATCTCCCGGAGGATCTCGTAGCACACCGTCTTGGTGGATTTGATGATCCCCCGGCCGTCACAGTAAGGGCAGGGCTGGCACAGGATGCGGCTGAGGCTTTCGCGGACCCGCTTGCGGGTCATCTCCACCAGCCCCATCTCGGAGATCTTGAGGATCTTCGTCCGGGAGCGATCGGCCCTGAGCTCCTGGGCCAGGGCCTCGAAGACCTTTTCCTTGTTCTCCTCCCGCTCCATGTCGATGAAGTCGAGGATGATGATCCCGCCGATGTTGCGCAGCCGGATCTGGTAGACGATCTCCCGGACGGCCTCCAGGTTCGTCTTGAGGATGGTCTCCTCGGGGTCGCGCTTGCCCACGAACCGGCCGGTGTTCACGTCGATGCTGACCAGGGCCTCGGTCTGGTCGATGACGATGTAGCCCCCCGACTTGAGCCACACGCGCCGGCCCAGGGCGCGCTCGATCTCCAGCTCCACCCCGCAGGCGTCGAAGATGGGCTCCCGGCCCTCGTGCTGGGCGATGCGCGGCGCCAGGTGGGGATAGAAGCTCTGGACGAATTCCAGGGTCTCCCGGAAGACCTCCGGGTCGTCGATGACCATCCGCTCGATGTCCTCGGTGAACATGTCCCGGACCATCCGGAGGACCAGATTCAGCTCGTCGTGGATGAGGGCGGGGGCCGAGGCGCGCTCCACCTCCTCCCGGGTCCGCCCCCACAGGGTGGTGAGGAAGCGGATGTCGCTCTCGAATTCGGCCTCGGAGACGCCCTCGCTGACGGTCCGGACGATGTATCCCCCTCCGTCCTGCCGCAGGCGCCGGATCAGCTTCTTGAGGCGCTTTCGCTCCCCCTCCTCCTCGATCCTCCGCGACACGCCGATCTGGTCCACCGTGGGCATGTAGACCAGGTAGCGGCCGGGAAGGGAGATGTAGGAGGTCAGGCGGCAGCCCTTGGTCCCGATGGGCTCTTTGGTGACCTGGACCATCACCTCCTGCCCGGCGCGCAGGAGGTCCTCGATGGGTTTCGAGGGCGTCCGGCGGCTTCGCTCCCGCCGCTCAAACTCGATCTCCAGGTCTTCCCCTTGGTCCAGGAAGGAGTCGAGGTTGCTCCGCCCCGCGTCCACGTCCGAAACGTACAGAAAGCCCGCCCGGTCCAGGCCGATGTCCACGAAGGCCGCCTGCATGCCCGGCAGGACCTTGGTCACCTTGCCCTTGTAGATGTTGCCGACGATCCCCTCGTCCTGCTTGCGCTCGATGTAGAGCTCGGTGACGACGTTGTTTTCCAGCAGAGCGACCCGGGTTTCCTGGGGCTCGACGTTGATGATGAGTTGAGAAGACATGGCAGAAGGCCGATGAATGGAAAGGGTGAGCCGACTCCCTCGGGACGCCCGGGCCGGGGACTGGCCCGGGGCGGACGGCTCCCGCCCGAAGGGCGGATCACGCAAAGGGTTTCCATCTCCCGGAGCGGCGCGGGGAGATCCCCCCTCTCTGGAGCCTCGACGGCGCCGCCGCGCGGCGCCCCACCTGCGAATTTCCCCAAGCGACTGATGCCCCCAAGAAAACTTTAATCCTTCTCCGGTAATTGTCAAGAAACGCCCGGCGGGGGCCGGCGGCACGAGGGGAGGCGGCCCTCAGAACGTGAACCGCCGCATGCGGATGTTCAAGAGCAGCCCGATGGCCAGCAAGTCGACCACCAGGGCCGAGCCGCCGTAGCTCATGAAGGGGAGGGGGAGCCCCACGATGGGAAGCAGGCCGCTCGTCATGGCGATGTTGAGGATGATGTGAAGGCTCAACAAGCCCACCACCCCGGCCGCCAACAGGGTCCCGGAGAGGTCGCGGGACCGGAAGGCGATGTTGATTCCCTGGATCACCAGGATGGCGTAGAGGGTCAAAAGCCACATGCTGCCGGCGAACCCCGCCTCCTCCGCCAGGACGGCAAAGATGAAATCGGTGTGTTGTTCGGGCAGGAAGTGCAGCTGGCTCTGGGTCCCGGCGAGCAGCCCCTTGCCCAGCAGGCCTCCCGACCCGATGGCGATCTTCGCCTGGATGCCGTGATAGCCGGCGCCGAGGGGATCGCCCCCCTGAATGACCGTCAAGACCCGCTCCTTTTGATACCCCTTCAAGAAGAGCCAGACCACCGGGGCCGCGGCCGCCAGGGAGACCCCCAGGGCCAGGATGGTCCCCATCCGAAGACCGGCGGCGAGGATCACCACCAGGCCGACCAGGACGATGACCAGGGCCGTGCCCAGGTCCGGCTGGCGGGCCACGAGGAGGGCCGGGACCAGAATGAGGACGGTCGGGATCCCCAGGTCCCGCAGCCGCAGCAGCCCGCGGCGGTCCTCGTCCGAGAAGTGCCGGGCCAGCGCGATGACCACCGCCAGCTTGACGAACTCGGAGGGCTGCAGGCGGATGGGGCCCAGGGCGAGCCACCGCTTCGCGCCGCTGACGGTTTTCCCCAGGACGGGGACGAGGATCAGCAGCACCAGGGCGATCCCGTAGAGGAGGAAGCCGTAGCGGTGGACGACGCGGTAGTCCGTCAGGAGCAGGAGGGCGGCCGCCAGCACGCCGACCCCCAGCCAGGAGAGCTGGCGGAGGTACAGGCCCTGAAGCTCCGCCCCCTTGGGGTAGGTGGCGCTGTGGATCATGGTGACGCCCGTCGCCGCGATGAGCAGGGTGACGGTGATGAGAACCCAGTCCAGCTGGGCGAGCGTCCGGCGGTCGATCATCAGAAGGCGCCCTCGCGGCGCAGAGCCGACGGGCCGGCGGCCGGGGAGGCGGGGGCGCGGGCCCTCGGGGGGGCCGGGCCCTGGGAGAGCCCCAGGTGGTGGGCGATGAGATCGCGCGCCAGCGGGGCGTACCGGCTTCCTCCCACGCCCGCGTGCTCCGCCAGGACCACGACGGCGATGAGGGGCTCCTCGAAGGGGGCGAAGGCCACGAACCACGCGTGGTCCCGGGCCAGACGGGACCCCGCCTGCTGCTCCGCGGAGTCCTTGCGGTGCTTGAGCCGCACCACCTGGGCGGTGCCCGTTTTGCCCGCGGTCTCGATGCCGGGGATCTTGGCCCGGAATCCGGTCCCCCGCGGGTCGTGGACCACGCCCCGCAGGGCCTTGCGGATGATCGCCAGATTCTCGGGGCTGACGGGGAGGCGTCCGCGGACCTCGGGCGCGAAGACCTGGCTGACCGTCCCGTCGCTTTCCTCGACGCGCCGGACCAGGAGCGGGCGATAGAGGGTCCCGCCGTTGGCCACGGCGGAGATGAGGACGGCCATCTGAATGGGCGTCACCAGGGTGTAGCCCTGGCCGATGGCGATGGAGACCGTCTCGCCGGGATACCAGGGCTCGCCCGTGGCCTTTTTCTTCCACTCGGGGGAGGGGACAACGCCGGCCTTCTCTCCCTGGGCGACGAGGCCGGTCGGCCGGCCGAGGCCGAAGGCGGAGGCGTAGCGGGCGATGCGATCGATGCCGAGCCTGAGCCCCAGCTGGTAGAAGTAGACGTCGCAGGACTCCACCAGGGCCCGGTGCAGGTTGACGTTTCCGTGCCCCTGGGGCCGCCAGCAGCGGAAGGTCCGATTGCCGTACCTGAACGACCCGGGGCAGAAGAGCGTGTCGGCGGGGGCGATCGCTTTCTCCTCCAGCCCGGCGGCGGCCAGGACGATCTTGAAGACCGACCCCGGCGGGTATTGGCCCCGGGTGGCGCGGTCCTGCAGGAGGTCGAGGGGGTTTTGGACCAGGGCCTTCCAGTCGGCGGGGGTCATCCCGTTGGTCAGGGCGTTGGGGTCGAATCGGGGGTTGCTGGCCAGGGCGAGGATCTCGCCGTTGCGCGGGTCCATGGCGATCAGGACGCCGGGCTGATCACCCAACAGGGCCTCGGCCTTGGTCTGAAGGTCCAGGTCCAGGGTCAGCACCAGGTTCCGTCCGGGCTTGGCCGGGTGCTCGCGGATCACCTTGTTCTCCCGGCCGAAGGCGTCCACCTCCACCCACCTTTTGCCTTTGACCCCGCGCAAAAGATCCTCGAAGTCGCGCTCGATCCCCTGTTTGCCCATCAGGTCGCCGGGCCGGTAGCCCTTTTTCCTCTGGAACACGTCTTCGGTGACCTCCCCCAGGTAACCCATGAGGTGCGAGGCCAGGGCCTTCTGGGGATACTCCCGCTGCGGATCGACCTGCATCAGGATGCCGGGGAGCCTCCAGCGGTGCTCCATCACCTGCGCCACCGCCTCCCGGGGCAGGTCCCGCTGGACGATGATGGGCTTGAAGGGATTGCCGTGGCGGATCTGCGCCTGGGCCCACTCCGGGTCGAGGCGCGTCCGCCCTTGAAGCCGCCGCAGGGTGTCTGTCAGGCGGGGGACGGAGTTGGGGATCAGGGCGAGATGAAAGGCCGGCCGGTTGCCGGCCAAAAGCCGCCCCGCCCGGTCCAGGATCTTTCCCCGCAAGCCGAGAATGGTTTTCGTCGCGATCCGGTTGTTTTCGGAGCGGCGGCGGAATTCGTCCCCCTGGATGACCTGAAGGACCCAGAGCCGGATGCTCAGGGCGCCCATCAGGCACAGGACGCAGACCCCCATCACCGCGACCCGCCGGTTGATGTTTCCTGTCCCCGAAGCGAGTTGCGCCCGGCGCAGCTTGCGAAGCTTCATCGCGGCTTCCCTGCGGGCGGGTTCTCCCACGCCCCTTCCACGCGCCGCAGGCCGGCGCGCACCATCCAGCTGACGACGGGGGCGATCCCCGTGTTCAGCAAAACCGCCAGACCCAGCGTCCCCAGCGCCCCCTTCCCCGCGGGCGTTCCGTACAGCAAGGCGGCCGTCCCCACGTGAATGGCGGCGTCGAACAGGGTGGCCAGGGGCACGAACAGGAGTTGTGTGACCGTCGTGAAATCCCCCAGGCTCCGCCGCAGGTGGCCCGCCAGGAAGCCGATGAGCCCTTTGGAGAGGGCGTTCTGTCCCAGGAGGCTTCCCGACAGGCCGTCCTGGAGAAGACCCAACAGCCAACCGTAACCGATCCCCGCCCTCTTCCCCCGCAGCAGCCCGAAGCTCACGACCAGGATGAGGACCAGGTCCGGCTTGGCCCCCATCAGGTCGGACACGAACTCGGCCAGGGTGGTTTGCAGGATGATGGCGACCAGGATGAGGCCGAGGTCGTAGAGGATGATCATGAGGGCGGACGCGGACCCACCACGACGATGACCTCCTCGAGCCGGGAGAAATCGACGGCGGGCTCCACCTCGATGGTCTGGAACATGTCCGTCCCGCTGCGGTCCACTCGCTTCACCACGCCCAGCAGGACGCCCTTCGGGTAGATCCCGCCGTAGCCGGAGGAGATGACCCGGTCGTTCACCCGGACGTCCTCCTCCCGGGGCATGTACCGCAGGTATCCGCCGCGTTGCCCGTTGGAGGAGCCCACGAACACCCCGGCCGCGCGCGTCCGCTGGATGAGGACGTCCACCGCCCCGCGGGCGTCCGTGATTAGCAGGACTTGGGCGTAGTGGGGGGTGGCCCGGATGATGTGTCCCACGATGCCTTCATGGTTGAGGACCGGGAGGTCTTCCCGAAGCCCCGCCTGCGACCCCGCGTCCAGGGTGATGGTCTTGGACCAGTTCGTGGCGTCGCGGGCGATCACCGAGGCGGCCACGGTGTGAAAGGGCAGCTCCCGCCGGAACTCGAGCAGCCGCCGCAGCCGTTCGTACTTGAGGAGGAGCTCCTGGTGGATGGTCTCCACGGCGCGAAGCCGCTGGGCCTCCGCCCGGAGCGTCCGGTTGGCCTCCCGCAGGTCTTCCACCGAGGCCAGGTTCCAGGTCAGGTTTCGGAAGGCGGCCACGGGCCTGTGGGCCAGGGCCTGCAGCGGGCCGATGACGGCCACGACCGTCCGTTCGATGGGCGTCGTCAGGCCCTTTTTGCGCACCTGGAGGGTCATCAGGGTGAGCGAGATGAGAACCATGCCGCCCACCAGGAGCAGGTCGCGGCGTCTTTCCCCGACGTGCCTCATCGAGAGGGTCTCTCCCGCCGCCCGGTCAGATGGTCAACTTGGCCAACAGGTCGATCTCGTCCAGCACCTTGCCTCCCCCCAAGACCACGGCGCACAGGGGGTCTTCGGCGACGGTGATGGGAAGCCCCGTCTCCTCCCGGAGCAGGATGTCGAGCCCCCGCACCATCGCCCCGCCCCCGGCCAGCATGATGCCCTTGTCCACGATGTCGGAGGACAGCTCGGGCGGCGTGCGTTCCAGGGCGGTCTTCACCACATCCACGATGGCCTGGATGGGCTCGCTCAAGGCCTCGCGGATTTCCTCGTCGGTGACGATGATCGTCTTGGGGACGCCGGTCACCAGGTCGCGCCCCTTGACCTCCATCGTCCTGCGGTCTTCCATGGGGTAGGCGGACCCGATCTGGATCTTGATCTCCTCGGCGGTCCGCTCCCCGATGAGAAGGTTGTAGCTGCGCTTGACGTAATTGACGACGGCCTCGTCCATCTCGTCGCCCCCCACGCGGATGGACTTGCTGTAGACGATGCCCGCCAGGGAGATCACCGCGATCTCGGTGGTCCCGCCCCCGATGTCCAGGAGCGTGTGGCCCGTCGCCTCGTGGTGGGGGTGGGCGTCGCCGATGGCGGCGGCCATGGGTTCCTCCATGATGAAGACCTCCCGGGCCCCGGCCGACTCGGCGGAATCCCGCACGGCGCGCCGCTCGACCTGGGTGATCCCTGAGGGCACACACACGATGATCCGCGGCCGGATCAGCTTTTTCCGGTTGTGGACCTTGGCGATGAAGTGGCGGAGCATGATCTCGGTGACCTCGAAGTTCGCGATCACCCCGTCCTTCATCGGGCGGATCGCCTCGATCGACCCCGGCGTCCGGCCCAGCATGGCCTTGGCCTCCGTGCCCACGGCCAGGACCTGATGGGTGTCCCTGTGGATGGCCACGACCGAGGGCTCCTGCAGGACGATGCCTTTGCCCCGGACGTAAATGAGCGTATTGGCTGTTCCGAGGTCGACGGCCAGGTCGTTGGAAATCATACCAAGAAGCCGCTTGAAGACCATATGGTGGGCTCACTCCCAAGAGACCTTGGCTTCCCCAGTGCATTTCCGGTAATCCGTGGAAGATCCGGTCATTACCGGGAGCTCGGATCACACAGGACCCGTGTCGAGCGATATTTAACAGATTCTCTACACGTTACGCAAGAGGAAAGCGTGAATTTGGTTGTCCCTTCATTCTCCGTCAGTTATGGAAAGTCTTGATTCTTCGCCGGCCTTGCCTTAATGTAGATAGCTACAACGACTTCCATTGAAATGTTCGATGTCGGGCATGCGGAAAATGTGCTGAAATGTTGTAGAAAACCATGGCCTGAAGAATTCAGCGGGAGGGCTCACCGCCGATGCTGAAATTCATGCGCAAATACGGCAGCTCTTGGTTCATCAAGATCATGCTGTCGATGATCATTGTGACCTTCGTGGGCTTTTTCGGTTGGACGGCCGTTCAGGGGCCGTTCACGCGGGATGTGGTTGCCACGATCGACGGCGAGCCCATCTCCCTCGGCGAATACCAGACGGCCTACCGCCAAACCTACGACCTCTATCGCAGGGTGTACAAAGACGCCTTGGACGAGGCCATGCTCAACCGCTTGCAGATCGGCCGTCAGGCGCTGGAGTCCATCGTTCGATCCCGGATTCAGGCGCACCAGGCCCGCCTGGCCGGACTCAGGGTCTCCGATGCGGAGCTGTCCCGCGACATTCAAAGCCAGCCGGCCTTTCAGCGAAACGGACGGTTCGACCGCAACCTCTACCTGGAGCTCCTCCGGCAAAACCGCATCCCGGTCTCGGCGTATGAGGCCGAACGGAGGGAAAATCTCCTGTGGCAGAAGTTGGAGGCCGTCCTGCGCGACGGCGTGAAGACGACCCAGCCGGAGCTCGAGGAGGCCTTCCGGTGGAGCCGGGAGCGCGTCAAGGTGCGCTACGTGGTCTTCCCCGCGGATCGCCTGGAGAAACAGGTCCAGGTCCAGGAGGACGCCCTGCGAGCCTTCTTCGAAAGGGAGAAGGAGCGGTTCCGCGTCCCCAAGAAGATCCGGGCGGCTTACTTTTTCGCGGACATCCAGTCCTTCGAGAGGGCTGTGAAGGTGACCGACGAGGAGGTGGCCAAGGCCTACGAATCGAGAAGGGAGGAGTTCCGCCAGCCCGAGCGGCGCAAGGCCCGGCACATCTTGTTGAAGCTCCCGCCCGGCGCTGGCGCCGAGGAGGTCGAGAAGACGAAGGCGAAGGCGGAGGACTTGATGCGGCGGCTCCGGGAGGGGGCGGAGTTCGCCGCGCTGGCCAAGGAGTTTTCGGACGACCCGAACCGCGAGAAGGGGGGCGACCTGGGGAGCATCACCCGCGGAGAGCTGGACCCGGCCTTCGAGCGGGTGGTCTTCGAGATGAAGGCCGGCGAGCTTCGAGGACCCGTCCGGACCGGTTTCGGTTTTCACGTCATCCGGCTGGACGGGATCGAGCCGGAAAGGGTGCGCCCCCTCCCGGAGGTGAAGGCGACCCTCGCCGACGGCCTGCGCGCCGCCCGCGCGGCGGACCAGGCCAGGAACGCCATCGAGCGGGTCTGGGATGAGGTCTCCCAGGGGAGGGCCTTCGAGAGCTTCCCCGAGACGGCCGGGATCAAGCGCGGGGTGTCCGACTTCTTCTCCGCCGACGGCAAGGAGCTTCCCCTGCCGGACCGCGAGCGGGTGGCCGCCGCCGTCTTCCGTCTCGCCAGGGGAGAGATCAGCGACCCCGTCGAGGGGGAGGGGGGTTGGTATCTCGTCCGGGTCGTGGACGAAAGGCCCGCGCGGATCCCGGATCTCAAGGAGGTCCGGAAGGACGTCGAGAAGGAATTCATCCGTCGCCAGAGCGGGCGTTTGGCGGAGGAGCGGGCGAGGGAGTGGGTGAAGCGCTTGGACGCCGGCAGGTCCCTGGATGAGGCCGCCCAGGAGGAGGGCCTGAAGGTGATCGAGTCGCCCCTCTTCGCCCGGAATGAGCCCCTTCCCTCCCTGCGCGTCGGGCGCGATTTTTACCAGAAGGCCTTCGCCCTGAAGGCGGGGAAAGCCGACCACGCGGAGGGCGATCAAGGGGAGGCGATCTTCGTCCTCGCGGAGCGCAAAGCGGCCGATCTGCGCGAGCTGGAGAAGGACAGCGGAAAATTCCGAGAGGAATACCTTCAGAGCAAACAGCAGCTCGTCCTGGGCGGCTGGCTGAGCAATCTCCGGCAGTCGGTCGACCTGAAGATCCGCCCCGGGATGCAGATCTGAGGCGATTTCCTGCGCCGGGGAAGCGGGCGAACTGCGGGCATAGCGTGGCGCGGTCTTTCGAAGGCCCGGGGAAAGACCGCGCCGAGGGTATGGATTTCTACCCTTCGAGCGGCCCTTCGAGCGGGTAGACCCGCTCCACGCTCATCTCGATGACGAGGCGCCTCTCCTCCTTCATGGCCCGGAGGTATTCGGCCGGGTCGTCCGGTTGTTTCCCGGTGATGGCCTCATAGAGCGCCAGATTCTCCCGCCCCTCCGGGTCCTCCACCAGCCGGACCTTCCCCTCCGCGCAGAGGTAATCGCCGAAGAACTTGTCCGTGATCACGCAGAGCGACGCCCGGGGGTCCCGCCGGAGGAGTCTCGTCTTGACCCGGTCCCACGTGGAGGAGATCCGCACCTTCCCGTCCGTCAGGGCGTAGACGACCGGCGACTGGTGCGGCCTGCCGTCCTTGCGGAGGGCGCAAAAGACGCCCCTGCGGTTTTCGGCCAGAAATCTCAGGGCTGCGTCGCGGTCCATGGGGTCTCCTGTCCGCGCGGGCCATGGTCGCGGGGGTTCGGGGCGAGGCTTTCGAGGGCACCTCGGTTCTTTTCTGGATCAGCCTCCCTTGCCCAGCCGGCACATGTGATTCAGCGGGCCGTGGCCCGCCCCGAGGCCCTGGGGCGCGTCCCGGATCGCCTCGGTGATGAACTCCTTGGCCTGCCGGACGGCCTCCGGGAGGGCGTGGCCCTTGGCCAGGTTCGCCGCGATGGCGGCCGAGAGCGTGCAGCCCGTGCCGTGGGTGTTCTTCGAATCGATCCGCGGGGCGCGAAACTCCGTGAAGCCCGATCCGTCGTACAGGATGTCCAGGGCCTCGCCCCGGAGGTGTCCGCCCTTGACCAGGACCGCGCCACATCCGAAGTCCCGCATCCGCCTGGCGGCCTCCCGCATCGCCCCCGGGTCGCGGACGGACATCCCAGAGAGGACTTCCGCCTCCCCCAGGTTGGGCGTGATGACCTCCGCCAGGGGCAGGACGCACCGGATCAGGGCTTCCTGCGCCCCCTGCGCCAGGAGGCGGTCCCCCGACTTGGCCACCATGACGGGGTCCACCACCAGGGGGTGGACCCCGTGCTCCTTGACCTTCGCGGCCACGACCTCGATGAGGGCCGCGTCGGCCAGCATGCCGGTCTTGGCGGCGCCGATGGGCAGGTCCGAGCAGACGGAATCGAATTGCTGCGCCACGAACTCGGGCGGGACGGGGTGGACGCCCTGAACCCCCACCGTGTTCTGGGCGGTGAGGGCCGTCAGGACGGAGGCGCCGTAGACACCCAGGACGGTGAAGGTCTTCAGGTCGGCCTGGATTCCGGCGCCGCCGCCCGAGTCCGAGCCGGCGATGGTGAGCGCGGTGGGGAAGGAGGACACGGCGTCTCTCTCTCCGGCCTGTCGGCCAGGAGCCGGAAAACGTGTTGGAATTCGGACGTCGGGGCGGGCGCGCCAAGGGCGCACCCTCTCCCCTCCAATATATACCCGTCCGGGGCGCGGATCGGAGGGGCGCGAAAATCGCCCTGGGGCCGCCGGGGAGATCCGGTTGATTCCTGACGCCAATCGATTAATATAGACGAAGCAGGGTTGGAAAGCCTCTTCCCCCAGGAAAGCGCTTGCGATCGATCCGGGGCTTGAAAGCCGGCCTCGATGTGCCGTTTAGAGAGGAGCCTGGACGCGGGTGGGATTCGTTCTGGGACTCAAATGCAAGGAGTGCGGGAAGGAATACCCCAAGGAGCCGATCCACGTCTGCGACTATTGCTTCGGGCCGCTGGAGATTTTGTACGACTACGACGGCATCCGCAAGGCGGTCACCCGCAAGTCCATCCAGGCCGGCCCGCCGAGCATCTGGCGCTACAAGCCCCTTTTGCCCATCGACGGCGAGCCGACGGTGGGCCTCGACGTGGGGATGACCCCCCTCATCAAGGCAGAGCGGCTGGGGGCGGCCCTGGGCCTTCGCAACCTCTACCTGAAGAACGACAGCGTCTGCTGCCCGACCCTCTCCTTCAAAGACCGGGTAGTGGCGGTGGCCGTCACCAAGGCCAAGGAGTTCGGCTTCGACACGGTCTCGTGCGCCTCGACGGGAAACCTCGCCAACTCGGTGGCCGCCCACGCGGCCCGGGCGGGGCTGAAGAGCGTCATCTTCATCCCGGCGGACCTGGAAACGGGGAAGATCCTGGGGACCCTGGTGTACGGGCCGACCGTGGTGGGCGTGAGCGGAGTGTACGACGACGTCAACCGCCTGTGCTCGGAGATCGCCAGCAATTATCCGTGGGCCTTCGTCAACATCAACATCCGGTCCTACTACGGGGACGGCTCCAAGACCTTCGCCTACGAGGTCATGGAACAGCTGGGCTGGCGGACGCCCGACCACATCGTCGTCCCGGTGGCCGGGAGCTCCCTCATCACGAAGATCTGGAAGGCGATGAAGGAGTTCAAAGACCTGGGGCTCATTGGCGAGGTCACCGCCCGGGTCCACGCGGCCCAGGCCACGGGCTGCAACCCCGTCACCACGGCCATCAAGAACGGCTGGGACCACTTCAAGCCCGTCCGGCCCAACACCATCGCCAAGTCCATCGCCATCGGCAACCCCGCCGACGGCTACTACGGGATCAAGACGGTCCGGGAAAGCGAAGGGACCGGCGACGACGTGAGCGACGAGGAGATCGTCCGGTCCATCCGCCTGCTGGCCGAGACCGAGGGCGTCTTCACCGAGACGGCCGGCGGGGTGACTGTCGGCGTGACGAAGAAACTGGTGGAGCGGGGCGTCATCCGCCCGGAGGAGTTGACGGTCATCTGCATCACGGGCAACGGCCTCAAGACCCAGGAGGCCGTCCAGGGCAGCGTGAACCGCCCGCTCCACATCGAGGCCAAGTTCAGTGCCTTCCAGGAAATGTTCGCCGCACAGCTGAAGGAGGCGTAGCGCCATGCCCGTCAAAGTGCGCATCCCGACCCCTCTGCAGAAGCTCACCAAGAACCAGGGCGAGGTGGAGGCGAAGGGGGCCAGCGTCCGGGATATCATCGAAGACATGGAAAGGCGGTTCCCCGGCCTCAAGGAGCGCCTGTACGACAACGCGGGGGAGATCCGAAGGTTCATCAACGTCTACGTCAACGACGAGGACATCCGCTTCCTGGACGGCTCCAAGACGGCGGTGAAGGACGGAGACGAGGTCTCCATCATCCCCGCCATCGCGGGCGGCCTGCCCCCGGCGGCTTCTTTCGGGGGCCTGCCGTAGCGGGCCGCGGACCCTGGGATCGCGGACCGAGGCGATTTCCCCTCCCGCCTCTCGCTGGCCGGGCGGCGGGCCCTCGGGAAGGCGCGCCGTGAAGATCGAGATCCACCCCCGGTCCCTGCGGGCGATGAAGCGGCACGCCGGGAGCGATTACCCCCATGAGTGCTGCGGCTTTCTGGTGGGCCGCGTGGACCGGGGGGGAGGCGCCGGCCGGAAGGCCGTCATCGAAGAGGCCCTGCCCACGGAGAACATCAACCGGGAGCGCGCCCACGACCGCTACGAGATTCATCCCCTGGCCTTCAAGCGGGTGGAGGACTCCCTGCGGGGGACCGGGCGCGAGGTGGTGGGCTTTTACCACTCTCACCCGGACCACCCGTCCCGTCCTTCGGTGACGGATCTGACGCTCTTCGGCGGCTGGCCTGGCTACCTCTACATCATCGTCGGCGTGGACGGGAAGGGCCCGGGGCCGAAAAAGTACAGCGTCACGGCGTGGTCGCTGGAAGAGCACGATCTAGCGCCGCAGTGAGGAGCGGGACTCTCTTGGCCAAGCAATTCGTCACCGTCCATTTCGAGGGCGAGCGCATCAAGGAGCCGGTCCTCTGCATGCTCGGGCGGGAGTGCGACGTGGTGACGAACATCTTCCGGGCGGACGTGTCGGCGGACAAGGGGTGGGTGGTGCTGGAGCTGGAGGGGTCGCAGACGGCCCTGAATGAGGCGATGGAGTACCTGAGGCGCCGGGGCGTACGGCCGGAGCCCACGCGGGAAGAGGACCTGCCGCCCTGAGCGTCAGGTGCGAAGGGATGGAGGAAATGGCAAACCTTCGGGTCCGGCTGACCTTCCCCCAGGACAAGGTGGGGCGCCCCCACATCTACGAGGTGGGCAAGGCCTACGACATCGTCTGGAGCGTGCGGACGGCCAACGTCACGGCGGATTTCGGCTGGGTTCACCTGGAGCTGACCGGCGAGCAGGAAAATTTAGAAAAAGCCATCGCCGCCTTCGAGGCCCGCGGCATCCGCGTGGACCCCATCGAAGGGGACGTCGTCGCGCATTGAGAATGACCCGAATTCCTGATGAGAGATCGCTTCAGGCTTCGGGGTATCCGGAGAGCTTGCGCAAGGACGGGCCTCCCTCTCTCTGTCACCAGGGAGCGGGAGGTCCGTCCAAGAGAAGGTAACGGTCGCCCCGAGAACCGCATGAGACCTCGGCTTCTGACTCTCGGGCCGACGAGGCGACCGACTCTTTTTACGTTGCCTTTTGTTGCACCGGAAGAATCGCCAGATTCCCTCCTACTCCTCTCTCAATCCCGCCAAAACGCTCAACGGCGGGGCCTCTTCCATGACCTCCGGTTTGCCCAGGAAGGCCTCCGGATGGGTATGCGCGGCAAGCCATAGAGGTTCCGGACTCGTCATCACCAATGTCCTGCGTTCGACCTTCACGCTACGGCTTGGCGCCTCCAGGACAATTTCGTCCTCTATGATGGGACCGTTCAGGGGGAAGGATACCCCACGCAAAAAGCCAGGATACGGCTCCCCTGAGACCAGCGGGGGTTCCGTCGGGTTCGGAGACCGATCCCCCGCCTCTGTTTCCTCCGGGGCTTCTGTCCCGACCTGGGGAACCGCCCCGATCTCTTGGCGAACCGCCCCGATCTTTCCCGCGAGGATGCTTTTCTCCAGGTGCAATTCCTCCGCCACTTGTTCCCAGGTTTTGCCCTGCCTCTTCAGGGTCACAACCCCCGGGAGCTCCACGACTTTGCCTTCTTCCGTCCTGACGGTTCCGCCGATGAGGACCGCCCGCGACTCATCCGGGCCTGGGCGCGAGATCCCGGTGCGCCGGAGTTGTTCCTCGGCCATTACAAGGGTGGTCTCCACGTCCTCCATCCTCATCTCCTCTCCCGCGGGGACGATCACAAGAGTCTCCACAAGAATTGAGCCGTCGGGTTGCTTGGATTCCATCGTGAGCGTGTAAGAGGTCCCGTCCAGGAGAGCCGTGACAATCGCGCCCGTTTGCCCCCCGAAGACGGGCTCGAATTTCTGAATGAGCGCCCGCTTCGCCTGGTCGTTCTCGGGATGGCCGACCCCCGCTTCCGTAGGGGAATACATCCCCCCCTGACGTGGTTCCGGTTCGGCCCACGTCCACGGCTGACTCAGGCCCGCGGCGATCCATGGGACGATGAAGAGTGAAAGATAGAGGACCTTCTTACGCTTCATGCTTTTTCCTCCTTCCATTGCGCATGAGTCTCGGACCTGCCTCCCTCCGTCCTGACGGTTCCGCCGATGCGGACCGCCCGCAACTCGTCTGGACGCAACTCATCCGGGCCTGGGCTGGAGATGCAGGCGCGCCGGATCTGCGCCGCGGCCGTCATGAGGGCGGACTCCACGTCATCCACCTCCATCCCCTCCTCTTTTGACGGGTTGATCTCGAGGGTCCCCACGAACATTGAGTCGTCGGGTCGCTTACATACCGTCATGAGCGTGACGGGGATGCCGTCCATGAGAGCCGTGACAATCGCGCCCGTTTGCTCCCCGAAGACGGGTTCGAATTTCTGAATGAGCGCCTCCTGTGCCCAGTCATTCTCGCGAAAACCCAACCCTGCTTCCGTAGGGGAGTACATCCCTAAGGCGAACAGCGAGACGATAAAGAGTGAAAGAAGGGAGACGGCCTTCTTGCGTTTCATGTCTTTTCCTCCCGTTCCCTCCGCCGAGGTCTTCGGAGTCCCGGGGTTGCCGGTCCCGGACGATCGACGGGCTCAGGGGGGCCGCAAAGACCGCAAAAGGGGTCTTGAGATATTGTTCGGTTGACTCGAACGACAGATTGCCGATGCGAATGTTTCTCAACTTCCTGTGCTCCTCAAGCTATGGGCTTGGTTTCTCTCCCCGACCGCCACCTCTTAGGAGGCATTGAGAGTTGCATGCTGAAGAGGAGCGGGTGGTACCCGAAGGCGCGGCGGGAGACCTTCGCCGAGGTGAGCCACATCGGTATTTGCCGCGGGACCATGTAGAAAGGCGAACAGCCACGCTCCCACGACAATCACCTAGAACGCGAGACCTATCCACCGATGGAAGGGACGGTGTCAATCACTCCTTCCTGACGACCCTTCCATTCGTGGAGTGAATACTCTCAACGATTTTTCCCGGCCTTTCAGATTCGACGAGCACTTCCCCCACTTAAAGGCAGCTTCTGTGCCAAAGCCCGGGGCCGTAAGGAGACGGGCGGGGAGGACGATCCAGTAAGTTCAAGAAGAACAAGCAGATAACCGAATCAGGGAGGGGCACAAATCCCGTAGAAATCCCGAGGCTGATGTACGGCATAGGGTGACTTCGGAACAAGAAGGCGAGGCCCTTTCCTTGAAAATCTTACAAGCTACAACGGTAGATTCTGGAACAAGCGGAGGGAGCGGAGAGAAAATATTGCGAAAGTCCAGATCGGCCGAGAGGGGCTTTTCCGTCGGGAGCACGCTTTCATGTGTCCCGTCAGAAGGACCTGGCCGGTACGTCAAGTTCTACAACATCCAGCGCTCCATCAGGGCTGCCGCAACACGGGCAAGCGCCCGGTTGACACCATCGAGGGGTTCGTGAAATCGTTCAGGGAAGAAGGCTGGCTGAACACGGACGGCGATGGCCGACGGCCACGACCCTGGGAGGTCGGCCCTGCGGTGGTGAAATCCGCCCGGATGGGTTAAATAGGCAAAGGGTGCGGGCCGCCGTGGGCGGCGCAGAATGTCGGAGACCATCTCAAGTTCTTCCAGGGGGGGTAGGCTCATGAGCATCACCCAAGACCCGTTTTGCACCCCGCTGAACGGCTACGGGCTGGACCACCACGGCATCTCCAACTCCGGCGAGGCGTTCTTCAACCTCCCCACCCCCAGGCTGGTGGAAGCGGCGGTGGCCCGGGGGGAGGGACGTCTCGCCCCCACGGGCGCGCTGGTCGTCCGCACGGACCCCTTCACGGGGCGGACCCCCCAGGACAAGTTCACGGTCGTCGAGCCGAGCACCAAGGACGACATCTGGTGGGGGAAGGTCAACCAGCCCATCGAGCCCGAAAAGTTCGAGCGCCTCTTGACCAAGGTGCGCGCCTACCTCCAGCAAAAAGACCTCTTCATCTTCGACGGCTGGGTCGGGGCCGACGAGCGCCACCGCATGGGGGTCCGCATCATCACGGAGAAGGCCTGGCACAACCTCTTCGCCCGCACCCTCTTCATCCGGCCCTCCTACGAGGAGCTCAAGACCCACGCGCCCCAGTTCACCGTCGTCAACGCCTGCGAGATGCGCGCTGACCCCGAGACGGACGGCACCCGAACGCCCACCTTCATCGCCGTCAGCTTCGAGCGGCGGCTCGCGGTCATCGGCGGCACCCACTACGCCGGCGAGATGAAGAAGTCCATCTTCGGCATCCTGAACTACCTGCTCCCCCAAAAGGGCATCTGCCCCATGCACTGCTCGGCCAACATGGGGCAGGACGGCTCGACGGCGCTCTTCTTCGGGCTCTCAGGGACGGGCAAGACCACCCTCTCCGCCGACCCCGGCCGGCGCCTCATCGGCGACGACGAGCACGGCTGGACGGACCGGGGCATCTTCAACTTCGAGGGCGGGTGCTACGCCAAGACCATCCACTTGAGCCGGGAGGGCGAGCCCCAGATCTGGGACGCCATCCGCTTCGGGTCGGTCCTGGAGAACGTCGTCGTGGACCCCTGCACCCGGGAGACCGACTACGACGACGACTCCATCACCGAGAACACCCGCGCCACCTACCCCGTGGAGTACATCGACAACTGCGTCATCCCCGGTGTGGGCGGCCACCCCAAGGACGTGGTCTTCCTCACGGCCGACGCCTTCGGCGTCCTGCCGCCCATCAGCAGGCTCACCATCGACCAGGCCATCTACCACTTCCTCTCCGGCTACACGGCCAAGGTGGCCGGGACGGAGGCGGGCCTCACCGAGCCCCAGGCCACCTTCAGCGCCTGCTTCGGCGCGCCCTTTCTGGCCCTTCACCCCACCCGCTACGCCCAGATGCTCCGGGACAAGGTGTCCCAGCACGGCGCCCGGGTGTGGCTGGTCAACACCGGCTGGATCGGCGGCGCGGCGGGGACCGTGCCGCGGATCAGGCTCGCCCACACCCGGGCCATGCTCACCGCCGCCCTCGGCCGGAAGCTCGATAACGTGGGCTGCGCGCCGGACCCCGTCTTCGGCGTCCTCGTCCCGGAGACCTGCCCCGGCGTCCCCGCCAAGCTCCTGAAGCCGGCCAACGCCTGGAAGGACGAGAGGGCGTACCGGTCGAAGGCGAGGGAGCTGGCGAAGCGGTTCGAGGAGAACTTCCGCCAGTATGAGGACCAGGCGTCCGACGCGGTGAGGGCCGCCGGCCCCAAGGCCGCCTGATCACTTCCCGGGGGAGACGGCGACCATGGCGACCGACGCCACCGCGCCCGCGGACATCCGGGTGGACAAGAAGCGGCTCGTGTACATGGCGTGGAAGGACGGCCACAAGAGCCGCTTCCCGCTCGGCTATCTCCGCAGGATCTGCCCGTGCGCGACGTGCAACGACCTCCGCCAGAAGCTCTCCGCGCCCAGGCCGCAGCCGGCCGCCAAGGGCTTCACGAGCCTGACGGTCCTGCCGGACAGCGCCCCGCGGCAGGCCGGCTCCGCCGAGATCGTCGAGGTCAACCCCGTCGGCCGCTACGCCCTCCAGTTCGTCTGGAGCGACGGCCACGACACGGGGATCTACTCCTTCGACTTTCTCCGGGCGCGCTCGCCCGCGGACCCGCACCAGGCGGAGGAGACGTGGGAAGGAAAGCCGGTGGCCCGGCTCGGCGAGGAAATGGAGCGCGAATCGAGAGAGAAGAACCCTTCCCTCTGGCGGGACTGAGATCTCCACTCCGCGCGGGGCGGACGAGGCTCAGGGGCGAGGGTCTTCTCTTTTCGGAGGGGGGATCAGCTTCCGGTCCCAGCTTCTCACGCCCGGCCTCAGCTCGTCAGCCTCCAGGGTCAGGGGCGTCCACAGGTCCTTCCCTTCGGCGTCCATCAGGTGGATCGTGACCCGGGCCGGATCGGCCGCCGTGTCGAATTCCAGAAGGCCGAAGTTCACGGCGAAGACGCTCGGCGGGCGGAGGCGGCGGAACTTCCCTTCCCGAAGGGGTCTCCGGATGACCCGCTGGGCCAGGGGCGAGCTGATGGTCTCGTAAAGGTCGTACCCGCCGCGCTCCGACCAGGGGAGGACGTTCATCATGGGGCGGTGGATGTCCCCCGCGATGAGAAAGACCCCTCTGATCCCCTCGTCCCGGATGAAATCGAAGATCTGGTCTCTCTCGTAGAGGAAAGAGGCCCAGGAATCTTTGCTGATTCTCTTCCTTTGCGTCCAGGTGTCCGACGAGACCAAGACCTTGAAGACCGCCCGGCTCTTTTTCAGCATGGCCTTGAGCCAGGCTCTTTGCCGGAACCCGAGCTGGGTTTTCATCAGCCCGTCGGGCAGGGAGTTGGAGTCTCGCTCGCTGCGGCTGTCCAGGAAGAAAAAGTCCACGTTGCCGATGGCCCATTGGAAATAGATGCCCGAGGTCTTCGGGAGGCCCCGTTTGCGCGGCGAGCCGGGCGTCCGCGGCATACGTGCGGCCGGCGGTGTCTGCGCTGTCTGCGTCATCCCCGCTGTCTGTGACGCCTTGGGCGTCTGCGGCGCGAGCGCCGTCTGCGACATCACCGGCGGTTTGGATGGGCCGGGTTCTCCGGGAAGGCCGTATTGGGGGTTGGCCCAGTACTCTTGGAAGACCGCTTGGGATTTGTCCTTCGTGCGGAACCTTCGGTCGGAGTCGTTGTGTCCGTAGTCGTGGTCGCCCCAGATGGCGAGCTGAGGGACGGAGGCCTGGAAATCCAGCAGGGCCTCGACGGAGCGCTGGCGCCGGTATTTCGCCCGGAGGTCGTCGGGGTCTGCGGAGTAGGTGTAGACGTTGTCGCCGAGCCACAGGAAGGCGTCCGGCCGCGCCCGCGTCACCGCCTTCCAGATCCGCTGGACCGGGTCGAAGTCCACCGAGACGTCCGCCCCGAAGGCGACGCGGAACCTGCCCGGCCGGCCGGCGGGCGGGAGCGTCCGGAAGAAGGGCTTCCGCGGCCCCGTCGCGTCCTCCTCCTCGACGATGACCCGGTAGCGATAGGCCGCGCCCGGCTGGAGGCCCTTCAGGGGGATGACGGCCGTGTGATCCCGCTCGGGGAGCGCCTGGACCGCCTCGGAGGTTTCTTCATCCGCGGCCTCTTCGCCGCCTTCTCGGCGGTAGCGCACGCGGACGCGAGCGGGGCCGCTCGCCCGGACCCAGACCCAGGCTTCCCGGTCCGAGGCGAACCCGACCATCGGACCCTGCAAAAGGCGCGGGGCTTTGCCGGAAGCCCGGTCGGCCTGGGACGCGGGCGGAGACAGCCGCGGCCTCTCGTGGATTTCCCCGCAGGAGGAGAGCGCGAGGGCGAGGGCGGCGAGGAAAGCGGGCCCCGCCCCGCGCAGCCGTCTCTTTTTGCGTTCCGGCGGACGGCCGTTTCGGCGGGGGACTCGATCCACAAGCCGGCCTGTTTTCCGAACGGCCCCCAGATGTCTTCCCGCCAGGTCAGCGCTCACAGGATGGTTCCCGGGCGAAATTTGGTTTTTTCTCAGACAAAACCCGCCGATTATAAACGATTTTTCGGCTTTGTTTCTTTTTTTCTTAATCCCCGCCGGGGGCGGATACAACGCCAGATGCTACTGAATAGGGTCGGTAGGGATACGGGTCATAGTGCTCCCTTTAAGACGACGGTGGTCTTAAGGGAGAATTAGGGCTGACTAGAAGAGGAGTGGGGCAAGCCGGGCATCCTGCCCGGCGGCATCCCGCCCCTCGCGGGCGGCCAAGATGGCCGCCCTACCACCCTTTTTTCTTAATCTCCCCGATGGCGAAGGCAACGCGCGTTTGCCCTTTTTCCCGTCCTCCGGGCCAGGAAGCCGTCCGACGGGTTGTCCGGGAAAGACCTAGAAACGCGGATTTTCACAGAATCGACGATTCTACTTTGTGGGCGCCAGGGCGTCAGCGGCTTTCGAACGCCTTATAGCGCCCCCAGTTTCTTTGGACACTCTACTGGACTACTCTGTCGGGGTCGAAAGGAGCTGGGATGATGGCCGAGGATGAGCACCCTGCCCCCGAGCGCGAGTTGCCCGAGCGCTGGAGCGCGAAGCAGAAGGCGGAGATCGTGCTGCGCCTGATCAAGGGCGAGGACCTGGGTGCCCTCAGCTGCGAGATCCAGGTGCCGGCCCACGAGATCGAGGAGTGGCGCCGCGTGTGCCTGGAGGGCGCCACGCAGGGTCTGCGGTGCAGCGGCGGGTTACAAAGTGCTGATAGTCAAAGGCTCTCCAGAAGTCTCTTCCAAGCTTGGCGGTGCGCCGGTTGAGTGTTCCAAAGATCGAGATGTTCCCCCACTTTTTGAACAAAGGTAATGCGTATGGATTCTCCTCCCAGTGCCAAAATACTGCGAGAAAAATTGAAAAAGTCGAAAACATAGAGATTCTGGCCACCGGTGAATGCCCGCGCAATGCGTTCTGCGAGGGCAGGCTCTTCATTGTCTTTTACGCCAGGGGTTGCAAAGAAAATATCTTTGATCTTGCGTTGCCGGCATTTTCTGAGTGTTCCCTCAACATCGGTCAGCGTCAGTGTACGTTCTTTCACCTCAACAGCCAATACAACTCGACCTTCGTCACTGAGACATTCCAAGTCGGCCGCCTGACCTGTAGCTTTATCGCTAGCGTTGATTCGAGCCCGCTCAACTTTCGCGTATAAGCGGAAGTGGATACCTATGGCATCAAAAAGTGCGCCACAAAGAGCCAGACCTCGATCGCCTCCGGATTTCTCTTCGAGAAAGCGTTGAGCAAGCGAAAGGGAACTTTCCAGACTGATGCGTGGTGGCAGAGAATAAACAAAGCGAAGGGATTTCTGGCGACAGAACATTTCTAATAAGACCTGCCGAAATACCGCTTCTGTGAAAACGGCATCGCCTCGCGACTCGACTTTTTCCAGGACGCCCACGAGCGTGTTCCACCCAGTCACATCTTTCTTGCTGCTGTCGTCCCGTGTCATACGGGGGATTCGCATCGGGTTGCCGACGTATGGATCTGTAGAAGTGCCGAGAATGTTCTCCTGCCGCTGGTTGAAGGGTGCGACAAGTCTGCTTGCCAAGCTCCGCGCGTCCCACCCGGTGACGTCGCTTCTGTCGCCCTTCCTCTTCTGAAGACGTAGGCTGTCTAGATTCGGGTCTGTTAGTTTTCCAAGGAGCTGGACTGGTAGACAAAACCGGTAAGCAACCTGTTTGTGGCTGACCGAAGCCCGAATTGCCTGGCGCAGAGCGGCATCGGCGACATACTCAAGCTGAGGGTTTGCATTCGCGTCAGC
>JACPRG010000057.1 GCA_016190025.1 Candidatus Tectimicrobiota bacterium
GACCTACACGGCCGAGGGTCTTTCCGAGATGATGCACATGAAGCTCGAGGTCGTCCGGGCGGTCCTTCAGGACGAAGCGGAGAAGGTCTTGGCGCAATACAACTGGCCTAAAGGCTAGGCCGCTTCGCTCAAGTCGCGGCTACACCCTGTAAGGGAGCCCCTTGCCCCTTTGGGTCACCCCCTCCGGGTCAGCCTGTCACATGTCCGGGAAGAAACCTGACTGTACAGGTAAGGAGCCTCCTCCTGGCCGGCACCCGCGCGCCGTTGTCATCTCTGAGCGAAGCGAAGAATCTCGCCGGAGGACCGGATGGTGGGTTGACGGCGAGACTCTTCGCGCGGGACCCCGATCTCCGCTCGGGCGCTTCGCCCCTTGCTCAGATCAGGGCTCCACGGCTGGTCGCGGGCTTTCTCCTCACCATGCGGCTTCTCGTCCGGGAAGCAGGTGTAGCGCGGGGTCTTCAGACCCCGCTGGGGGCGGAGGCTGAAGCTTGAGGTCTGTGACCTCCTCCGCGCTACATCGTGTTTAGATCCTGCCCGCAGGAGCGGGGCGCGAGTCAGCGACTCCCGTGCTCGCCCGTTTCCCTCACCACGGCTTCTCGTCCGGGAAAAAGGTCTCCGGGTCGAACTCGCCCCAGCCGGTGGGGACGACCCGCTTGAAGCGCTCGCGCGCGGGGTGGGTCAAAGACGGCTTGGTGGCGTCGATGATCACCTTCGAGCCCACGCTCTGGACCTTCTGGCTGTAGTCCCGCTCCGGGTCCGTCATGGTGATGGAGGGGTCCATGGGGTGGTTCCTGACGCCGGGGATGACGATGATGTCCTCGACCGGGTTCACGCGGGTGGAGAGGGCGAAGAACACGTCGTTCGTGTCGAAGGGGTCCACGTCCTCGTCCACGGCGATGGCGATCTTGTGGTGCAGGTATCCCCCCGAGAGGGCGGACATCAGGATGTTCTTGGCCTGCCCCTCGAAGCCCGGCGTCATCTGGATGATCACGGTGAAGTTGGTGGGCAGGACGTTGATGTTGTGGATGGTGATGGCCCCCTCGTTCTGCTTGAGCCGGTTCCAGAGGTTCACGGCCATGGGGACCCGGTGGAAGATGGCCGCCTCGGTGTTGAAGGCGCTCTGGACGATCTTGTAGATGGCGTCCTTGCGCATGGTGACCGTCTTGATCCGGAAGACCGGGGAGTGGGTTTCGCCCGTCAGGTAGTACCCCTGGAACTCGCCGAAGGGGCCTTCCGTCTTGCGCAGGTGGGGCGGGATCTCCCCCTCGATGATGATCTCCGCGTCGGCCGGGACCTCCAGGTCGATGCTCTTGGCCCTCACCATCCGCAGCGGCTCCCCCATGAACGTCCCCGCCAGCCGCACCTCGTCGATCTCCTCCGTGCCCGAGATGCCGCCCGCCAGGGCGAACCCCGGGTGGTGGCCGATGACGGCCGCGATGGGCATGGGCTGGTTCTTGGCCTCGTATTTCTTGTAGACCTTCCACATGTGCCGGGGGAGCATCAAAAAGCCCGTCTCCTTCGGTCCCATGGGCATCATGCGGTGGTAGGAGAGGTTGTACTTCCCCGTGTCGGGGTCCTTGACGATGCAGATGGAGGCGGAGATGCACTTGCCCCCGTCCTCCCGGCTCTGGAGGTGGATGGGCAGCTTGCGGACGTCCACGTCGTCCCCGGTGAACACCTTCTCCTGACACGGGGCCGGCTCCCCGTTCAGGAAGACGGGCTCGGTCCCCGGGGCGGCGAGCAGCTTGGAGACGTGGAAGACCAGTTCCTCCTGCTTGACCCCGAAGGCCATGGCCAGGTGCCGCCAGTTGGCGGGCGCCTGGGCGAGGGCCGTCCAGCCGGGATGCCCCTTGATCTTCTTCATCCAGAGGGCCCGCTCCTGGGCCAGGTGGCAGAGGGTCCCGATGTTGTTGTCCGGGTCGACCTCTTTCTCCACGTGGACGAGCTCTCGGTGCTCGTCGAGGAGGTCGATGTACGTCCGCAAATCTTTCGGCATGTCGCTTCTCCTGAATGGACGGAGCCCCCGTGAGACGGCGGGGCGCCTGGACCCGCTTCCCTAAACGGCCTGGCCGAACCCCCGCAGGGCGTTGCGGCCCAGGATGTCGGCCAGGGCGTCCTCCTCCAGGCCCTCCTGGCCGGTGATGAGCCCCAGGGACCTCCCGATCCAGTCGGGCTGGATCGGATAGTCGCTCCCGTAGCAGATGTGGTCCGCACCCAGGGTCTCGATGGCGCAGCGGATCTCCGCCCGGTACCAGAAGGGGGGGGCGGTGTCGTAGTACATCTGGCCCAGGTACTTGTCGAAATCGACCTCCGCCGGGTTCCAGTGGGTCTTGTAGGAGGGATCGAAACGGCCCCGGAGGACGAACATGGCGCCGCCCAGGTGCCCCTGGAAAAACCGCAGGCGGGGAAGCTCGCGGAGGTGGTCGCTGTAGATGAGGCGGATGGTGGCCAGCGTGTGGTCCAGCACCCGCCCCATGGAGCGCGCCAGGTCGTACACCTCCAGCGTCCGCCGGTAGTCGGCCGGGATGGTGGAGGCGTGCACCACGATGGGAAGGCCCAGGTCCTGGGCCTTGTGGAACAGCGGCATGTACTCCTCGGCGTCGAGGTATTTCCCCTGCGTGTGGGTCGTCACGCAAATCCCTTTGAGGCCCAGGTCCTTGGCCCCGCGCTCCACCTCCTCCAGCGCCCCGTCCTCGAAGAGGGGGACGTGGATGAGGCCGTAGATCCGATCCGGGTGCCTCCGCTGGATCTCCCCCATCCCGTCGTTGACGACCCGGGCCATCTTCAGGGTGCAGAACTCCTGGAGGCTGCTGATGGAGCAGACGGCGATGTCCACGCCGCCCGCGTCCATGTCGGCGATCTGCCTCTCGATGTCGGGCATGAGGACCGTGTCCGGCGTCAGGAGCTCGATGCCGTCCCGCCAGAAGGAGACGCGGTTTCCCTTCCGGGCGGTGGTGACCTCCGGGGGAAGGTAGTCTTCCAGGCGGTGGAGGACCTCGCCCGGTATGTAGTGGTGGTGGACATCCACGACGGTGTGACCGTTGATCATCTGGTTTTCCCCGCTTGATGCCGAGCGGCTCGCGTCTCGAGCCGGCGTCTCGGCCGAAAGGGGCTTCCGGCGGCGGCCCGATCCTTGCCCCTGGATATGAGAGCAATCCTATTATTGGCACGATTCAGCCGGCGACTTCAAGCCTCGCCGCGCCCTTGCGCGGGCGGGGAATCCGGCCTCACGGGCGGAGAAAGGGGACCCGGGGCTTCGCGCAGAAAAGGGGGACAAGGAGGGCGCTTATCGCCCCTCGGCGTCCTTTGCGGCGGCGGCGATGAGAAGGGGATCGGCCGGGAGGCGCCGCACACGGACGCCCGCGGCCCGGTAGACGGCGTTGGCGATGGCGGCCAGCGTCGGGATCATGGCCGGCTCCCCCACGCCCTTGGCCCCGAAAGGGCCCGTCGGCTCGGGGTCTTCCACCAGGAGGGAGGCCACCTCGGGCGCGTCTATCGACGTGGGCAGAAGGTACTCGGTCAGGGAAGGCGTCCGCAGGTGGACGTACTCTTCCATGAGCGCCTGCCCCACGCCCATGGCGACGCCCCCCTCGATCTGCCCCTCGGTGTTGATCCGGTGGATGGGCATTCCCACGTCGTGGGCGGCGCACATCTCCAGGACCCGGATCTGGCCCAGGCGGGCGTCCACCTCGACCAGGGCCGCCTGCGCCCCGAAGGCGTAGGTCTGGTAGGGATTCCCGGTTCCGGTTTTCTGATCCAGGGCGGTGGTCTCGGGGTTGTACACGCCCTCGGCGGCGATGACGGCCCGGCCGGCCCCGTTCCGGCCCCCGGAAGTTTCAGTCGGGGGCAGGTCCCCGAGGGCCACGGACCTCTCCGGGTGAGTGGAGATGAAGACCCGGTCCCCCTCCCAGCGGAGGAGCTCGGCCGGGACCTCCAGGCGCTCGGCGGCCTCGCGGAGCAGGCTGTCCAGAGCGCTGCGGGACGCCCGGTGGGCGGCCTCGCCGGTGATGTAGGTCTGGCGGCTGGCGCAGGTCATTCCCGAGGGGGGCGTCGCGTCCGTGTCGGGGACGTGGAGCCGGATGGCCTCCAGCGGCGCGCCCAGCGTCTCGGCGCAGATCATCCGAAGGACCATGTCCGAGCCCTGCCCGATGTCCGCGCAATCGGAATAGAGGACCACGCCGCCGTCCGATTCGATCTCCACCCGGACGGTGGAGGCGTTGGGCATGCCGGTCTTCCCGATGCCGTACCACATGCCCCCGAGCCCGACGCCCAGCCGGCGGCCCTCCCTCGACCCGGCGGCGGCCCTTTCCCTCATCCTCTCATAGGCGGGGCGCAGGGCCTCCAGGGAGGCCCGCATCCCGACGCTGGCCTTGAGCCGCTGGCCCGTGGCCGTCTCCATCCCCACCTCCAGGGCGTTGCGGCGGCGGAACTCCAGAGGGTCGATCCCCAGCCGGTCGGCCAGGACGTCCATCTGCTGCTCCAGGGCGAAGGCGCACTGGGGGACGCCGAACCCCCGCATCTGGCCCCCCTGGATGGGGGTGTTGGTGTAGGCCGAGCGGGAGCGTGCCCGGACGTTGGGGATGAAGTAGGGTCCCGTGGCGTGCACGGCGGTCCGGGAGATGACGGCCAGGC
>JACPRG010000062.1 GCA_016190025.1 Candidatus Tectimicrobiota bacterium
GGGGGTGAGGCGCCAGGTTCGGCTTTTGTGCGAGGGGACGTATTCGCTCCTGGCGGACCGGGCGGTCCTGCCGAGCTACGGCCTGGGCGGCGGGGAGGTCGGAAGGCCGACGGCGGCCTCCATCGTCCGACGGGGCCGGGAGCACCCAATCGCGACCCCTGGAAAGTGTTACGACCACCCGATCCGCAAGAACGACGTCCTGGTCATGCTTTCGGGGGGCGGCGGGGGCTACGGGGATCCCCTGGCGCGGCCAGCCGGGGCGGTGCGAGCGGACGTCCTGGCCGGTTACGTCTCCCGCGAGGAAGCGGAGCGGGCGTACGGCGTCGTCCTGGACGCGGACGGCAACCTGGACCGCCGGCGTACGAGGGTGAAGCGGAAGGTCCTGGCCCGCAAGCGCGAGGTCAGGGTGGAGGGGGGGAATCCTCTCGGCTGGGACGGTCTCCTGTTGGATGGCCGCAGGATCTGCGTCCTGGGTCGGGGGGCGGCTTTCCGCCTGAACCTTCGTCCGGGGGTCCTGGTCGAGCTGCTGGGAAAGCGGGCGGCCCCGCTTCGCGCCTGGGTGGAGCTGGTGGACTCTGCGTCGGACGCGCGGAAGGTTTCACAGGGAGGGATCCTGCTCGATGGGTTCTCCCGGTCGGTACTGGGCCTGGAGGAGGGAGAATGGGTTCAGGTGCGCAGGTTGGATGTCCTGTGCGTTGAGCGGCGGACCTCCCGCGGAGATTCGCGCAGAGGACGGAAACGGCGGTGAAAGAGCGGATCGTCTATCTCAACGGGGAGTTCTTGCCGGAAAGCCAGGCCCACATTTCCTTGTTCGATGTGGGCTTCCGGGTCGGTGACGGCGTGTACGACGTGGCGCGCACCTTCGGGGGGCGGCCCTTCAAGCTGCGCGCACACGTGGATCGGCTGTACCGGTCAATGACCTACACGCGCCTGAAGATCGACCGCGGCCCGGATGAATTCGAGCGGGTCTGCCAGGAGGTGCTCGAGCGGAACCGCCCGCTGCTGGGCCCGAAGGAGGATTACGCCCTCTGGATGAATGTGACGCGGGGGATCAGCCTGGTCGGCCGCGGCATGACGGTTCGCCGGGGGCCGACGGTGGCGGTCTATTGCATCACCATCGACCTGAAGCCCTTCGCGAAGGCCTTCACGGAAGGGATCCGCCTGGTGACGCCCTCGGTGCGCCGGACGCCGCCCGAGTCCCTGGACCCGAAGGCCAAGGTGTCGAACAAGATGAATCACGTCCTGGCGGACTTCGAGGCCCGCTCCAGCGACCCGCAGAGCCACGCCCTGATGCTGGACATGAACGGCTGCGTGGCCGAGAGCAGCTCCGCCAACTTCTTCTTTGTGAAGGGCGGCGAGCTCTACACCCCGACCACGCGGAACGCCCTGGCCGGAGTCTCCCGGGAGACCGTTTTCGAGTTGGCGGCGCAGCTCGGCATCCCCGTCCGCGAGGGGGATTACACGGTGTATGACGTGCTCACGGGGGAGGAGGCCTTCCTGACCGGGACATCGCCCAACATCCTGCCCGTCTGCAGTGTGAACGGGGTGCGGTTGCCGGCGGACATCCCAGGCCCCGTGACGGACCGGCTGCTGAATGCGTGGTCGGAGCTGGTCGGCCTGGACATCGTCGAGCAGGCCCAGAGCCACCTGCATCTGTAGCGCGAGGGCGGAAGCGGAATCCGTCCGGGGATGGGATGAGGCGCTCCGGGCATGCGGCGGACGCGAATCAAGGGAGACGTGAAATCTTGGCGGCGAAAAAATCGGTCACGGTGATTTCCTACGGCCTTGGGCCCATCGGCCAGGCGACGGCGCGGCACCTGTTGAGTCAGCCGGACCTCCGATTGGTCGGGGCCGTGGACATCGATCCAAGCAAGAAGGGAAAGACCGTCGGGCAGCTCCTCGGTGAGCCGAAGCTCTCGGGCGTCATCATCCGGGACGATGCGGAGTCCGTGCTTCGGGAGACTTCCCCCCATGTTGTCCTCCACACCACCGCCTCCTGGCTGCAAGACGTCGAGAAGCAGCTCCTGCAGATCCTCGATGGAGGCTGCCACGTCGTCTCCTCCACGGAAGAGCTGGCCTACCCGCCGCTCGTCGCAGGCGTCGGCGTGGCGAAGCGGCTGAACGAGCGGGCGCTGGCGAAAGGCCGCGCGGTCCTTCCCGTCGGCGTCAACCCGGGTTTCGTCATGGACCACGTGTGCCTGGAGGTGGCGCGCTGCTGCCTGCGGGTCGATCGGGTCACGGCTGAGCGCCGGGTGGACGCGACGAAGCGCAGGGGGCCGCTTCAGAAGAAGATCGGATCGGGGATGACGGTGGCCGAGTTCGAGGCCGAGAAGGGCAGGGGACGGCTGGGGCACGCGGGCTTCCGGGAGTCGGTGGGACTCATCGCCCACCGTCTCGGATGGGAGCTTGACGGCGTGGAGATGACGATCGAGCCCGTCATCGCGCGGGCGCCCGTGCGGACGGAGCACGTGAAGGTCGAGCCGGGCCAGGTCGCCGGGATCGATCAGACGGCCGTCGGCCGCAAGGGGGCGCGGGACGTCATCCGTCTTCACATCATCATGTCCGTCGACGGGATTGACCCAGTGGACGAGGTGCGGATCGAAGGCGATCCTCCGCTGGTATGCCGGTTCGTGGGCGGGATACCGGGAGACCAGGCGACGGTGGCGCTGCTCGTGGATGGCGCGAGGCGCGTCGGGCGGCTCCGGCCCGGACTCCTGACGCCGTCGGGAGACCCGCTCTTTTCCTGACAGGTGGATGGGCAAGTGAAAAAAGAAGGGGACTGGGGAGATCTTCATTCCCCGGTCCCCCTCTCTGTGTTTCCGATCAGGGCCTGACTTTAATTGGAGCCCGCCCCGCCCTGTGATCCAGCGGCCTCGCGGATGGGAGTCGGCCCCGATGGGGATTGCATCTTCTCCCTGTCTGGGTCGGGGATCAGGTTCCTTCCCGCTCAGGGGCAGAGCTTGCACTCCACGCCCTTCCGCTTCGGAAAGAGCTTCGGAAGAAACTCGTTGGTGTAGAGCTCGGAGACTTCCGGCACGCGGTCCGCCGGGAACACGGCGAGCGCGACGTCCCGGGTTTTCTGCATCTTCTCCGCTGAGACCTGCCCGAGACCGTGCTGCCGGCCGTAGGGCGTCATGATGTGGTCGATGAAGATGATGAACTGGGCCAGAGAGATGTCGTAGGAGGCCTGGGGGTGGGTCTTCAGGAAGTCCCGCACCGATTCTTCCGGATTCTGGATGCTCCAGGCGAGGGCTTGGTAGGAGGCCTGGACGAAGCGGCGGACGTAATCCGGCCGCTCTTTGACCAGGGAGTCCATGGCGGCCACCGCGCCCGAATAGATGTCGAAGCCATAGTCGCTGTAGAGCATGATGTTGAGCTTTTTCTCCAGCTTCAGGGCGCCGGCCTTGACCGCCGGGAAGATGGTCTGGAACGTGGCCATGACCGGCACCTGACCGGACAGAAGAGCCGGGACCGTGGCGGGACCGTCCATGGTCACCCACTCCACCTTGTCCTTATCGATGCCGACGTGCTTCGCGAAGGCAGGAAAGATGACCCGAGGCATGGTGTACACCGGCGCGCCGATCTTTTTCCCCTCGAGGTCCTTGGGTGTTTTGATCCCTCTTTCCTCGAAGGACAGGATCACGAAGAGGGACTTGTCGTGCGCCATCCCGAGGACCTTGGCCATCAGCCCTTTTCCCCGGCGGACGGCCAGCTGGTCAGTCTCGGCGAGGATGAAATCGCCCTGCCCCCCGGCCAGGATTTTCAGGGTATCGGCCCCGAACCCGCGCTGGATCTTCACATCCAGCCCCGCTTTCGCGTAGTAGCCTCTTTCCACGCCGCTGAAGAATCCGGCGTGCTTTCCGTACGGGACCCAGTCCAGCGCGAACCGTACGGGATCGGCCGCCATGGAAGGAGAGATCCACCAGGTGATGAGCGCCGCGGCGGTCACGAGCCTGGAGACGCACTGCACAATGGATTTCATAGGATTACACCTCCAGCGTGGTCCTGAAAAATCCCCCCTGTCGGAGGGGGGCGCCATCGGGCTGTGCTGAATTTTCAAAAGGAAAGGCCCCCCCTCGGTTTCGAGTTGAATCAAAAGTAAACACAAAATTTGTGAAAAAACAAGAGATTCCGGATTCTGGACGTCCCCCCCGAGATGGAACCGGACGCCCTTGAGGACCCCCGGGATAGGGAAATTTGGAATTGTCTCTCACGGTAGCGGAAAAGACGGCGGGAGAATGTCAGGATCGCCGTAACATATTGAAAACAATGGCGGGGTTGACGGGACTCGAACCCGCGACCTCTGGCTTGACAGGCCAGCGTTCTAACCGTCTGAACTACAACCCCGTCGGTGCGCCTTCTCACCCTCTGGTGGGCGGAACAGGACTCGAACCTGTGACTTCCGGCTTGTAAGGCCGGCGCTCTCCCCGCTGAGCTATCCGCCCCGCCATCGAGCCACTCCATAATATGGTCACCGCAGAAAACGCGTCAAGCCGATTCTGGGGAGACTCCTTCGATTGGCCGCCCGGCCCATCCCGCCGCCTCAGGGACGGACGTCCTCCTTTGCGGCTCAAGGGTGGAGCGGGGTCTTGGGCGGCCGGACGAAGCCGTCTTGGGCCGGGTCCGGGTGGGGTGGTAAGATGCCAGAGGAGGAAGGGCGTCCCCACTTCGGCGCGCCGGGCCGGGTCTCAGCGTCCCATCGGGAGAAAGGGGCCGCCCTTTCCACGGGGGCGCGGCCGCTGTGGCCGTTTTATGGGCGCCGGCTTCCTCCGTCGAAGTTCATCTCCGATTTTCCGGACCCGGCCCCCGGTGGGGTGCAGGGGGGCTCTCCGAGGACCTTTGGGGTGAGGCGCGGTTCGGTTTTTCCCGCTCTCAAGCTGACCGTCTCCGCCTTTGCGGCGCTTGCGGTTTTGGCGGTCCGCCCGCCGACTCCCTCTGGGGCAGAGGAGACGCTTCGAGTCGCCCTCGCTCCGTCGGTGACGACACAGATGATCGCTTATTATCTGCGGGATTCCGGGATCTGGAAGAAATGGGGGGGCCGGGGCGTCGATTTCCGGGTGACTTTCACCCCCAACACGGATTTGGCTTTGGCCCAGAGAGAGGCGGGGGTCGTGTTGCTGAGCGCCATTGACGTGGCCCGTTTGGCCGTGGACGACGGCCTCGAGTTATTGATGTTCGGGAAAGATTCCACTTCATACGAGGGGATCTATGCGCGGGCCGCTCAGCCCGGGAAAAGCCCGATGGACTTCCGGGGCACAAGGCTCGTTCATCCGGGATGGGACGCACGGGGGACGCGGATCGGCCGGGTGATTTTCACCGCTCTTTGGGATTTGGATATGGAAGTCGGTTTTCAGGTGGTGACCGCTCCCTGGCGGGTCGGCCCGGAAATGTTGGTTGAAAATGAGGCGGACCTGGCCCTCAACGCCATGCCGTTCGTCCTGCCGGGATGGAGAGACCGGAAACTTCGGCCGGTGGGAAAGAGCTTCGCCGCCCATTGGGCCGAGAAGCGGGGGAGGGGCCGGCCGCTCGGCGGGCTTTTCTGGACCGCCTGGAGGGGCTGGCTGGATCAGGCAGAGGAAAAGGCCAGGGCCCTTCTGGCCGCCTGGGGAGAGGGGATGTCCTACGCCAATCAGGAGACAGAGGCCTGGGCGGAGCGCTATCTCCCCGAGGCCCTGCGCGGCGCCTCGAAAGGGGACGCCCGTTTCTTCGCCCAGTGGTTCCGCCGGGAGCGGCCTGTGTATGAAACCCCCTACCTGTCCCCGCAGGACGTCAAAGATGAGACGTCGTTTCTGAGGATTGTGGTCGAAGTGAAGCTGGTCCGGGCGCTGCCCCGCGGTCCTTTGTGGAGGATTATCCTCCCGCAAAAGGGTGTGCAGTCTCCGTAAGAGGGGCCGATTCCCCTCCGCCGGGCGGCGGGTGCGGTGAGATGGGCAAAGAGGCCGCCGCCCCCATTGGCCCGGCCGGCGCGATTGACCTCTTCCGGTCCGTTTGGTAGTGTCCATCTCGGTGAAGAGGCATGAGAGAGTCCCGGCGTTTGGAGAGGAAGTGACCCATGAAAGAGGTGGTGGTCGTAGGCGGGGTGCGGACCCCCGGGGGAAAGTTCGGAGGGACGTTGAAGGATGTTCCGGTCCCCGAGCTCGGCTCGCTGGTGGTCAGAGAGGTCGTGCGGCGGACAGGGGTCGACCCGGAGGTCATCGACGAGGTGATCTTCGGCAACGGCTGGCAAGCCGGCGTCGGGCCGAACGCCGCCCGTCTCGTCACCGTGAAGGGCGGGCTTCCGGACAAGGTCCCGGCCTTCACCGTCAACAAACGGTGCGGCTCCAGCCTGAAGGCCGTCACCCTGGGCACCCAGGCCATCCGCGCGGGCGACGCCGAGGCGATCCTCGCGGGCGGCGTCGAGAACACCAGCCGCGTCCCGTACATCGTGCCCGGCGCGAGGTGGGGGATGCGACAGGGCCACGGAGAGATAGTGGACCTGACTCATCGGGACGGGTACGTCTGTCCCCTGGCGGGGGAGATCATGGGCAGCACCGCCGAGACCCTGGCCATTAAATACGCCATCAGCCGGGACGAGCAGGACCAGTTCGCCCACGAGAGCCAGAAAAAGGCCCTCGCCGCCATCGAGAAGGGATATTTCAAGGACGAGATCGTCCCCGTCCCGCTAGACGGAAACGGCAAGGGGCCGGGCGCCTTCGAGGAGGACGAGATCCCCCGGAAGGACATCACCCTGGAGAAGCTGGCGAAGCTGAAGCCGATCTTCAAGAAGGACGGGACGGTCACGGCGGGCAACGCCTGCGCCCAGTGCGACGCGGCGTCGGCGATGATTCTCATGTCGGCCGAGCGGGCGAAGGACCTGGGCGTTTCGCCCGTGGCGCGAATCGTCGGCTACGCCAGCGCGGGCGTGGACCCGAAGCTTATGGGGATCGGGCCGGTTCCGGCCGTCCGAAAGGCCCTGGAAAAGGCGGGGATGGCGCTGGGCGACATGGACCTGATCGAGCTGAACGAGGCCTTCGCGGCCCAGGTCATCGCCGTGGAGCGGGAGCTCAAGTGGGACCGGGAAAAGCTCAACGTCCACGGGGGGGCCATCGCCCTCGGCCATCCGGTGGGCGCCACCGGGGCCAAGATCGCCGTGTCCCTCCTGGGGGCCCTGCGGCGCCTGGACAAGACCCTCGGGCTGGCGACCCTGTGTATCGGTGGAGGCCAGGGCGTGGCGGTCATCTTCGAGCGGCTCCGTTGACCCCTGACCGAGGAAACCTTTCATGGGCGTGAAGCATCTCTTTGTCGTCGGGGCGGGCCAGATGGGCGCCGGAATCGCTCAGCTCGCGGCGCAGCAGGGAATCCGGGCCACCCTGATGGACGTGTCCGCCGAGCTGGCCGAAAGGGGCAGGGAGCGCATTGCCAGCTCTCTCCAGGGCCGGGTGGACAAGGGGAAGTTGAGCGCGGAGGAGCGCAAGGCCGTTCTCTCCCGAATCGAAACCGCCAGCCGTCTTTCGGCCGCATCCTCTTGCGACTTCGTCATCGAGGCGGCGGTCGAGGACATCGAGGTGAAGAAAAAGACCTTCCGCGAGTTGGACGAGGCGGTCGGTGAGGAGGTGATCCTGGCCAGCAACACGACCTCCCTTTCCATCAGCGAGATGGCCGCGGCCACCCGCCGTCCCGACCGCGTGATCGGCATGCACTTCTTCAATCCGCCGGTGGTGATGAAGCTGGTGGAGATTCTGCCGGGTCTGGCGACGTCCCCGCGGACGATCCAGGCCGCCCGCGATCTGGCCGAAGAGCTGGGCAAAGACCCCGTCGTGGCGAAGGTCGAGACGCCGGCCGGCATCGTCAGCCGGGTCCTGGCCGGTCTGCTCAACGAGGCGGTCCTGGTCCTGGAGTCGGGGGTGGCCTCGGCCGACGAGATTGACAAGGCGATGAGGCTGGGGACGAACATGCCCATGGGCCCCCTGGCCCTTCTGGACCTGATCGGCCTGGACGTTCACATGGCCAAGATGGAAACCCTGCACCGCGAACTGGGCGATGCCCGGTACCGGACCCCCTTTCTGATCCGGAAGATGGTCAAGGCGGGCCACCTGGGCGTGAAAACGGGGAGGGGGTTCTACGATTACGGCGGCGGGAAGCCGGCTTGATTGGGTGGAGCCACGCCGTCCATCGGCCCATGGGACGGCGGTCGGCGGGAGGCGGGATGGATTTTGAGCTGACCCCTGAGCAGCGCGCCGTCCGGGAGGAGATCCGCGCCTTCGTGGACGAGGTGCTGGCCCCCTCGGCGGCGGAAAACGCCCGCCTTCACCGGTTCCCCCGGGAGATCGTGAGCCAGCTGGCGGAGCGGGGCTTCCTGGGCGGGCCCATCCCCCGGGAGTGGGGCGGAAGGGGGTACGACTACGTCTCCCACGCCCTCGTGGCGGAGGAGATCGGCCGCGGGTGCTCCTCCATGAGGAGCACCTTCTCCGCCCACCTCTCCCTTTGCGCGTTGCCAATTTACACCTGGGGGACCGGGGAGCAGAAGGCGCGCTACCTGCGGAAGATGGCGCGCGGAGAGTGGCTCGGGTGCATGGGCCTGACCGAGCCCGACGCCGGGAGCGACGTAGCCGGCATGCTCTCGACGGCCGACCTCCGGGGCGGCCACTACGTCCTGAACGGACGAAAGATGTGGATCAGCAACGGGTGCGTCGCGGACCTGGCCCTCGTGTACGCCAAGACGGACAAGAGCCAGGGTGCCCGGGGGATCACCGCGTTTCTCGTCGAGATGGCCTGGGAGGGCGCCTCGGCCGAGGAGATCCGCGGAAAGCTGGGGCTGTGGTCGTCCAACACGGCGGAGTTGATCTTTGACAACGTCCAGGTGCCGGCGGAAAACGTCCTGGGCGAGGTCGGCGGCGGGTTCAAGGTGGCCATGTCCACCCTGGACTACGGGCGCTACACGGTGGCCGCCGGCTGCGTGGGCCTGGCCCAGGCGTGCCTGGACGCCATTCAGGCCTTCGTCCGGGAGAGGGGCCCGGCCCTTCTGCGGGCGCCGGGGGTCCGGGAGACGATCGGGGAGATGGCCCGGGACATCGACGCGGGGCGTCTTTTGGTGCTGCGCGCGGGACACCTGAAAAACCGGGGCGTGCACAATACGCGGGAGACCAGCGTCGCCAAGTATTTCTGCAGCGAGATGGTCAACCGGGCGGCCACGCAGGCCCTGCAGATCATCGGGTTGGAGGCCAACTCGGAGAGATACCCCGTCGAGCGCTATCTGCGGGACGCCAAGGTTAACACCCTCTTTGAGGGCACTTCGCAGATCCAGAAACTGATCATCGGGGCCATGGAGCTCGGTATCCGGGCCATCACTTGATCGGCCGCGGGAGCGTCCGGATCCCGGCGCCCTTGCGGGAGGCCGCTGTGGGGGAGGGTCTTGGGGCATCGGTGTCGGAAAGCCCCCTGCGTTATTCACGAGGAGTCGGTGGACAAGTGTGGAGAGCCTTTGCGGCGGGGATGTTGAGCCTTTGGCTTTTGGCCGGCTGCGGCCTTTTCTCCAAGAAAGAGCCTCCCCGACCGAAAGGGGAGGGCTGGCCGGCGCCTTCCTCGGTGCACATCCGCGAGAGCGCTGGCCCGTGCCCTTCGTTTCTCCTGTTCAATCGGGATCAGGCCCGCATCGAAGGCATTTGGCTGACCCAGCGGGCCCTTCCCTTCCGGATGCGCGTCCAAGGTGAGCAGCGCGTGCTGCCCGGACTTCGCGATGTCTCGGAGGTCCTCCTGGTCCTGGATGACTGGCAGATTGCCGCCTGCAAGTCGAAGTCGGGGGCGAAGGGGACGGAGCGCACCGCGATCGAACAGAAGCTCTTCCGCGTAGAAGATTATCTTCGTGCCTTCACCCTGATCCTGAGCACCCCTTACTCGACGACGGACGAAGCGGAGGAAGAGGTTCGGAAGTGGGTCAAAGAGGTCCGGGACCGCCTCTTGACAGAGCTCCTGCGGGGCTCCCGTTGAATTCGCCCGAACAAGGAATCGGGTACCTTGTTCCGCAATGAGTTCGCAATTGATTTTCAATGGGTTATCGATAATTTGACCGCTCCCGGGAATTTCCCCGATCGACGCGCCGCCCCCCGGATTCACCGCCAGGAGCCCTTGTGAGAATCCTCCTCACAAACGATGACGGGATCTATTCTGCCGGGCTGAAAGCCCTGTACGACGCCTTGATGGATGAGCATGAGGTGGTGGTTGTCGCCCCGGATCGGGAAAGGAGCGCCGCTGGCCACTCCCTCACCCTCCATCGACCCCTTCGCGTCAAGGAGATCACCAAGGGTTGGTTCTCCGCGGACGGGACCCCGACCGATTGTGTCCATCTGGCGCTGAACGGTTTACTCCCAAAGCCGTTGCCGCAGTTGGTGGTGGCGGGCATCAACATGGGGGGAAACCTGGGGGATGACATCACCTATTCGGGGACGGTAGCGGCGGCCATCGAGGGTACCCTCCAGGGCCGCCCTTCCATCGCCGTCTCCCTGGTCTCCCAGGGTCCTTTCGAGTTCGGCCCGTCCGCCGACTTCACTGCGCGTCTGGTCAGAAAGGTTGCGGTGTGCGCGCTGCCCGAGGACACGTTGCTGAACGTCAATGTCCCCGATCTTCCCGTGGAGCGGATGCGCGGGGTCCGGATCACCCGCCAGGGGAAGAGTATTTACGGTGAGGCCATCGTCGAAAAAGTGGACCCCAGGGGGCAGAGGTACTTCTGGGTGGGGAGCGGGAAGACCGAATGGGTCCGAAGGGGAGACACCGATCTGGACGCCGTGCACGAGGGCGAGATCTCCATCACGCCTTTGCATCTCGACATGACCAATGAAAAGGCATATCAAGAGCTGGTGGGATGGTCTTTGTAGCCGGGGGGCAGGCCGCGTTCCTGACCGGACGGCCACTGGAGACCGGACGTTGAAACTTCCTTTTTGGCCTAACGGGCGCCGGCGCAATGATGGCCAAGAGGATGAATTCCGGTATGCCAAGGAGCGGGAACGGATGGTGGAGGAGCAGCTTGCGGCCCGGGGGATCACGGACAAGCGCGTCCTGGGGGCGATGCGGCGCGTTCCCCGGCACCTGTTTGTGGAGCAGGCGCTCCGGTTTCGGGCGTATGGAGATTATCCGCTCCCCATCGGGGAGGGACAAACGATCTCCCAGCCGTTCATGGTCGCCCTGACCTGTCAGGCCATCCGGCTCACGGGAACCGAGCGGGTGCTCGAGGTGGGGACGGGATCGGGTTATCAGGCCGCCGTTCTGGCCGAGCTGGCCGAGAAGGTCTACACCATCGAGCGTCTGAAGAGTCTGGGTCTGCGAGCCCGGGAGGTGTTGGATTCGCTGGGCTATCACAACGTGGCCACGCGGATCTCCGACGGAAGCCTCGGCTGGCCGGAGGAAAGCCCGTTTGACGCCATCGTCGTCGCGGCCAGCGCGCCCGACATCCCGGCCCCTTTGAGGGACCAGCTGGCGGCAGAGGGGAGGATGGTGATCCCCGTCGGGGAGCCCGAAGAGCAGGTTCTGCTTCGCGTGGTGAAAGAGGACGGCGGGTTTCAGGCGGACCAGTTGAGCGCCTGCGTCTTTGTCAAGCTCCTCGGAAAGCACGGCTGGCAGAACTGAGGAAGAATCTGGCAATCCGCCGGAGAATCGACTAAATTAGAAGCGGGTTTTTTCATGCCACCGACGATCGGGGCGTAGCGCAGCTTGGTAGCGCGCTTGCTTCGGGAGCAAGAGGTCAGGAGTTCAAATCTCCTCGCCCCGACCAGCACTTCAGGGGGACGGCGAAAGCCGGCCCCTTTTTTGTTCGGGAGGATGCTTTTTGAAAAGAACGCCTCCCCGGACGTTCCGTGAAGCTCCTCCTGGCTTGGCGGGGCCGGGTCGATTGTCCGAACGCCGGAGCGGCGAAGGGACGGAGCCACAAGAGGGAGAGGGCCTCGCCCCTTGTCGGGCGCCGTCGGACCGGGATCTCCCTGGAGGTCGGGTTGACAGGTCGGGGGGCCTCCCCTAGAATTGCCGGCGTTTGTGACGTGGAGCCCTCCCGTGAAATCACAAAGAACACAAGGGGTGACACCTTGAAGGTCCTGCTGATCGGTCTGGGAGGCTTTGGGAAGAACCACGTGGAGGCCTGGTCCCGGATGGGCATGGCGGACTCCCTCTACGTGGCGGACCTGCGGCCGGAGGCCTACGAGCTCCTCCGTCGCTACCGGATCCCCCCGGAGCGTTTCGCCGCCGACCACAGAAGGTTTCTCGGGCAGGCGGACGTGGTGGACGTGGTGACCCCCTCCGACAGCCATTTTCCCCTGTGCCGCGAGGCCCTGGAGGCGGGCAAGGACGTCTTCGTGGAGAAGCCCGTCACCGTGCGCACCGAAGAGGCCGAGTCCCTGGCTTCCTTCGTCGAGAAGACCGGGCGGATCCTCCAGGTGGGCTACTACTACCGCTTCCACCCCATTTCTCGCTTCATCAAGGAGCGGATCGACTCCGGTGCCCTGGGCGAGATTCGCTACATGGCGGGGAACTTCCTGGGGTTCAAGCGCGCCCGCAACGACGTCGGCGTCACCCACACCGACGCCATCCATTTCCTCGACCTGTTCAACTGGTTTCTGGGAAAGCCGCAGTGCGTGTTGGCCTCTGTCGTCCGGGACCACTTTGGGCGGGGCCTGGAGGACACCTCCTTAGTGGTTTTGGAGTATCCGGGCGGCGCCATCGGCCGGGTGGAATCCGGTTACATCCAGCCCGGAAGGTGGAACGATAAGGTGGTCCCCAACGCCATGACGACCAAGGATCTCTGGGTCATGGGCTCGAAGGCCACCCTCGTCGCGGACTTCGAGATCGAGGAGGTGGCGGTCCACGACGTTCACCATGAGCTTCGCAACGGCACCTGGACCGCCGTCCGCGGCGGAGGCCACTCCCCGGTCGTCGGCACGGCGAGCCCGGTGGAGCAGGTTTGCTTCGAGCTCCAGGCCTTCCTGGAGTCGGTCCGCACGCGGAGGCCCCCCGCCGCGGGCGTCGTGAACAGCGGCGTGCACCTGGCCCGGATCATGGACGCCATCTACGAGGCCAGCCGGCAGCGGCGCGCGGTCCCCTTGGACCTCTAGGGGCGGCTTTTTTCGCGGCGGGGGGCGCGCGTCGAGCGAGGGTCCCGTGAAGGACATCACCCAGCGAGACATCGAAAAGAACTTCCCCCTGGTCTCCAAGCGCGACGGCCGCGAGAGGAGCGTCGTCCGCGTCGGAGACGTGGAGATCGGGGGCGAAAGGCTGGTCGTGATGGCGGGGCCCTGCACCGTCGAAGACCCCGACCAGCTCCTCGACATCGCCCGCCACGCCAAGGCGAGCGGCGCGACCCTGCTCCGGGGGGGGGCCTATAAGCCGCTCACCTTCCCTTACCGGAGCGAGACCACCTTCGAGCTTCGGGAGGTGGGCCTGGAATACCTGCGTCAGGTGAAGGCGGAGGTGGGTCTGCCCGTCGTCACCGAGGTGACGGACGTGCGCCTCGTCGGCCGGGTGGCGGAGGTGGCCGATATGTTCCAGGTGGGGGCGAGGAACATGCAGAACTTCGTCCTGCTGGAGGAGCTGGGCAAATGCCGCAAGCCGGTCCTCCTCAAGCGCCACTTCGGATGCGGGCTGCGCGACTGGCTGGGGGCCGCCGAGTACCTGTACTACCACGGGAGCGACCAGGTGGTGCTCTGCGAGCGGGGCATTGTCGCCCCCCACACCCACGAGCCGACCTCCCGCTTCATCGTGGACATCCAGGCCATCCCGGCCGTGCGGGCGTATTCGCACCTGCCCATCGTCGTCGACCCGAGCCACGCTACCTTCAACCGGGAGTACGTGCCCCCCGTCGCCCGGGCCGCCGTCGCGGCTGGGGCCGACGGCCTGATCATCGAGGTCCACCCGGTGCCCGAGAAAGCGGCGGTGGACCCGCTGCAGGCCCTGAGCTACGAGGCCTTCGACCGCCTCATGGACGAGTTGCGGGGCATTGCGCCGGTGGTCGGGAGAACCCTGTAAGGACTAAGGGCGCGGAAAGGTCCCATGGTCAGCGGTCTCGACGCGATTCAGGGCTGTCTCTCCAACCCGCTCCCGGCCGGGGTGGAGAAGGTTTCGTGGTTTGCCGGCATCGTCGGGGACCGGCCGTCCCAGTATGCCAAGAGCCCGGTCATCTGGAACCCCACGTTCCGGAAGTTCGGCATCGACGCCCTCTACGTCCCCTTCGACGTGGAAGGTGACCGGCTGGCTGGCCTGGTCGGGGCCCTGCGCGCCCACCCGCGGCTCCTCGGCTTCAACGTCACCGTCCCTCACAAGGTGAGGATCCTCTCCCTCCTGGACGAGGTTGAGCCCAAGGCCGGGCGGATCGGCGCGGTGAACGCCGTCGTGCGCGACGGGGACGGCCGGCTGGTGGGGTACAACACGGACGGGCAGGGCGGCATCGACAGCCTGACGCAGCCTCAGCCGGGGCAGGCCGAGGCATTCGCGCCCGACCTGAGGGGCGCGAAGACGCTCCTGCTCGGAGCCGGGGGCGCGGGCGCCGCGCTGGCCCACTACCTGGGAGAGGCGTTGGAGGGGGGGACGCTCCTCGTCGCCAACCGGACCCTGGTGACGGCGGAGGCCCTGGCCGCCTCGGTGAGAGAGGCGGGGGGGCAGGCGGAGGCCCTGGCGGAGGGAGACTTGGCGAAGGCCGCTCCGGAGGTGGACCTCATCGTGAACGCCACCGTCAAAGGCCAAGCGGGATTGCGGCAACTCGCCAGCGGCCAGGCCACGTGCCTTGAGCCCTATTCCTCCCTGGCGCCCGCCCATCCGGCGTCCCTTCCCGGACCCGCCCAGGGGCGAGAGAGGGAATTCTACGCCGCGTGGTGGGCGGGCTCGTGGCGGGACGTCGCCGAGAACCAAAGGCTCTCCTGCGATCTGGCGGCCCGCGTGCCCGCCTCCGCGCGCTTCTTCGACGCCATCTACGCCCCCCAGGAGACAGTTTTCCTTCGGCACGGGCGGCTCAGCGGCCACCGGACGCTGAACGGAAAGGCGATGAACGTCTGCCAGGCGGCCGACGGCTTCTTCAACCGCATCATGGCCGGTTACCTCCGGGAGAACGGCCGGCACGATCCCGAGACCTACGCCGCCATCCGCGACTTCATGTACCAGGTTTGGTGAGGGGCCGGTGGAGCGGCGCGTGGGGGAGCCCTACCCTCGCGTGGGCTTCATTGTCACAAACCTCACCGCTCGCCCTGAGCGGCGTCGTCCACTTGAGGTCTGTGACCTCTTCTACAACCAGCGGGGTGCGGCCGAGTAGTGGATCCAGGAGGGGGGGTACTCCCCGAACTGGACGCGGCTTTTCCGCCATCGGTTCGTGTGCAACCGGGTGCGGCTCCTTCCCTTCGTTCTGATCTGCAACCTGGAGAACTTCCTGCGCGGGTTGGGGTTGTCCCGGGGGCTGAAGCGCTGGTCGTTGCGAAGCCTCCAGCTCAAGCTCATCAAGATGGGTGGGCGGATTGTCCGGCACGCCCGACACATCCTCTTTCAGTTGACGGAGGTGGCGGTGCCCCGGGAGTTTTTCGCCGCCATCTTGGGGCAGATCGCCCGGTTGCAGCCGGTGCCGGCCTGACCTTGCGGGAAGCCGTCCCCGGAGGCAGCGGGTTTTTTCTTTACGGCTTGACCCGGCGCGCGCTTTCAGAGACAGAAAATCCCAGTTTATACAGGGCTCAGTAATTTTGCGGATATTTTTCAGTATTTCCCCCATTGCGTCCTGCCCGCAAATCTATTTGGATTGACATTCACGCGGGTTCAGTACTCGCTCAGGGGGGGTGTCATCCGAGTCGGACCTGTCAGGGCAGGCCAGCGGGGACACATCACGGTTTCCTCCCTGGGAGACAATGGCCCCTGGTGGAGGAGGCGAAGATGGTGATTCATCGGTCTTTGTGCGTGTTTGTTTTTCTCGCCGCGACGAGTTTGCTTGTTGACCGGGTTCAGGCCCAGCCCCCACCGTCGTCCGGCTTCCGCAACGTTACGATCCCACTGAAGCGGCATCCGCAGGGTGAGGCGATAATGGCGAAAACCGCGAAAAACGCCGCCCTTGTGGACATCAACTTTCGCTTTCTCAATAAGACGTATGAGAAGGATGTATGGACCGGCCCTCGTTGGGCGAGAGCACGGGTTTCTTGCGTCCGCTTCAAAGCGCTTAGTGGTTTCCGCATGCGGATCGATCCGCCGAAATATCAGCTCACGATGCAGGGGCTCGTGATTCAGCAGAACATCGCGCGGGTGGCTGCCCACGGCGTCCGGGTCAAGTGGCAACTCGGGCCGTGCGTTGAACATGCAGCCGGCGTCGGCATCAGCCTGTCTGACATCCGGTTTGTGTATAAGGCGCGGCCGCTTCTGACCTTCGATGGGAAGGGGATTTGCCGGTTAACATACAATCAGGACACAGGAGGACTTCGGGTCGCCATCGGCGGGATGAACATCACGGGCCTCCAGAACGACCTGGACCGGTTAGCCAAGAACGCGGTTCGGGAAGGAGTCAACTTCACCCTTGAGGGTGCGTACGGTTCTCTCATCGAAAACTCGCTGAAGCGGGTTGTGCTCGACGTCTGCGGCGGGGGCGTGAAGGTTTACAATTGAGGGTACTGTTGCCCCGGATGGGCCGTTTGTGCCCGGCACTTGGCGGATGGCTCCCGATGGAGGTGGCGTCTGTGTGAAGGGGGGAGTCTGCCCATTCTGCGCCCGGCGCGCTGGGAAGGGACGCTGGAAGGGCTCGATGCGACTGAGGCCCGGTGCCTGTTACGGGAGTACAAAACGCACTTGACAGGCGGAGGGGAGGGGTGTGGAATCAACTGATGCAGCGAAAAATGTCAGTACGCTTTCAGAGATGGGAAATTCCCATGTCAATGCACCAGTAGGCGGGAATGGCTCCTTCCCAGTCTGAGATGAGAAATCCCGAGGTAAAGGTTCGTCTTTGGCGAGCAAGGCATGGGTCTACATGTCCTGTTAGGCACCGGTCGTTTCGGCGGCTACATCGAGCGTGGATACACGGGGCCATATCCCAATAAAGATGAAATATGAGGAGATGGAGGGCGTCCCATGAAAAAGGAGGTTCGGTTTTCGTTTGTCTCTTTGGGGATTTTCTTCCTGACGGTGAGCCTCGCTTTGGCGTCGGAGAAGAAAGACCTGAAATTCGCCAGCGATTGGGTCTTCCACGGAGGTTATGCCCCCTTTTTTGTGGCTTTAGAGAAGGGGCATTACACCGAGAGAGGACTTAAGGTCAGCGTTGAGAGGGGCTACGGCGCCGCCGATGGGATCAAGAGATTGCTCGGCGGGGCGAATGACCTCATCTTCGGGGACAGCGGGGCCGCTATCCTCGCGCGGGCCGACGGAGCCAAGGTCAAGCTCACGGGGCTCATCTACGAAAAGGCTCCCTTTGTCATTTATTCCCTGAAAAAGAGCGGCATTACGGAGCCCAAGCACCTGGAAGGGAAGAAGATTGCGACCAATGCCGGAGATGCCAATTACTTGCTTTTCCCCGCCTTGGCCCGCGCGACAGGGATCGATGCCAAGAAGATCAGCTGGGTGACCGTTTCTCCACCGCAGAAGATTCCTGTGCTGATGGCCGAAAAAGTGGCGGCGATGACCCTTTTTGTGATTTCAGAGCCGATTGTGGCCCAACAGGCTGCGAAGCTCGGTGGGTACAACAGGATTCTCTATGCGGACTATGGCGTGGATATTTATAGTAATGGCATCACAGCACTGGATAAGTTTATCGCGGAGAATCCCGGAAGCGTCCGGGGGTTCGTCCAGGGGACGGTCAAGGCATACGAATACTCTTTCGCCCATTTGGATGAGGCGGTTCGGATCATCCTCAAGTACCAGCCCCATCTGGAACCCGGCATCTCACGGGCCTCTCTCGAAGCCGTGAAGGCGGTTGTCCTGACGCCGGCGGCCAAGGCGAACGGCGTCGGATGGGTTGTGGAGGAAAAAATGCGGCGCACTCGGGATATCATTTTGTCCGCCTATGGGAAGACGGCTCAGGTTTCTCTGCAGGATATCTACACGAATCAGTTCCTTCGGTGATATGGGGACAGTTCTCTGTCTCACCAAGTCCGAAGGAGGAGATGATCGGGACCAAACGGCGGATTGGGAAGTGAGGAAATCGGGAGAGCAGGATCAATGGGAAAAGCTTCTGAGCAGGGCAAGATCCTTTCCGGGATTCATCCGGAGGAGGTGGTCGACTTGGCCGTCGCCCTGGGAAACATCCCAAGCCCAACGGGAGAAGAGAAGGCCATTGGGGACTTTCTCTTCGAGAGGCTGAAGCAAGAGGGATTTCATCCCAGCCGGCAGCGGGCGGCCGAGGGGCGGGAAAACATCATCGCGCGCCTTCCCGGAAAGGGCGGAGGAAGGAGTCTTCTCTTCAATGCTCATATGGACACGGCCATCTGGGCTCCCCATGACTATTGGATCATAGGCGAGGAGAAGCCCGACTACAATCAGGCGTGGGTGACTGACGGCAAGGTCTATGGCAAGGGCGTCGTGAACGACAAGGGCCCCATGGCGGCCTTTCTCATCGCCGCGAAGGCCCTTCGGGCGAGCGGAGTGCCCTTGCGGGGGGATGTCACCCTGACCATGGTGGTCGGCGAGATTGGCCAGGCCCCCATCGATGAGTACCAGGGGACACAATACCTCGGGAAGGGGCTGGGGGCGAGGCATCTCGTCGATCACGGGGTCTTTGCGGATTGCGCTCTCGTGGCCGAAGCGACCCACTTCGGCCTGACCTGGGCGGAATGCGGGGCCTTGTACATCAAGATCACAACCCGCGGCCAGACGCTTTACACGCCTTACGTCCAACGCCCCCACCGAGCCGAAGAAAGCCCGAGCGCCCTGGTCCGGATGGCGAAGCTTGTCCTCGCCCTTGAGGATTGGGCCTTAGAGTACGAACAAAAGCGGGTCCTCCCCATCGAGGTCGGTGAGATCCGGCCAAGGGTCAACGTGGGGGCCATCCGGTCGGGCGTCCCCTTCCATCCGTCCAACACCCCTTCCATCTGTTGCAGCTATCTCGACGTGCGCCTCCTGCCGGGGGCTGACCCCCAGCAGATCTTGGAGGAATTGCGGGCCCTGACCAAGAAGGTCGGCATCGAAGCTGAATTTGAGATTTATTTGTTCCGGCCCGGTTACATCGGAAAGAACATCGAGCACATCCGGGAGGCCCTGGAGACCGCTCACCAGGAAGTCTTCGGCACGAAGCCTGGGGGAGTTCCGCCCCCCGTAACCAGCATGTGGCGGGACGTGAACGTTTTTAACGCCGCCGGAATCCCATCCATCACTTACGGCCCCGGCTCCGGGGCCGGCGAGGGGACCAGCTATCTCACGGTCGAAGACCTGCTCCACGCCTCTCAGGTCTATGCCCTGACGGCCTTCTTTGCCTGCCGTTAAACCCGGCGCCTTTGGCCCTTTACCCTTCTCGAGCTCATTGACAGGGGGGGATTCCAAAGGCTCACTGTCCCGTTTGAAATAACAAGAACCCCTTCGAATCCGTTGACATTCCATCAATTTCGTTTTATTTGTTGGGCTTGGCGAGGGTGGGGAAACCCGCCTGAGAGTTCGGGGATCGGAATCCCGTTTTCGGCGTCCCGGCGAAATCCCGCTTGACGCTCTTTCCCAACGCGCTCCACGGTTGGTTGAGTCCCGGACGAGGTGGCGGTTTGGAAGGGAACGGAAAACCCATTGTGGGGTTGATCGGGGCAAGCCAGCCTTCAAGAGAGGTCTCCGAGCTGGCCTACGCCGTGGGACGCAAGATCGCCGAAAGAGGGGGGATCCTCGTGTGCGGCGGCCTCGGGGGCGTGATGGAAGCGGCCTGCCGGGGTGCCAAGGAGGGCGGCGGGCTCACCATCGGCATCCTTCCCGGGGCAAAGGCTGGCGAGGCCAATCCCTTCGTGGACATCCCCATCGTGACGGGAATGGGTTTCGCCCGCAATATCATCCTGGTTCGGACCGCCCAGGCGGTCGTCGCCCTGGACGGGAGCTACGGAACCCTGTCGGAGCTGGCCCACGCCCTTCAGATGGCCAAGCCCGTGATCGGCTTGCGTTGCCGCATCGCTCCCCCGGACGTGCCCCAGGTGGAAGACCCCGAGCAGGCCGTCGCCTGGGCGTTCTCGGTGTGCGCGGGCCGCCCCGTCGGGAGAGTCGGGTCATCCTGAACCTCGGAGGACAGCGAGAGGGAGGATGAGAGGCGCCCGCCGGACCGGTTGGGTTGTGTGGGCCCTTTTGTTCCTTGTCGGGGGGTGTTCGGCCGGCGGCCTGTTCCGTCGTCCGGGCATTTACCACACCATCCGTCCGGGTGAGACGCTGTGGCGGATCTCCCAGACGTACGGAGTGGATCTGGAGGAAGTCGTCAAGGCCAATCACATCGGGGACCCGCGCCGGATCGTCGCCGGGACGAAGATCTTCATCCCGGGCGCTTCGAGGGTGCTGGAGGTTCCGCCTCGCCTCCACGGGGCGGCCGTGGGGAAAGCGCCCCCCTGGCCGGGACGGGAGACGAGGGTCCCGACGGGACCTCTTCCGCGAGGCCCATCCGCCCGGGTGACCCTGCCCGCGGAAGTCGACTTCATCTGGCCGATCAAAGGAAGGGTGACCTCCTTCTTCGGGCGGCGGGGGAGAGCCATGCACCAGGGCGTCGACATCGCGGCGCCCACCGGGACGCAGATCCGGGCCGCCGAAGAGGGGATGGCGATCTTCAGCGACCGCGGGCCGGGAGGCTACGGGCTGATGGTCATTTTGCGTCATCCCAACGGGTTCCACACCATCTACGCCCACAATCATAGGAACCTGGTGAGGAAGGGTCAGCGGGTCCGACAGGGAGATGTCATCGCGCTGGTCGGCAGCACCGGGCGCAGCACGGGGCCTCACCTTCACTTTGAGATCCGCAACCGCGCCCAGGCCAAAGATCCCCTTTTCTACTTGCCGTGAGCGGGCGTCCGGGGGACGCTGGGGGAGGGAAATCGATGCTCGGGATTGAAGACCTGAAGCGGATGATCCGGGACATCCCGGATTTCCCCAAAAAAGGCGTGATCTTCAAGGACATCACGACCCTCCTGTCCAACGCCAAGGCCTTCGCCACCGCCATCGACTTGATTGGGGACCGTTACATCGACAAGAAGGTGGACCTGGTCGTCGCGGCCGAGGCCCGCGGATTCGTTTTCGGCGCCGCCCTGGCCTACAAGCTCAACGCCGGGGTCATTCTCATCCGCAAGACGGGGAAGCTTCCGTACCGGACCGTCAAGACCCTGTATGAGCTGGAATACGGAACGGATGAGCTGGAGATCCACGAGGACGCCATCTCGGAGGGGAACCGGGTCTTGCTGGTGGATGACCTCTTGGCGACCGGAGGAACCTCTGCGGCCGCCGCCGATCTGATCCAGAGGCTCAAGGGAGACATCGTCGGCTTCGCCTTTCTCATCGAGCTCACTTTTCTCAAGGGAAGAGAGCGTCTCGGCGACTACGACATTTTCTCTCTCATTCAGTTCTGAAGCGGGTTCTCCGCTGCGGGCCGCCGGGCGGTTCCGGCTTTCTCTGGACGGTGAATCCGCCCTGTCCCCTCCGATCTCCGAGCGGTCTGCGGGCCGAGGGGGGGCTGGATCAGGGGTGGGGGAGTGCGCTCATTCCATTTCGGCGATGAGGGCCCGTGCGGAGCATTCTTCCCGTTCGCCTTTCCCTTCGCTTCCTTTCCATTCCTGGATTCGCCGGAAGCATTCCTCATGAAAAAAGTTGTTTTGGAAAATTCTTCCCACCTCCTCCTCAGTCAACACCTTGTCGCAAATCTCGCAGACGGGTTGCATGGGGGAAATACCGCGGAGTTTCATGGGTTGAGGCTCTCCTCGTTGGGGTTTTATCGGTCCTCCGGTTCGTCCGTTGGCGGTGCATACAGGATGCCAACTTGGGCGGAGATGCCCGCGCGACCCGCGCGACGGTCTCGATTCGCGCCGAAATCCGCGGGAAAATGCGAGTTACGGGTTCCCGGAAAGACCGGGAGGCTTCGCCCGGCGGGGGGGGCTGACCTGGGAGAGCGGGCGCGGACGGAAAAATTTTCCGTTTCAGCCTGCGCGCTTTGGAACGGGCTAGGACCGGGCGGAGGCTCCCGGGGCCATCTCTCTCGGCGGGGGGGATCACGGCAGACGGATGGGAAGGCGGACGTCCGGCAAACCCGTTAGTTGGGCGTCATGACGAAGTGCAGGGCTTCGAGGGATTCGATGAGCGTTCGGGGGCTGAACTTTTCAAAGCTTCCCACCCGAAGAATATAGGATTCGTTCAGCAGGTCGATGACTTCTTGAAGCACCCAAGGTTCAGAAATGTCCAGGTTTTCCATGGCACCGTCCTCTTTCCCCGGCGGGCGTGGCATGTGTTCCCCACCGGCTGCGACGGGGAGGGGTTCTCCCTCGTCGTTCGATGGAATCGCCCTCTTGTTTCTGCAAATCCGGTGCCAGGTTGGAAGGGGTCGGCTGGGAACGGCGCGGTCCGCTGCGGGATGTTTCGGCCGGCTCGGTCCCATTTCTGGACCGGTTCTGGATCGGGCGGAGCGGATGAGCGGCCAAGAAAAACGGCCCGGGAAGCCGGGCCGGCGGACGAGTAAAGGGGCCCCCTGCCGACCGGGCGCGTCAGCAGGGGGAGAGGGAGGATCAACGGTTTCGCTTATCGCGTCCCCGCCATTCTTTATCGGCCCTGGGATGCCGGGACTTTAGTGTCCGGGGGGAATTTTTTTCCACCGTCGGCGCGGTTGTGCGCGGCGTGTACACATTGTAACGGTGTCCTATCACCTGTTGAATTTTTTTCCACCGTCGGCGCGGGAGGAGGGCCGGGTTTCCTTTTCAGTTTTGACAAGGATCGGCCAATCCTTTTAAGATCACGGCGCGCCTGAAAATGCCGGCTGCACCAGAGGCGGACGCCGGATCCGGTCTCTTTCCGGTCGGGATTTGTCCGGGGGAAAGGCCCCCGGGGAATGAGTTCCGGGAGGGGAAGGCCGGTTTCCGGGGATGGACGGGAGAGAGCGGGAATGATTGTGGTCGCCAACCGCATCTGCGTGGCCGAAGGCTACGAGGAGGAATTCGAGAGGCGGTTTCGGGAACGGGAAGGCTTGGTGGACAAAAGCGCGGGGTTCATCCGGAACGAGGTTCTCCGTCCCGTGAAGGGCGATTGCTATGTGGTCAAGACCTATTGGGAGGACATGGCCTCCTTCGAGGCGTGGACCCAAAGCAAGGCGTTCCGGGAGGCGCACGCCAAGCATCCACCCAAGGAGATGTTCGCCGGACCCAACGTTTTGGAGATCCACGAAGTCCTCTACACAACGGAGCGGCGATGACCAGGAAGCAGGAGGTCTCCCAGGGGGAGGCCAAGGTTCGCGACTATATGAGTGAGAACGTTGTCTCGATCCCACTCGGCGAAACGCTGAAGCTGGCCGAGGACATCATGACGCTGGGAAACATCCGTCACTTGCCGGTGGTGGAGGCCGGGCACCTCGTCGGCGTGGTCAGCCAGAGGGACCTGCTTCGCGTCTCCTTGACGACGGTCCTGGAGCACAGCGAGTCGGACCGGGAGTTGTTTTTGGAGTCGGTCAAGATTTCCGAGGTCATGACGCCGATGGTCCGGACCATCACCCCCGAGGCGCCCATCTCGGAGGCCGCCCGGATGATGCTGGCGCACAAAATCGGCTGTCTCCCGGTGCTCAGCAACGGAGATGAGATCATCGGGCTGATCACGGAGACCGACATTTTGCGGGCGTTCCTGGACTATCTCGACTGACCTGCCCTTTCTCCGCGCGACCTGCGTTGACACGGTGTCCGGCGGGTGTTAGAAAAAAGGCCGTTTCCGCTGATTGCCGGGAGAAGGGCGAAGCGCCCCGCGGCGCCCGGGAGATTCGGAAGGGGGGCTTCCCGGTGAGCAGAAGGCTGGGAGACCAGATCCCGGAGGATTTCCGGAGAAAGCTCCGCTCGGAGGACTTGTCCACCCTCGAAGGCCGGGCCCTTTTGTTGTTGAGCCTCGATGAAGCGGGCTTTCCGCATCCGGCCATGCTCTCCTACCGCGAGATGGGGTCCCCGGACTCCAGGACGGCGCGGTTCGCCATGTGGAAGGGAACCACGACCGGCAGGAACATCCGCCGCAACCCTTCGATGACCCTCGTCGCCGTGGACAGGGAGATGAGCTACTATCTCAAGGGCCGCGCCTCCGTGTTCCGGGAGGATTCGGAGACCTTCCCGGGCTGCAGCGTGTATGACTTCCGGGTGGAGGAGGTCCTGGAGGACAGGGAGCCTCAAATCCCCATCACGGGAGGCGTTGTGTATCGCCACCCGGAGGGGCCGGAGCCGGTCGAATCCCGAAGGCGTCATCTGGCCGAGCTGAACGGGTGAAGGGACGGACTCGTTTCTGGCCGATGCGGTCTTCCGCGTCCCGTCAGGGGAGGGCCGATGAGGTATCAATGCGGCGTGTGCGGATTCGTCTACGATCCGGAGGAAGGGGACCCGGACGGCGGGATCGCCCCGGACACGCCGTTCGAGGATGTCCCGGACAACTGGGAATGCCCGGTCTGCGGCGCGGCCAAGGCCGACTTTTCTCTCCTTGAGGAGGAGTAGGCTGCCCGTCGGCCGGCCCGGGTCTTGTCTTTCACCCGCGTTCTGCCATTTCAGGAGTCCAGATGAGCGTTTCCTACCCAGAGCTTCGGCGGCGGATTGAGTCGCGCGACAGGGGGCTGAGGGAAAAGGTGATGACCCTTTCCGAGGCCGCAAGCCTGGTCCGCGACGGGGATCACGTGGGCATTGGAGGCAACACCTTCTCCCGCACGCCTTTCGCCATGGTCTGGGAACTGGTCCGGCAGAGGAAAAAAAACCTGACGGTCTCCCGCAACATCACCTCTACCGAGGGCGACCTGCTTTTGGCCGGTGGGTGCACCCGGCACTACATCACCAGTTGGTTCAGCCAGGGGATCATCTGGGGCGTGTCGCGGGTGATGAGGCACTTCGTGGAGTCCGGCGAGGCGAGGTTTGAAGAGTGGAGCCACATGAGCATCGGTCTGATGTACCGGGCGGGGGCCATGGGCCTCCCCTTCATGCCGACCCGGGTGATGCTGGGTTCCGACGTGGCCAGAAACGTCGAGACGATGAAGGAGATGACCTGTCCTTTCACGGGAGAGAAACTGGCCTTGATCCCCGCCTTGAACCCGGACGTGGCCCTCATCCACGTCCACCGGGCGGATCCCTATGGCAACGCCCAGTTCGACGGCCTGCCGTTTATGGATGCCGACCTTGCCATGGCGGCTGACAAGGTCATCCTCACCACCGAGCAGGTCATCCACAACGACCAGATCCGCAGGGCCCCGGACCGGACGAAGATCCCCTACTTCTGCGTGGAGGCCGTGGTGGAGGTGCCTTACGGCTCCGTCCCTCATGAGTGCTGGGGACTCTACGAGCCCTTCTACCGGCACATGGATTTCTACGCCAAATTGACCCGCGAGAAGGGGTTGGAGGGAGCGCACGAATATTTGAAAAAATGCGTGTACGAGCCCGAGGGCTGGAATGACTTTCTGAACCGGGTCGGCTTCTCCGAGCTGATAGAGGCCATGGTGGCGGGAAGGAGGATGTACAGTGACTGATACGGCGACCCGGAGCGATTACACCGCGGCCGAGCTCCTCTCAGTCATGAGCGCCCGGATACTGGAGGACGGCAAGGTCCTCTTCGCTGGCGTGGGCATTCCGCTCCTCGCGGCCACTTTGGCTCAGCGCATGCACGCCCCCCACCTCACCATCCTCTTCGAGGGGGGTGTCATCGGGCCTTTCATCGAGCCCGGAAAGCTTCCCCCCTCGACCAACGAGGCGCGCACCGCCCGCAAGGCCAACATGGTCCCCACCAGCACGGACGTCCTGCTCCTGCTCCAGCGGGGCTACGTGGATTACGGGTTCATGGGCGGCGCCCAGGTGGACCAGTACGGCAACTTGAACAGCTCCGTCATCGGCGATCCCAGGCGCCCCAAGGTCCGGCTGCCGGGCAGCGGCGGGGGGAACGACATCGCGAGCCTCGCCAAGATGATCGTCGCCATGCCCCATGAAAAAAAGCGGTTTGTGGAAAAGGTGGACTTTGTCACCAGCCCCGGCTACCTGGACGGAGGGACCAGCCGGCGGGACGCCGGTCTCATCACGGGCAGCATGCACAAGGTCATCACCGACCTTTGCATCTTCGGCTTCGACGAGGAAAGCAGGCGCATGAGGCTCGAGGCCCTCCATCCCGGCGTCCGGGTCGAGCAGATGCTCGAGAACACGGGGTTCCGCCCCATTGTTCCCGACAAGGTGGATGTGACGGAGCCCCCGACGGAGGAAGAGCTGGCCATCCTGAACGAGCTCGACCCCGATCGGATGTATCTCCATTAGGTGTCAAATCCTGTCCCCTGCAAGGCGTTGCGGGTTGTCAACGGGCGGCCCGTCCGCTGAAGGTTTCGCGGTGTCCGCGGCCTGAGCCGCAAGGAGCCGGGGGCGCCCAGGAGGTTTGCATTTGGACGCCGAGCGCATCCGTCAGCTCCTCGCAGCGGCCCGGCGCGAGGGGCGCGCGGTCCTGAGTGAGCCGGAGGCCCTGGAGGTCCTGCGGTCAGCGGGCGTCCCCGTCGTTCCGATGGAGGTCGCCCGGGACCCGGAGGGCGCCGCCACCTCGGCCGGCCGGATCGGCTTCCCGGTCATTCTGAAGGTCGTCTCCCCCGACCTGCCCCACAAGACGGAGGCGGGCGGGGTGGCCGTCCGCCTCAGGGACGCGGAGGAAGTCCGCCGGGCCGCGTCTGAGATGCAGGCCCGCGTCCGGAGCGCCCGTCCCGGGGCCCGCCTTCAGGGCTTCTCGGTCCAGGCCACGGCCGAGGGCGTCGAGACCCTGGCCTCCGTCACTTGGGATGCGACGTTCGGGCCGGTCCTGGCCTTCGCCCTGGGGGGTGTGTGGGCCGAGGTGCTGGAGGACGTGGCGTTCCGGCTCGTGCCCGTCGGCGCCGGCGACGTGGAGGAAGTGCTGGCGGAGGTGAAAGGCGCCCGGCTGCTGAACGGCTTCCGGGGAAGCCCCCCCGTGGACCGCGCCGCGCTGCGGGAAGCCCTCCTCCGTCTCTCCGACCTGGCCCGGGAGTTTTCAGAAGAGATCGCCGAGGTCGAGATCAACCCCCTGTTCGCCGGGCCGGAGGGCGTCCGGGCGGCGGACGGGCTGATCCGTTTGCACGACCCCCGCGGCCAAGAGGCGCGCGGGGCCGCCTTATCCTCCGCCGGAACCGGATTCCGGCCCGTCCTGGAGCCCCGCTCGGTCGCGGTGGTTGGCGCCTCGGCCGACCCCCGGAAACCGGGGTACTCCTTGCTGAAGAACATCCTGGACGGCGGCTATGCGGGCGAGGTGTACCCCATCAACCCGAGAGGCGGGGAGATCCTCGGCCGCAGGGCCTATCCCACCGTCCTGGACGTGCCGGGGGAGATCGACCTGGTCTTCTTCCTCCTTCCCCGCGAGCATGTGGCGGGAATCCTGGACCAGTGCGGGAAGAAGGGCGTGAAGGGGGCGGTCATCGTCACGGCGGGGTTCGGCGAGGTCTCCGGTCCCGGCCGGGGCCTCGACGCGGAGCTCCGCGCGGCCATCCAGAGGAGCGGCGTCCGCTGCACGGGTCCCAACACCATCGGGGTGACCAACGCCCACCGCCGCTTCATCGCCAGCTTCGTCCCCTTCGAGGACTGGCTGCCTGGCAAGGTCTCCATCATGGCCCAGACGGGCAATTTCACCGGCTGCCTGGCCAATCAGATCATGGACCAGGAGTTCCAGCGGCTCGGCATCGGCAAGAGCGTCTCCGTGGGGAACAAGGTCGATCTGGACGAGGTGGACTTTCTGGCGTATTGCCGGGACGACCCCGAGACCGGGGTGATCGGCCTGTATCTGGAAAGCCTGCCGCGCGCGCGGGCTTTTTTCTCTCTCGCCCAGGAGGTCAAGCGCGAGAAGCCCATCATCGTCCTCAAGCCCGGCCGGACGGAGACGGGCGCCCGGGTCTCGCTCTCCCATACGGGGGCCTTGGCGTCCGACGACAAGATCTTCGACGCGGCGTGCCGGCAGTACGGGGTCATCCGGGCCAGGACGGTGCAGGAGTTCCTGGCGCTCCTGAAAGGCTTTTCTTTCCAGCCTCTGCCCCGGGGCCGCCGGGTGGCCCTGGTCTCGTACAGCGGCGGGGCCGCCGTCATCGCCTCCGACGAGCTGGCGGCGGCCGGTCTCGAGCTTCCCGACTTTGACGAGCGCACGCTGAGCCGGCTCAGGGCGCTGATGCCGGAGTGGCAGCCCGTCCGGAACCCGGTGGACCTGTGGCCGGCCATGACGGGCGACAACCTGCGCATCCAGGCGGAGTCGATCCGGGCGGCCATGGAGGACGCGAACACCGACGCGGTTCTGCTCATCCTCCTGGCCGTTCCCAACGCGGCGTGCGACGGCCTGTCGGCGGAGTTCCGCGCAGCCATGGACGCCAACCCGCACAAACCCATCCTCTGCCTCTTCCTCGGCGGCAAGACGGCAGCGCGCTGGAAGCGGGAGATGGAGGAGGAGGGGAGGGACCGGGAGACGCGGGTCCCGGTCTTCGAGGACTCCTCCGTGGCGGTTCGCGTCCTGGAGGCCATGGCCGGCTACGCGGAGAGGCGGGGGAAGACCTCGCCCGAGCCGCAACTCTAGGGAGCGGCCGCATTTCCCGAGGGGAGCCCTTTGCCGTCAAGACAAGCCCGCTCTTTCAGGGCGAGCGCGCCGCGGCCGGGCTTCGGCCGTGACCGCAGGCTCGGGGAAGGGTGGACCTAATCAGGAAGGACCGCGACGGCCTCGATCTCGACGAGAAAATCGGGTGAGGCCAGGGCCGCCACGCAGACCAGGGTCGAGGTGGGGAAATCCCCCTTGAAAAACGCGCCTCGCGCCCGGCGCACCGGGTCGGCGTTGCGGATGTCCGTGACGTAGACGTTGATCTTCACCACGTCGTTCATCGTCCCGCCCGCTTTTTCCACCAGCCCCCGGATGTTCTTGAAGACCTGCCTCGCCTGCGCGAGCGGGTCTCCTTTCCCGACCAGCTTCCCTTTGGGGCTCATGGCGGTTTGGCCGGCGATGTAGACGTGATTCCCGGCCCGGAGGGCCTGGGACCACGTGTTCGGCGGCGGCTCGTACACCTTGGGGCTTTTGATGCGCACCTTCGCCATGATGTTTCCTCCTTGAAATGAGCGCTCAGCGTGGGAGGTCACAGACCTCAAACGGCGTCGGCCCGGAGTTCCGAGA
>JACPRG010000011.1 GCA_016190025.1 Candidatus Tectimicrobiota bacterium
GCCTCAAGCTGTCGGAGACGCTGGGCCTTCCCATGAGCAAGGTGCGGGTGATCGCCACGTACGTGGGCGGGGGCTTCGGCGGCAAGCACTTCCAGGCGCAGCCCGAGACGGTGGCCCTGGCTATGAAGACGGACGGCGTGCCCGTCAAGGTCCAGTTCACGCGGGAGGAGTCTTTCCAGGGGACTTCGCTGCGCCATCCTTCCATCGTTACCATCCAGACAGGGGTCAAGAAGGACGGGACGCTCGTGGCCCGCAAGAACACCGTCATCATGGACACCGGGGCCTTTTCCGAGCGGGGCGTCATGGTCACGAAGAACGCAGGGTACAGCTCCCCCGGGCCGTACCGCATCCCGCACGTCTGGATCGACGCCTATTGCGTCTACACCAACAAGACCACGAGCGGGGCGTTCCGCGGCTTCGGCATTCCCCAGGTCTGCTGGGCCCACGAGGTCCACACGGAGGAGCTGGCCGGCCGGCTCGGCATGGACTCCTACGAGTTCCGGATGAAGAACGCCTTCGTGGACGGGGACCTCACCTGGACGGGCCAGAAGCTCGTCAGCGTCAGCGTCAAGGAGTGCCTGGAGGCGGCCTACCAGGCCATCGAGTGGCCCCGGAGGCGGGAGAACAACGGGAACATCCGCCGCGGGCGGGGCATCGCGGCCATGCACAAGTCCACTGTCGCCTTCGCGGCGGGCGCCACGCTGAAGATCAACGAAGACGGGACGGTGAACGTCCTCTCCTCCGCCGTGGACTGCGGCCAGGGGTCCAACACCATGCTCGGCCAGATCGTCGCCGAGGAGCTGGGGGTCAAGCCGGAGTCCGTGGTCATGCACACGGCCGACACGGACATCGGCCCCTTCGACTGGGGGACGGCGGCCAGCCGGGTGACGTTCATCCTGGGGCCCGCGGTCCGCAGGGCCGCCATCGACGCCCGCAACCAGCTTCTCGAAAGAGCGGCCGACCAGATGGAGGCCCGCCCCGACGACCTCTTCATCCGGGACGGCGCGATCCGCTTCAAGAGCGACCCGGAGAAGGGCATGCCCCTCTCCGGCGTCCTGATGGGCAACCACCGGCAGGGAGGCAAGGGCACGCCCATCATCGGGGTGGGGACCCACACCAGCGAGATGACGCCCCTCGACGAGATGGGCCACGGGGAGAGGCCCACGCCCCTCTGGATGCACGCGGCCCAGGCGGCCGAGGTGGAGGTGGACGTCGAGACCGGAGAGGTGCGCGTCACCCGGCTCGTCGGCGCCCATGACGTGGGCAAGGCCATCAATCCCGTCGGCTGTGTGGCCCAGATCGAGGGGGCGCTCGCCACCGGCCTGGGCTACGCCCTCTCCGAGGAGCTCCGGTACGACGGCGGGGAGTGCATCAACGGGACCTTGGCCGATTACAAGATCCCCACGACGCTGGACTGTCCCCCTTATGTTTCGCGGATCATCGAGGTGCCGCACGAAGAGGGACCCTACGGTGCGAAAGGGCTCGGTGAGCCGGGACTGGCGCCCACGGCGGCCGCCATCGCCAACGCCATCCACGACGCCTGCGGTGTCCGCATCCGCGACCTCCCGATGACCGCCGAGAAGGTCTACGCGGCCTTGCAGAAGCTGCGGGAAGAAGGGAAGCTGTAGTGTTAAGCCTTCGAGCCGAGATGGGGATTGTAGCGCGGAGGCGCGAGCCGCCGCTGATTTTTCTTCCGCAGGAGGGGCTGAATGAGCGTTTCCGGTAGGGACAATTCCAAGCGCGGGGAAGACAAGACCCTTGAGGAGGTCCAGCGCGAGGGCGGGGTCTTCTCCATCGACGGCGGCCGCGCCGTTCACGAGCTTCCCAACGGGACCCTTCGTCTTTTGGTGTGGCCCGGCATGGGCGCCCGGATGCTGAGCACCCATTCCGCCCGCCTCAAGCCCGGCCAGGCCTTCGAGCCCCACGTCCACGCCGTCGCGGAGGACGTGATCCTAGTCTTCCGGGGAAAGGGCCGGGCCTTCCTGTACGACCGCTGGTACGACGTGAAGGAGGGGGACCTGGTTTATGCGCCTGCCGGTGTGCCCCACGGCTTCGCCAATCCCCCCGAGAACACGGAAGACCTCATCACGCTGGGGACCGGGGCGCCCCCGATGCTGGACCTGTATGAAAAGGCCGGGTATCTGAAGAACAACGTCTTCACCTTCAAAAAGAAGTGAGCGGCGGGGTCTGGGCATGCGCGTGGGTTTTTATCAGTTCGCGCCCGCCTTCGGCGACGCGGCGGGCAATCTGGCCGAAGTCCGGGAGGCTCTGGCCCGCATGGAGGCCGACCTCATCGTCCTGCCCGAGCTTTGCAACACCGGCTACCAGTTTGTGTCGGAAGAGGAGGCCCGGGGGTTGGCCGAGCCCATCCCCGGGGGGCCGACCTGCGAGGCCCTGGCGGTCCTGGCGCGGGAGCGCCGGGCCCACATCGTGGCGGGGGTGGCGGAGCGCGACGGAGAGGGAGTCTATAACTCCTGCGTCCTGGCGGGGCCGGAGGGCTACGTCGGCAAATACCGGAAGCTTCATCTCTTCTACGAAGAGAAGCGTTGGTTTCGGCCGGGGGAAGAGCCGCCCCCCGTCTTCGATGCGGGCGGCGTCAAGCTGGGCCTGATGATCTGCTTCGACTGGATCTTCCCCGAGACCGCGCGGATGCTCGCCCTTCAGGGCGCCGACGTCATCTGCCATCCCGCCAACCTGGTGTTCACCCTGTGTCATCAGGCCATGGTCGTCCGCTGTATCGAGAACCGCGTCTTCGCCGTCACGTGCAACCGGACCGGACGGGACGCCCGAAAGCCCGGGGAGACCCTCACCTACACGGGCGGCAGCCAGGTCGTTGATCCCCGGGGAAAGGTCCTGGCCCGGGCCGGGGCGGAGGGGGAGGAGGGGTGCGTGGTTGAGATCGCTCCCGAGCGGGCGAGGGACAAGGATTTCAATGAATACAACAATCTGGTGCGCGACCGGCGGGTGGAGGTTTATGAGATGCTGAGCCGCCCGGTTTTCCCCTGACGCGCGAAAAGCCCATGGAAGCCGAAGCCCGACCCTCCCCTCCCAAAGGCCGGCGCCGCGGGAGGTGTTTCGGCCCCGCGGCCGCCCTTGCCGCGGCGGGGCTCTTGGGCCATCCGGCCGCCGCCGAGGTCCGCGCCCGGGCGATTTATCCCTCCGCCGATTCCGTTCCCCTGGTCAAGCTTGCCCCGGTCTCCCTCACCTGCCAGCGCGGCCCTTTCCGCCTGGAGGTCTCCGCCGCCCGGCTTGCGTCCGTCGAGGTCCGCGGGGGCCGGGAGCTCGCCTTGCGGTTTCCGGACGGAGAGACCTGCGTGGGGGGAATCCCGGAGCGCCCCCTTTCGGGAGAGTGGTCCCACGGGGACTTCAAAGAGGAGTGGCGCCGGCTTCGGCGCGTGGAGATCGTGAGGCCGGCCCCCCCCGAGACGGACGGCGGGAGCCGCTATGAAGTGTCCGTCAAGGGGCGGGGCGGGGCGGAGGCTCACGGGGTCCGGCTGAGGGGCGACGCGCCGCTTGAGGTCCGGAAGGGGGCGTTCCGCTTCGAGGTCCCCTGGGCGCAGGTGCGCGGATTGAGGCGCGCCGGGCCCGGCGTCGCCTGGGAGGTGTCCCTGGCGGATGGGGGAAAGTTGACGGGGACCCCGCCCGAGGCCTTGCGCGGAGAGTGGCGGGGGGGCGTCTTGACCGTCCCTTGGGACCAGGTCGTGGAGGTCACTCCGCGCGGCGCGCCGAAAGGCCCCGCGGAGACGCCCGGCTCTGGCCCCGGAAAGTCCCCGCCGCGGCGGGTCTGGGGAGCCGTCCTGGACGATACGGGGACGCGGGTGCAATTGACGGCCCCCCCGGAGTTCGACGGACCCTTCAGCCTCTGGGACCCCGTCCAGCAGGTCCGGGACCGGACGCTTCTGCCTCTCGCGCGCGGGGACGTCACGTATCTGATCGCCGCGCGGGCCGTCGCGGAGATCGGCCCGGCCTCCGGTCAGGAGGAAGGTCTTTACCGGGTTGCGGTGGCGTCGGGGAAGACATATTCCGGGTCCGTCGGAAAGGGGAGGCTGCGGGGGAGGTCGCCCCAGGGCGGGTTTGAGATCCCTCTTCTCCGCGTCAAGGCGCTCGCGCCGGCCGGCCCGCCCGCCGCCGGAAAGATCCCGCCGGGAATCCGGGCGGTTCTCCATCTGACAGTCGGGGACCCTTTGGTGATCCTGGGTCCGGCCTTCTTTTACGAGCGAAATCTGCTTCCGGACTGGCGGGAGTCGGGAACGACGTGGACGGGGGGATACACCAAGGGGTTTCTCTTCGTCCGGCTGGGAAAGACCGTCCAGCGGGTGAACTTCGAGAAGCTCTCCCGCATCGAGGTTCCGCCGGACCTGGGCCGCCCTTTCACCTTTGTGAGCCGGGACGGAAGCCGCCTGGCCCTCCGCGTGGACTGGGACAGCCACAGGGGCTTTGAGGACCTCATGGGCGTCGAGCAGTGGCACAAGAGCGCCGAGGCCTACGCGCTCGCGCACCGGGGCCTTCTGGGATGGGCCGAGCCCGGCGTGCGCGTCCACGCGCCCTGGACGGCCATCCGGGCCGTGGACCTGGAGCCTCCGCCGCAGGCGCCTCCTCCTCTTCCGGGGTCGGCTCGCCAGACCCCTGGAGGGAGGTGAAGGCCTCCGCCCTGCGTCGTTCTTCCATCCGCGGTTCGGCCGCTGAGGCCGGCCGTTTCCGGCTCAGACCTTCGAGGTCTGCAGCGTCGATCCCACGAAGAGGTCTTCCACCGTGAGCCTCCGCTCCGAAAGCCCCTGCTCGTAAGAGTACTGGGCCAGGGTCTCGATGATCTTCCGGTTGGCTTCGACGCCGTACGACCAGTAGTCTTTCCCCAGGACCTTCCGGGTCTCCTCTAGCTCGTAAATCAGCCAGGGGAGCGTTGCCCCCAGGGCCCCCGTGGACTCCAGATTTTTGATGGCGAGGTCTTTGGACTTGCAGAAGGCGTCGTAGAGGTTCTCGGCCACCCAGGGGTGCTCTTTCAGGATGGATTCCTTGATGACCACCAGGTGCATGATGGGGTAGATCCCCGTCCGCTTGTAGTAGTCCATCTCGACCTGTTTGTACTTGGGGAAGAGGCGGACCACGTTGGACCTGGGTTTGAAGAAGGCGGAGGGGGTCCGGGCGGTGAAGAGGGCGTCGATCTCCCCGGCGTTCAGCATCTCGTTGAGGGTCTTGGGGGAGGGCGCCGGTTCCACCCTGATGGACGGGGGCAGCTTCAGGTCCACCCGCTCTTTGCGGCCCCACTCCTCGAGCCCGCCCGTCACCCAGGTGACGCCGGCGGGGTCCACGCCGTGCTCGTGCTGCATGGTCCCCCGGAGCCAGACGATGGCCGTCATCGCGTACTCGGGGACGCCGATGCGCCTGCCCCTGAGGTCCTCGGGCTTCTTGATGCCGGCCTTCTTGTTGATGAACACGCAGGAGTGGCGGAAGAACTTCGAGGGGAAAACGGGGATCGCCTTGAAGGGCGGGTTGGGACGGGATCGGAAGATGAGGTAGGCGGAGAAGCTCATCTCCGAAGCGTCGAACTCCTGGAACTTGCTCATGCGCCAGAAGATGTCTTCCACCGGAAGGCGGATGAAGTTCAGTTCGATCCCGACCGGCTTGACGGTCCCGTCTTCCAGGTATTTCGTCCGGTCATAGTCCGCACACGCGAAGTCAAGCTTGAGGTTCGACACGTTCCGTCTCCTCTCTGTGCCGGTGGGGCGGCCGTTTTGAGGGCTGTGGCCTCTCCGCCGCTCCTCTTGGGGAATAAAAAGGCCGGGGAGAGACGGCTCCCCATCCCTCGGGCCGGCGGGGAAAGCCCGCCCCGGCTCGCCTTCCCCGCCGGTACGGGTTTTCTTCATGCATCCATCAGGGCCTTGCGCTGGGCGCCGTCGACGTTGATGGAGGCTCCAGTGATGTAGCTGGCCCGCTCGGACGCCAGGAAGGCGACCAGGTTGGCCACCTCCTCCGGGGTGCAGAATCGGCCCAGGGGGAGGCTCTGGAGGGCGATTCGGGTCGCCTCCTTCCGCGACACCCCGCGCCCCTTGGCCATGGTGTCCACCAGGCCCCACCAGCGGTCGGTGTTCACCGGTCCGGGGTTGATGGCGTTGATGAGGACGTTGTCCTTCGCCAGATCCTCGGCCAACGCCAGGGTGAAGTTGATGCCGGCGGCGTTGGCCGCTCCGGGCGTCAGCTCGAAGTGGATGGGTTTCGTGCCGTCGTTGCCGATGACGTTGACGATGCGTCCGTACTTGCGCTTGCGCATGTGGGGAACGACGGCGGTCGTGCAGCGGACGTAGCCCATGAACTTCAGGTTCAGGCTGACCAGCCAGTCGGCTTCCGTGATCTGGGCCAGCGTCCCGCCCGGCGAGCTCCCCGCGCAGTTGACCAGGATGTCCACGTGGCCGAAGTGGTCGACGCTCTTCTGGACGAAGTTCCGGGCGTCGGCCTCCCGCGCGGTGTCGGCCCGGACCGTGAAGACTTTCTTGCCGGTCTTTTGCTCGATGGCTTTGGCGGCCTCCTTCAGGCCCTCCCGGTTTCGGGCGCAGATGCCGACCTCGCAGCCCTCCTCGGCCAGCAGGAGGGCCGAGGCCCGACCGATCCCCTTGCTGCCGCCATTGACGATGGCGACCTTCCCTTGGAGCCCCAGGTCCATGCTTCCGTCCTTTTTCTCCCAGAGTTGACCAGCGGTCCCTCCGCACGCCGCGGGACCGGAATCCGAAGGGCGGGCTTCAGAAGTCGGAGCACGCCCTGAAGGATTCTTTTCTACGCCGCGCGGGGCTCCTCCGTGTAGAGCTTCTTCCAGATGTCCCCGTTGAGGAAGGAGGGAGGGATCTCCTGCGGTTTGCAGTCCATGGACAGCGTGATGTGCCCCTCTTTTTCCCGCCAGGCGTGGCAGGGCTTGCCCATGGCGATGGTGACGAGGGATTTCTCCGGGCGCTCCGGGTCGATCTCCATCGCCATGGCCGAGAGAGAGGTCTCCTCC
>JACPRG010000008.1 GCA_016190025.1 Candidatus Tectimicrobiota bacterium
CAGGTAGATGACCTTGCCGCCGGGGGATTGAATCTTGAAGCTGGCGTGTCCGAGCCAGGTGACCTGGAGTTTCTTGTTGGCCATGGTGGGGGTTCTCCTCCGATTTCAGAAAGCGCGAGAGGAACGTCCCGTCCCGCGAACGAGTGTACCGGTCGGGGGAGCTTCTTCAGCCCGGCCGGCCGGGGGGCGGCCCCCCGAAGGGTCAGGAGAGAGCCATCTCTTTCAGTGCGGGGGACGCGCGGAAGGGCGCGCCCGTCTTCCGCCGGACCTCCTCCTCCGTGACGCCGGGGGCCAACTCGACCAGGCGAAGCCCCTCCGGGGTGACGTCCATGACGCAGAGGTCGGTGATGACCCGGTCCACGACCCCGGCCCCCGTCAGGGGCAGGGTGCAGCGGGAGACGATCTTCGGCGCTCCCTTTTTCGTCGTGTGCTCCATGAGGATGAGGACCCGCTTCGCGCCCGCGACCAGGTCCATGGCGCCCCCCATCCCTGCGGCCATCTGTCCGGGGATCATCCAGTTGGCGAGGTCGCCGTTTTCGGCCACCTCCATCGCGCCCAGGATGGTCACGTCCACGTGGCCGCCGCGGATCATGGCGAAGGCCGTGGAGCTGTCGCAAAAAGAGGCGCCGGGCAGGGTGGTGATCGTCTGCTTGCTGGCGTTGACGAGGTCGGGGTTCTCTTCCCCCGGGTACGGGAAGGGCCCCATGGCCAAGACCCCGTTCTCCGAGTGAAGGATGATCTTTTTGTCGGGGGGGATGTAGTTGCCGACCAGGGTCGGGATCCCGATCCCCAGGTTGACGTAGTCTCCGTCTTTCAGGTCTTGGGCCGCCCGGGCGGCGATCTGCTCTCGGCTCAGGCTCACGGTTCAGCTCTCCCTTTTCCGGAGGGTCAGGATCTCGATCCGCTTTTCGAACCGGGCGCCTTGGAAGACCCGCTGGACGAAGATGCCCGGGGTGTGGATGTGATTGGGGTCCAGCTCCCCCGCCGGGACCAGCTCTTCCACCTCGGCGATCGTCGTCCGGCCCGCCATGGCCATGACGTGGTTGAAGTTCTGCGCCGTCATGCGATAGATCAAGTTGCCCGCGGTGTCTCCCCTCCAGGCCTTGACGAACGCGTAATCCGCCCGCAGGGGGATCTCCAGGAGGTAGGTCTCGCCGTCGAGGACCTTCGTTTCCTTGCCCTCGGCCACGACAGTGCCCACCCCGGTCTTGGTGTAAAAGCCGCCGAGGCCGGCGCCGCCCGCCCGGATGCGCTCGGCGAAGGTGCCCTGGGGCACGAACTCCACTTCGATCGTCCCGGCCAGGTACTGGCGCTCCAGCTCTTTGTTGGAGCCAATGCGGCTGCAGATCATTTTGCGGACCTGCCGGTTTTTGATCCACTTGCCCAAAAACCAGTCGTCCACCCCGGCGCCGTTGCTGATGACGGTGAGGTCCTTCACGCCCTTTTCGCACACGGCGTCGATCAACCCCTCCACCACGCCGCAGATTCCGAACCCGCCCGCCATGATGCTGGCGCCGTCCTTCAGGTCGAAGATGGCCTCGCGGGCCGATGGAAAGACTTGGACCATGGAATGCTCCTCGGACCGCCGTTCGGCGGAATCTCCACAACCCCCCGGCAAACCCCGTTATTCTACCAGATGCGGAGCCTCGGGGGGACTGCCTGCGGCCAACGCGCCGCCTCTCCCGGTCGCGCAGCCTGGGGGAGGGGCCTGACGTCCTGGGGCCGGCGGGGGTTTTGCACTGGGCGCGTCGCCCGAAAAAGCGCTCCCCGGCGATTTGCGGTTTTTCTCCCCGCCGAATTGTGGTAGGCTCAACCGACGTGGCAACAATGGCCGGTGAACCGGTTCCCTCGGATGACGAGAGGCCCGGGCGGAGCGCCGAGACGGCGCGCGGGGCGGGACAGGCTCGAGGGGTGAGCTCCGCGGTTCGGGGTTCTTTCCCCCCACTGGGTGTGGCGGCTGAACCATCGCTGGATGGACGACACGATGAAATTGGAACGCGCAGAGAGGCTGAATCGGCTTCCGCCTTATTTGTTCGCCGAGATCGACCGGATGAAGACAGAGGCTGCGAAGAAAGGGTTGGACATCATCAGCTTCGGCATCGGAGACCCCGATCTGCCGACGCCCCCCCACATCGTGGAAGCTCTGAACGCGGCGGCCCAGAATCCGGCCAACCATCAATATCCTGCGTATGAGGGATTGCGGGCCTTCCGCCACGCGGTCGCGGAGTGGTACAAGGGCCGCTTTGAGGTCGAGCTGGACCCGGAGCGGGAGGTGCTCATCCTCATCGGGTCCAAAGAAGGCATCGCCCACCTCCCCCTGGCCTTTCTCAACCCGGGCGACGTGTCCATCGTCCCGGACCCCGGCTATCCCGTGTATCACGCGGGCACCGTCTTCGCCGGGGGCGAATCGGTCAAGATGCCCCTGTTGGCCGAAAACGGCTTCCTCCCCGACCTGGAAGACCTCAAGCGGGGCGTGTTGCGCCGGGCGAAGCTCTTGTTCTTGAACTATCCCAACAACCCCACGGCCGCGGTGGCGACCGAGGAGTTCTTCGCCCAGGCGGTGGAGTGCGCCCGGGAGCACGAGATCATCCTGGTCCACGACGCCGCCTACTCCGAGATGTATTTCGACGGCGTGAAGACGCGCAGCGTGCTCCAGACGCCGGGGGCCAAGGAGGTGTCCGTGGAGTTTCACAGCCTCTCCAAGACGTACAACATGACGGGCTGGCGGGTCGGGTTCGCCGTGGGGAACGCCGACGTTCTGTCGGGCCTCGGCGCGATCAAGACCAACGTGGACTCGGGCGTCTTCCAGGCCATCCAGGAGGCGGGCGTGACGGCGCTGAAGGGCGACCAGTCCTGCGTGGAGGAAATGCGGCGGGTCTACGAGCGGAGGCGGGACCTCATGGTCGAGGGCCTGCAGTCCCTCGGGCTGCAACCCAACCGCCCGTCGGCGACTTTTTACGTCTGGATCCCCGTCCCCAAGAAATACACCTCCCTGGAGTTCACCGCTCACCTCCTGCGAGAGACCGGTGTGGTGATCACCCCCGGGAACGGATTCGGCGAGGCGGGCGAGGGATTCGTCCGCATGGCCCTGACCCGGGGGGAGGAGCGCATCCAGGAGGCGCTGGAGCGGATCCGAAACGCGGGCTTCTGAGTCCGCTTCGTCGGCCGGGAGGCCGAGGGGGGAAGTCCCGCCCCATCGCAAGGCGGCAGTGTATGGCCGGCTCTTCGCTCCATCCGCCCCCCGGCGTCGCCGGGCCCTCCGGGCGGGAGAAGATCGTGGCGGGTTCCGCCGGGGCGCCGGGGGAGGCGTTCGTCGGCGTGGGTTCGAACCTGGACCGCCCGCGGGAGCGGTGCGCCGAGGCGGTGGACCGCCTCCGGCGGACGGAGGGCGTCCTCGCCCTCGAACGGTCCCCCTGGTACGCGACCTCCCCGGTCGGGCCCGTGGAACAGCCGGACTTCGTCAACGGTGTCGTTCGGGTGCGGACGCGTCTTGACCCGTTCGGGCTGCTGGGCGCGCTCAAGGGGATCGAGGCCTCCATGGGCCGCGCGGGCGGGGTGCGGTGGGGATCTCGCGTGATCGACCTGGACCTCTTGCTGTTCGGCGGCCTGGTGAGACAGGAGCGGGGCCTGGTGATCCCGCATCCGGAGATGCACCGCCGCCGGTTCGTCCTTGAGCCCCTTTGCGACCTTGCGCCGGACGGGGTCCACCCCGTTCTGGGGAAGACCTTCCGGGAACTGCTGAGCGACCTAGGGGAGGGACAGAGGGTGTCCCTGTTGCCGGACTGAAGGCCGGGCGCCGATGGAACAGGCCCGCTACATCGCCATCGAGGGTCCCATCGGGGTGGGGAAAACAAGTCTGGCCGAACGCCTGGCGGAGGCCCTCAGGTCCCCCCTCCTTCGCGAGGTCACTGAGGAAAACCCCTTCCTGGCCCACTTTTACGCGGACACCCAGCGGTACGCCTTTCAGACGCAGCTCTTTTTCCTCCTGAGCCGGTATCGCCAGCAGTTGGATCTGGCCCAGCTCGACCTGTTCCAGCGCGGCGTCGTGAGCGATTACTTTTTTCAGAAGGACCGCATCTTCGCCTATGTGAACCTGGACGAGGACGAGCTGGCCCTCTATGAGGAAATCTACTCCTTGCTGCGCCCGCGAGTCCCGAGGCCTGATCTCGTGGTCTTCCTCCAGGCCGGCACGGACGTCCTCCTGGAGCGCATCCGAAGCCGGCGGCGCGGCTTCGAGCGGAACATCTCTTCCGAGTACGTGGAGCGGGTCAACGAGGCCTACAACCGCTTCTTTTTCCGGTACGCGGAGACGCCCCTCCTCGTTGTCAACACCGACTCCATCGACTTCGTCCAGCGGCGCCAGGACTTCGAGGACCTGGTTCAGGAGATCCTCCGCGTGAGGCAGGGGACGCACCTCTACGTCCCCCGGTCGTCATGAAGGCGGGCAGAGACAGAGGGGGCTCGCCGCCCTGTTTCGCGGATGAGGTCGGCGTTTTCGGCGAGCGCGGGACACAGGGGATGCAGGTGATCACATCGGCCAGAGGCATGCGGGAGGCCGCCCTCCGGTTCCGGGCGGAGGGGAAGAGCGTGGGATTGGTCCCGACCATGGGCATGCTCCACGAAGGCCACCTGAGCCTGATGCGGCGCGCCCGGCGGGAGAACGAGGTCGTGGCCGTCTCCATCTTCGTCAACCCCGCGCAGTTCGGCCCCGGAGAGGACTTCGAGGCCTATCCCCGGGACCCGGCGGGGGACCTGGAGAAGGGGGCGCGGGAAGGCGTGGACGTGGTGTTCATGCCCGGCCCGGAGGAGATCTATCCCCCGGGCGACCGGACGTTCGTCGAGGTGCGGGACCTCTCCGACCGGCTTTGCGGGGCCTTCCGCCCGGGACACTTCCGGGGCGTGACGACGGTGGTGGCGAAGCTCTTCGCCCTCTGCCGGCCGCACCGGGTCTACTTCGGCCGGAAGGATTACCAGCAGTGGGTGATCATCCGCCGGATGGCGCGGGACCTCTGGATGGACGTGGAGGTCATCGGCTGTCCCACGGTGCGGGAGGCCGACGGCCTCGCCCTTTCCTCCAGGAACCTCTATCTCAGCACGGAGGAGCGCGTTGCGGCCCTGGGCCTGAGGCGCGGCCTGGTGGGGATCTCCGAGGCGTTCCAAAAAGGCGCGAGGGAGACCGGACCCCTCCTGGAGGGCGCGCGGAGGGTCATGGAGGAGAGCGGGCTCCGGGTGGACTACGCGGCCGTCGTCCATCCGGAGACGCTGGAAGACCTGGAGAGGATCGAGGGTCCCGCCGTGGCCCTGGGCGCCGCATGGTGCGGCAGGGCCCGCCTCATCGACAACCTGGAATTGGCCTGAGGTTCCGCGTCCAAGCCAGGGGCCTTTTGAAGCCCGGCCGGGTGTGCCGGGGGGCCGTCGCCTCTAAGGGGCGCCCGCCGCGTCTCTCTCGGCCTCTGAATCCCCAAATTGCCCTCGTTCCGGCTGACGTTCACGGCTTTTGCCGAAGAGGGGTCTTTGCGCCGCCGGCCCCCGCCCAGGCTGATCCCCGAGCGACCCGCCCGAACCCTCGCGACGTGACTCCGCGCACGGGAGCCGAGACGACTTTCTCCGCGGGGTATATATTGAAAAGGTATGAAATTCAAGGTCGTATCGATTGCGGTCTCACTGGCGGCGGTCCTGGCGGGAGGGATCTTTACGCCGGCCTCGGCGCAGGTGAATGATTACACGTTTGGCCTGCGCGCCCTCCAGGACGGCCATTTGGACGCCGCCATCCTGGCTTTCGAAACCTATCTCAAAGAGCACCCCAAAGGCCCGCTGCGGGGAGGGGCCCGGTTCTTCCTGGCCGAGGCGAAGTATGAGAAAGGGGTGGCCGCCGAGGCGCTCCGCGACTACCGGGTGTTTCTCGCGGAATTTCCCGGGCACCCGTTGCGGGACGCCGCGCACTTTCGCGTGGGGCGGATCGAGCTCTCCAACGGACGCTACCGGGACGCGGCGGCCCAGTTTGCCGCGGTGAAAGGGGGCCCCTTCGCCGATCAGGCCCTGTACTACCTGGGACACATCAAGTATCACCTGGAAGACTGGGACGGGACAGTGGCGGTTCTTTCGGATCTGCTCCGCCGGTATCCCGCCAGCCCTTGGGTGGCCAGGTCGCGCTACGCGCTGGGCATGGCGCACTACAAGAAAAAAGATGACGCCGCCGCCCTTCAGTTTCTCGAGGCGTACCGCAAAGTGGCCAAGCCGGCGGAGGCCGGTTACCTGTGGGCCAGCGCCGTTGTGGGAGAGATTCTCCGGCGGCGCGGGCGGTGCGGGGCCGCGATCGGCGGATTCGAGGCGGTTCTCAAAGGAGGCCCGGATTTTTCCGGGCGGGAGATGGCGCTCTGGGGCTTGGCCGAGTGCCTGTACCAGGAAGAGAACTACGCGGCCGCGGCCAAACAGTACGCGAGCTATCTGGCGGCCTATCCCGACTCTCCTCGAAACCTCCTGGCGCGCATCCGGGGCGGGCACAGCCACCTTCTCTCCGGCCAGCATAAAGAGGCGCTCGGCCTGCTGCGGGGGCTCGCTGGAAAGGAAATCCCCCCCGCCTATCGGTCCTGGGTGTTGTATTGGACGGCCCGGTCCCAGGAGCTTTCGGGCGAAAAAGACGCGGCCCTCGCGACTTATGAGGAGCTGGCCGCGAGGCATCCCAAGAGCACCCAGGCGGCGGACGCCGCGGCCAAGGCGGCCACCATGCGTTTCGAGCGCAAGGAATACGAGCGGGCCCTGGGACACCTTTCCAGGCTCAAGGGCTCGCCGGACCCCATCCAGGCCGTTTGGGCCGCTCGAATGACGGCGGAGGCCCAGTTCGCTCTCGGCCGGTACGGGGAGGCCCTGGCGTCGTTCTCGGAAGTGCTTCCGAAGATTCAAGAGAAGGAAGGCCGGCTGGAGACCATCCGGAAACTCGCCGTCTCCGCGTACCGGGGCAAGCAAGACCAGGACGCGCTACAGTACCTCACCGCCTGGCTGGCGGAGGAGAGGGAAGGTCGGGCGGGCGGGGGGGATGGGCGTCAGGAAGCCCTCCAGATGCTGGCGGCGGTCCAGGCCCGCCTCGGCCTTTTGAGGGACCTGGCCGATACGTGGGGCAGGCTGGAGGACGAGACGCCGCAGGGGCCGGACGGGACCGCTTCCCACAAGGCGGAATTCTCGGCCAACCGCGGGCTCGTTCTTTTCCAGCTAAGGAGATACGAGGCCGCCGAGGGGCAATTTCAGAAATGGCTGGCGCGGTACTCTCAGGCCCGCGGTCGCCCCGAGGTTTTGCTGCATCTCGGGCTTTCGCAGCTTCGGACCGGCAAGGACGCGGAGGCCGCCCGCAACCTGGACGTGTTCTTGCAGGAGTTTCCCGCTCATGCCCGCGCCCAGGAGGCCTTGTATGCCTCCGCCCTGAGCCACCTCCGGAGCCGGGCGCACGCAAAGGCCGCCGAGCGGCTGGCGAGGTGGCTGGAGGGCGCGCAAGGGGGCCGGGAAGCCGAGCAGGTCCGCGAAGCCTGGTTCTTGCTGGCCGGCGCCCGGTTCGAGTCTGCGGATTGGAAAGGCGCCGCGGCCGCCTATCACGAGATCCTGAAGCGATACCCGGAAGACGGCCGGCAGCAGGTGATCCTGCAGCGGTTGGCGGCGACCTATGACCGCCTGGGTGAGCAGGAAGGGTCGGGGGAGGCGGTCCGGCGGCTGGAGGAGCGCTATCCGGACCCCAAGACCAGAGGGAGGGTCTCCCTTCTCCTTGGCAAAGAGCGGCTCCTTCGGAAACAATGGGACAAGGCCTTGCGCGCCCTCGAGCTTGCCGCGAGATCCCCCGAAGCGGACGTCAGGGCGGAGGGGCTCTACCGGCTGGCCCGCCTGCACGCGGAGCAGGGAAGAGACCGGGCCGCGCTGGAGGCCCTGGAGCGGATCCCGAGAGCCGCTCAGGAGAAGGCCGAGTGGGGGGCGGAGGCCGACTACCTGCGCGGCGCTGCGTACGAGGGCGAGAAGGAGTGGGACCGGGCCGTCGAGGCCTACCGGATGGCCGCCCGGCGCTCGCAAAGCCCTTCCCTCGCTCGCGCGGCCTTGGACCGGATCGCCAAGATCGAATCGCTCAGGTGGAGCCAATGAGAGCCGGTTGGACGTCGATTCAGAAGAGGGCGGGCTTCCTGCTGGTCTCGCTGGCCTTGGCGGCCGCCCCGCGCGGGGCCGGCGCACAGGAAGGCAGGCTCGGCCTGGAGATCCCGGAGGTGATCGTCGTGGGCCGAGGGGTTCCGGTCATCCGGACCGAGCGGCCCGTCCGCCCCCTCCCTAAGAGACTATCGGTCGCCGGCCTCGACCGCTCGCCTTCCCCCCAGGACACCCTTCCGCCTGCGCGCCCCATCGCCTTTGAGCCCCCCGGCATCACGCCCGCGTTGGAGCGTCCGGACAAGTGTTACGAGAGCCCTTCCTCGGCCCGCCGGTTGATAGAGGAAGAGGGTGCCCCCGCCCACTTCCGGGTGGGTTACCTTTCTTTTCTGGCGAATCGGTGGCTCGAGGCGGAGAGGCAATTCCGCCTCGGCCTCGGAAAACGTCCGGACCCGATCACCGCCTCGTTCCTGGGGTACTGGCTCGGCGAGGCGCTTTTCAGGCGGGGCGAGAGGGAGGAGGCCCGGGAGGTCTGGGGACGCGTGGCCGCGGACCCCGCCGGCCCCTTCGCCGGCGCGGCCGCTTATCGGCTCGGCCTGCTGGCCTACGCCCGCGAGGACTACCGGGAGGCCCGCGCCCGGATGGAGTCGGTCGCCGATCGGTTTCCGGCGCATCCCGGGGCGGCGGCCGCCGCCTTCCTGGCGGGCGAGTCTTCCTGGAAGCTGGGGGATAGGGCCGGGGCCCTGTGGCGCTATGCGGCGGCCGCCGGGGGTCCTCCGGGTGGCCGGGAGATTCGGCGGCTCGCCAAGTTCCGGGAAGGGAAAACCTTGCTCGCGCTGGAGCGGTATCGGGAGGCGTCCGAGTCCCTGGAAGAATTCCTGCGGTTTCCCGACGTCGAGGCGGACCTGCGCCGGGAGGCCCGGCTGGCGCTGGGATGGTCCCTCTATCACGGCCGGCGCCTCGCCGACGCCCAGAGGGTTTTCTCCGGGTCGTTGAGCGGCGACGGAGTTCCGTCGGGTTCCGGAGCCTGGGGGGAGGCCCATTTGGGTTGGCTCTTGAGCTCCCTTGCGCTGGGCCGGGAGAAAGAATCGCGGCGGGCCTGGGCCGGCCTCAAAGAGGCCCGGCCGGCGGGCCGGTTCACGCTGTGGGGGGCGTTGGCCCTGGGCGGATGGCTTTCCGAGTCCGGGCGTATTCAGGAGGCCGCCAATCTCCTGGGGGAGATTCTCCGGGAGGTGGATCGCGCGGAATCGGGCGGGGGAGGCCCGCTCGCCGTCCGGGCGCGGCTCCTGCGGGGCATCTCTCTGTACAACCTGGGCGGCCGGTTCAAGGAGGCCGCCTCGGTCTTCCGGACCGTTTCGGATGCGGACGGGAGCGTGGACGCCGGCCTGCGTCTGCGGGGGACGCACGGTCTTGTCCTCGCGCTCCTGAGGGCCGGCGATTCCGCAGGGGCGGCCGCGGCCGCGGAGTCTGTCGCGGAGCGGTTTCCCGCCTCCTCGCTTTTGCCCGAGATCCGGTTTTGGCGGGGGGAGGCCCTGCTGCGGCTCAAGCGATTCGCCGAGGCCCGCTCGGAGTTTGAAAAGATTCCCGCGGGCCATGGGCGCGGTCCGGAAGCCGCCCTGGGGCGGGCCTACAGCCTTTATGAAGAGGGACTCTGGGGGGACGCCTCGACCGCCTTCCGCGACGTGGCCGCCCTGCTCTCCGGCCGCCCGGACCTGCGGGCCGAGGCGACGCTTCGCCAGGCGGAGGCGCGGTTCAACGCCCGGGACTACGAGGGCGCCGGAGAGACCTACCGGAAGGTCCTCGCGGATTTTCCCAAGAGCCCGGTGGCCGAAACCGCCGCCCTCCGGTTCGGCCAGATGCTTTTCCAGAGGGCGGACTACCGGGGGGCGGGGGCGGCGTTCACCGACTTCCTGAGCCGCTGGCCGAAAAGCGGTCGCCGGGACGAGGCCCTGTACTGGCAGGGGCTCTCGCAGATCCGGGGCGGGCGGTTCGCCCTCGCGCGCGTCGCCCTGGAGCGGCTGGTGCGCGATTTCCCGAAGAGCGGATTTCGGACGGCGGCCATCCTTCAGATTGGAAACGCCTACTACAACGAAGGCCGCTTCGAAGAGTCGGCCGCCGCGTACCGGCGGGTGCTCGACGCGAGCCCGTCACCCCGGCAGGCGCGGGAAGCCAGGTACGGGCTGGTCCTGACGCGGCTGCGGTCCGGGGGCACGGAGGAGTTCATCCGCGACGTCCGCGCCTTCCTCCAGAAAGAGCCGGACCAGGATCTGGCGACGGCCCTGGAGTTCCAGGTGGCGGAAATCTACCTCGCTCAGAGGCGCTTTCAGGAAGCCACGGCGGCTTACGTGCGGGTTCTGCGAAGGGGCGGGAAGGAGGCCGACGTCGCTCACTTCCGCATCGGCGAGATCAAGCGGATGGAGGGAAAGCCGGCGGAGGCGGCGGAGTACTTTCGCGACGTGATCGAGAAGTACCCGCGCAGCCCCGTCCGGGCGGACGCGCGGTTTCGTCTGGCCGAGTCCCTGGCTGCCCGGGGGGATTGCAGCGGCGCGCTGCGGGAGTACCGCCGCTTCCTGGAGCAGCACCCCGACCACAGTCTCCTGGCCCAGGCCCGCTACGGGGCGGGGACCTGCGCCCTGCGCTTGAAGGATGCGGCGGCCGCCGAGGGATTTTTCTCGCAGGTCGTCCGGGGCGGGGG
>JACPRG010000058.1 GCA_016190025.1 Candidatus Tectimicrobiota bacterium
CTCTCGGCTCTCGGCTCGGCCCCCCTGCCCCCACGCCCCTCTGCCCCTCCTCTCCCGTTCACTTCTGCACCCCTGCTCCCATGCCCTCTCGCCTCCTCCCATCCCAGCCTCCTAGCCGACAAGCAGCGCATCACCGAAAACCCTTTGACAGGACCCGACGAATGCGAAATGCTGAATATCGAAGGCGGACAGTCCAAGCCACCCTCTTGATGCGGAGGATTCCGGTCATGCGTACCCTGAGCCGTCGCACGTTCATCGCCCTCCTTTGCGGAAGCCTGATCGTCCTCTCTCTCACCCCCTCGGCTCCGGCCGGCACTCCGGCGGAACGCTCGGCACGGTTGACTATCCTCCAGATCAACGACGTCTACGAGATCACCTCGGTGGAGAAGGGAAAGAAGGGCGGCCTGGCCCGCGTCGCGACCCTGCGGGATCGAATCGCCCGGGAGTCGCCTAACCTCGTCTTCGTGCTCCCGGGGGACTTCCTGTCGCCGTCAACCATGTCCAGTCTCTTCCAGGGAAGCCAGATGGTGGCCACCCTGAACGCCGCCGGATTGGACCTGGCGACCTTCGGGAACCACGAATTCGACTTCGGCCTCGAGGTGACCCGCGAACGGATGCGGGAATCTCGCTTCACCTGGGTCTCCAGCAACGTCCTGGATCCGGTCACGGGGCTGCCCTTCGGGGGCGCGGCCCCCTTCGTCCTCCGGGAATACGGCGGGATCCGGGTTGCCTTCATTGGTCTCGTGACGCCCGAGACCTACACGCTGTCCAAGGGGGCCGCAGGCCTGAAGTTCCTCGACCCCATCCAGGCGGCGAAAGAGGTCGTGGCGCGTGCCCGCCGGGCAAGAGCCGACCTGATCGTCGCTCTGACGCACCAGGACATGGCGGATGACCAGCAGCTCGCGGCTGCCGTCCCCGAGATCGACGTGATTGCCGGCGGGCACGAGCATGTGCCGCTGGACGCCAGGGTCGGGCGGACGCTGATCCTCAAGACCGGGTCGGATGCCGTTTCGCTCGGGCGGATTGACCTCACTGTCACCGTGGGCAAAGGCGGCCGGCGGGTCGAGTCCAAGTGGGAGTTGATCCCCGTCACGGATCAGATCCCCGAGAAGCCCGAGGTGGCAGGCCTGGTCAAGCAATACGAGAGCCTCATGGCCGCGCAACTGGATGTGGTCGTGGGCGCGACCTCGGTCCCCCTGGACGCACGCAACGAACTCGTGCGCACGCAGGAATCGGCCGTGGGGAATCTCATCACCGATCTGATGCGCGCCGCCCTGCAAGCGGACGTGGCCCTGATCAACGGGGGTGGGATCCGGGGGAATACCGTCCTGGCGGCCGGCCAGCTCCGCCGGCGGGATGTCCTGACAATCCTCCCCTTCGCCAACAAGGTCGTGAAGCTGGACGTGACCGGCGAGACGTTGCGTGCGGCCTTGGAGAATGGCCTGAGCCAGGTGGAGCGGACGGCCGGCCGATTCCCCCAGGTCTCGGGCCTCCGGTTTACCTTCGACCCCAAGCGGCCTGCGGGATCACGCCTGGTCTCGGTCACCGCGGGGGGCCGCCCGCTGGAGCCCCAGGCCCGGTACACTCTGGCAACATTTGACTTCATCCTGGGGGGCGGCGACGGCTACACCATGTTGAAGGAGGGGAAGGTCCTGGTGAAGGCGGAGAATGGCCCCATGGACTCTGATGTTTTCATTGATCGCCTCAAGGCCGGCCCCATCGCGCCCGTGCTGGACGGCCGCATCCAGCGGGTGCCCTGAGCGAACCCTAATGAATCCGCAGATTACGTCGAGCCCCGAATTGGCCCGACTGGAATGCCACATTCTCAAACGGGCGAGATCCGCCTATGGCGGACAGATTTCGCAGATTCGATAAGAAATGAGCGTAGAGATCCGGGATCCCGGGTTCCGCGCCGTCGGCGGCGGCGATGTCACCTTCGAGCGGATCGCCACCGGTTGCCTCTTCACCGAGGGGCCGTTGTGGGATCCGCGCCAGCACTGCCTCCTCTGGAGCGACATGCCGGGCGACCACCTGCGGCGCTGGTCGGCCAGGGACGGCGTGACGACCTTTCGGAAGCCGTGCAACATGTCCAACGGCCTCACCTGGGACCGGGAGGGGCGGCTGGTCGCGTGCGAGCACGCCACCAGCCAGGTGACGCGGACGGAAGCCGATGGCCGGATCCTGCCGATCGCCACTCACTATCAGGGGAAGCAGCTCAACAGCCCCAACGATATCGTCTGCGCGGCCAACGGTGGGATCTACTTCACCGACCCGCCCTATGGCCGGGTCGAATACTATGGCGTGAAGCGGGAGCAGGAACTGCCCTTCCAGGGTGTGTACCGGGTGGGGCCGGACCCCCGGCACCCGACGCTTCTGGTGGACGACTTCGACCGGCCCAACGGGCTCTGTTTCTCTCTGGAGGGCCGGCGGCTGTTCATCAACGACACCGCGCGCCAGCATATCCGGGTGTTCGACGTGAAGGCCGACGGCACGCTTTCTGGCGGGAAGGTCTGGGCCGAGACGAGGGGGGAGGGCCCGGGCGCCCCTGATGGAATGAAGATAGATTCCGTTGGCACCATCTACTGCTGTGGCCCAGGTGGCATCCACGTGTTCAGCCACGATGCGATCTGCCTGGGCGTCATCCGCGTGCCGGAGTATCCCGCCAACATGGCGTGGGGCGACGCGGACTACCGGAGCCTCTTCATCACCGCTTCCACATCGGTGTACCGCATCCGTGTTCCCGTCCCCGGCCTGCCGGCCCTCTGACCGACATGAAACGACGCAGCGGAATAGGGGACGGGGTACGGGAAGATCAAGGGACGTAACACATGC
>JACPRG010000064.1 GCA_016190025.1 Candidatus Tectimicrobiota bacterium
CCTGCATCACGGCCTGGACCACCCGCTGTCGGAGGTCTTCTTGCGCCTTGCCTGATAAGGACCGCGCGTCCGGACCCCTCATGCGAGAATCATGGCATCATTCTATCTTCATGTCAACTATTTTATGGCCGAATTAGTAATACCACGCGTCGAGATGGCGGAAGTCGAAGAGCGATGGCCGGGGGGCGACAGCAACCGGGGGGAAGCCGGGCGGCCTGTCCGGCCCGAGGAATGCAGTCTCACGGAGGGCCCAGATGACGCCGGAACGGGTCTACGGGATTTCGAAGAACTTCAGGACCGTTGGACGCATCGACGTTTCGGGCGGCGGACAGGTGACGGTCGAAGGGGGCTGCGCCTACATCGGCCACATGAGCGGTCCGGAGGGAACGACCCTCCTGGACGTGTCCGATCCCAGGAGACCCAGGGTCGTCTCCCACCTGACGGTCCCCCCAAGCATCCATTCCCACAAGGTCCGGGTGGCCGGGGACGTGATGCTCGTGAACTACGAGCGCATGCGGGACGCAACGCAGCCGGCTCAGGGCGGCCTGAAGGTCTTTGATATCTCCGACCGGTCGAAACCCAGAGAAATCGCCTTTTTCAAAACGGGCGGAACGGGAGTCCACCGGTTCGACTTCGACGGCCGGTACTGCTACTTTTCCCCGGAAGTGGACGGCTATCTGGGAAATATCGTGATGATTTTAGACGTGAGCGATCCGGAGCGCCCCGAGGAGGTGTCCCGCTGGTGGCTGCCCGGACAACACGTGGCCGGAGGCGAGACGCCGGGCTGGGAGGGCAGACGGTGCCGCTGTCACCACCCCCTTCGGCTGGGAAACCGACTCTACGTCAGCTACTGGCATGCCGGGTTCGTGGTCCTGGACATCGGGGATCTGCGTGCGCCGAAGCTCGTCAGCCGGCTGGACTGGAGCCCCCCTTATCCCTGTCCGACGCACACGGCCCTGCCGGTCCCGCATGAAATCAGGGGGCGCCGTTTCCTGGTGGCTACGGACGAGGAGGTTCCAGATCGGCTGGCCGACAAGCCCAACGCCTTCTTCTGGGTCGTGGACATCACGGACGAGACCGAGCCCGTTCCCGTTTCCACCTACCAGGTCCCGGATTCCCACCCTTTCCACCACCCGACCCAGTTCGGCGCCCACCAGCCGCAGGAGCAAATCCACCGGGGCGTCTATGACAACGTTTTCTTCGTGGCCTGGTTCACCGGGGGGCTGCGGGCCGTGGATATCCGCGACCCTTACCGTCCTCGGGAGGTGGGCTACCACGTGCCCCCTCCAGGAAAGGGGCAGGAACACACAAAAACCAACGACGTCTTCCTGGCGCCGGACGGTCTTATCTACGCCCTCGATCGCCTGAACGGACTGGAGATCCTTGAATTCACGGGATAGAAAGGCCGGGGATGCCGCAGCGCGCCCGCCCGCGACCTCCACCGCCATGAACTTGAGGGTGAGCCCCGGGGCGAGGAGCACCCGCCGCTCGCTGTCCTCTGGTCCGCGCCCGTGTGCTCCGGTGTTCATGTTTGCCCTTCTGTGGAATTAGGACGCCCGTTCGTTGGCTCTCTAACCCTCCATGACCCGACCTTAGGGGCGGGCGGCGGGAAAATGCCATCGAACAGATCGCTTTCCCGCCCCGGATTCCTTCTCGCCCGGCTGGTCGCCCGGGCGGCCGGAAGATTCAGCCGAGATGCAACTCGCTCAGTTTGCTTTTCCCAGCCGTCAGTTCCCCGCGGCCTTCTCCAAGGGCAGTTCGGGCCGGTTGCCCCAATCCACCATCGAGGCGTCGTAGACCCGGATGTTTTCATAGCCCAGGAGCTTGAGGGCCAGATAGTTCGCCGAGGCCCGCACCCCGGTGCGGCAGTAGATGAGGGTCTCCTTGTCCTTGGTCAGGCCGGCGTTCTCGTAGAGCCTCGCCAGCGCGCTCGCGTCCTTGAAGACCTTCGCCCCGCCCTTGGAGGCGATCGTGAGGTCCGAGTCCACATGCACCGCGCCGGGGATGTGGCCCGCGCGCTTCACCGCACCGCTGGCCACCGCGCCCGACCATTCCCTCGTGGTCCGCGAATCCAGGATCGCCACCTTTGGGTTCTTCAGGTTCGCCAACACGTAGGCGGCGTCCGCGAACTTGCTCCAGTCCGGCTTGGCCTTGTAAGCCGCGGCGGTGACGGAGGACGCCTCCCGGCTGATCGGGCGCCGATCCTTGGCCCATTTGCTCATGCCGCCGTTCAGGACGCGAACCTTGGCGTGGCCCAGGATGTCCGCCGTCCAGAACATGCGGGCCACCTCACGCGTGATCGTCTCGTCATAGAGGACCAACGTGTCCGTCGGCCGGATGCCGAGCTTGCCCAGTTTTTCTTCCATCGCCTCGACCGGCTGGATGAGCTCGGGAACCCCCCTCTCGCGGTATTGGGTGCTCTCCCTCGGCAGAGAGAGGGCCCCCGGAATGTGGCCGGCCTTGTACGCCTCGGGAGCCCGCACATCCAGGACCTTGATCTCGGGCTTGCCCAGGATCTCCGCCAGCTCATCCGTCGTGATCAGGAGCTCCGGGCGAGCGTGCCCCGCCGCCGAAGCGATTCCCGCCCAGCCGAAGATCGCGGCCAGCGCGAGGGCGAGAATCCATCCCTTCTTCGTTCTTTTCATGAGCGTTCTCCTTCTTCCTTCTTCGAGGGGTTCACCGTTTGGGCGGCACCCGGGGGACCGCCACCTTCTCGTTGGCCTTCGGATACCGCGGGTCGAGGTTCTCCTTCAGCAGGAACACGGCGGCGTTGCCGTGGCAGCCATCGCACGTCCTGTTCTGAGGCGTCACCCGCTGGATGTTGTGCGGGAAGGTCGCCAGCCACGTGGGGAACTCGTCGTAGTGGGGCAGGGCGTCATCCGCCTTGTCGCCGAGCATCTCCCGCGTCGTAGGGACGTGCCGGACCAGGTTGTAGGCGTAGGGGCGGTCCTTCCGGAGGTTGCGCCCGATCCGCAGGTCCAGCTCGGGCTCGGCCCCTTTTCCCAGGTGACATCCATAGCAATTGTTGTACGTGACCGCGTGGCAGACGTGGCACTCCAGTTTGTCGCCGTGGACGTTGTGAGCCGTGACGCCCGACTTGCCAGGCGCCGCCTGCGGATGGCAATCCACGCAGTGGGGCTGGGAGGCCCGGTCCAGCCGGTAGGAGTAGGCCGTGCTGTCGCCGTGCAAATCCTTCAGTTGGTGACACGCCATGCAGTCCATCTTCGCCTTCCGCCAGTGGACATCGGCTGGCTGGCCCGCGTTCCAGCCGAAATACTCCGCGCTGACCCGGCCGCTGTGGCAGCCGTTGCAGGTGGACGCAACGGGGGGCCTTTTCACGAACAGGTGCCCGTTGAGGAGCCCGCCGCCGGCGGGCTTGGGCCACCGCACGTGGCAGTCGCCGCAGCTCGCGTGGCAGCTGTGGCAGGCCTCCTGCACGATGGGATGCACCTGCGGCCATTTGGGCCCGCTCTTGGCCTGCATCACCGTGTCGTAGCCCTGCGTCGTGAAGTGGAGCGAGGTCTTGTAGAGCTTCACCGTCTCCGCGTGGCAGGCGGCGCACTGCTTCTCCATCGCCTCCGAGGGGCGGGGCTGCCGGTTGGCGTGGGCTTTCTCCCTGCCGGCCGCGGTCGGATCGCCGCCGTGGCAGCCGCTGCAGCCGAGCTTGCCGTGGACCGACTCCAGGAACTGAGCCTTCACGAGGTAGCGCTCCCAGAGCTCCCCCGACCGGGGGATGGGGGCGGCTCAGCCTGCGCCCTCTTCCGCAGCGATCTCCGCCGGCGGCCGGACTAGGGCCTTGAGCTTCGCTGCGTCGGCATGGCAGCCGACGCACTGGTCCGCCGCCCGGGCCGCCACCGGCCACAGGAGGAAGATTCCGACCACGGAGATCCCGATGAGACGCCGCATGAGATAGGGCCCTCCTCATTTTCCCGGTGGACGAGTGGACCTCAGCGAGCCACCGCCTGGCGCCGGAAAATTCAGCCGAGATGCAGCTCGCTCAGTTTGCTTTTCTCCGCCGTCAGGCCGGCGAACCACTCGCAGACCTCCTCGACCTTGGGAACACGGCCCGCAATCTTTTGCTCCCCGTCCACGAATACCGCAGGGGAGAACATCACCCCCCTTTTCGCCATCTCCTTGATGTCTGCGACGTGGATGACCTCCGCCTCCAGACCCGTCTGCCTCAACGCCTCGCGGAGGTTGTTCTCCGCAGCGATGCACTTGGGACATCCGGCACCGAGCACCTCGATCTTCATGACCTCCCACATCATTTGGCTGGCCACCTCTTCGCTCCTTTATTCCTCTATGATCATCTACTCATATATTTGCCCAAAAAAATTCCCCGGCGTTGCTCCTAGGAACCTAGGCCACCAACGAGCGCGTCCAGCGCCTCGGCCACCCGGACAATCCTCTCATCCCTGATCCAATAAATCACGCGGAGCCCTTCCTTGCGCGATGAAAGAATTCCCGCGCGCTTCAATGTTTGAAGGTGGCGTGATACGTTGGATTGCCCCCCGTCGATCGCCGGAAAGATCTCACAGACGCACCGTTCGCCATCCTTGAGCAAATTCAGGATTTTCAGGCGGGTCGGCTGGGCCAGCGCCTTCAGGAACTCCGCCTTTCGCTCCAATTGATCCTCCACGCCTCTCCCCCCTCGGGTCTAAATTCTTATATGAGCATATACGAATATAATCTCGCGAAGGGGCTTCGTCAAGTAGAAGGGAAGAGCTTTTTGAGTGCCTAAGAGCGGGACACTCTCGACCCCTTTGGGGCGAAGATTCTCAAATGAGCGAAGCCCGGATGCGGCCCGACGACTTGAGGAATTTTTTTGGGCAGAGACCGATCAAAAAGTGGACACTTCGGGGGAAAATCTGAGTGGCGGGAAGGTTCTAACAGGTTGAAGTTGAATGGTGGAGGATAGGGGATTCGAACCCCTGACCTCGTGGGTGCGATCCACGCGCTCTCCCAGCTGAGCTAATCCCCCACCGGCAATCCGGTATATAAGGCTCTGGAGCGAGGGCTGTCAAGCAGAGGGTGGGTTTTCGCGGACCCGCTGCCGCCAGTAGGCCAGCAGGTCCGCGAGGGACTTCTCCAGCGGGATCTCGGGGTTCCATCCGGTCGCCCGCTTCAGCTTGGAGTTGTCCCCGTCGAGGACGGGGATGTCGATGGGTCTCATTCGCTCCGGGACCGGGACCTTCCGGAGCCGGAAGGGGCTGAGGGCGATCAACCGGTCCAGGACCTCCTCCATCGTGAGGGCGGTGCCGCCGCAGACGTTGTAGGCCTCGCCGGATTTCCCCCGTTCCATGAGGAGGGCGTAGGCGCGGACCACGTCCCGGACGTCGGTGAAGTTCCGCCGGGCGAAGAGGTTGCCCACGCGCAGGTCTCCGCCCCCCACGAGCTCCAATTGGGCGATCTGCCGCGCGAAGTCGCCGATGGCGTGTTTGGCCGCCGGGCCGGGCCCGATGTGGTTGAACGCGCGGGCCCGCAGGATGTCCAGGCCGAACGCCTTGTGGTACAGGATCGCCGCCTGATCGGCTGCCGCCTTGCTGACGCCGTACGGGTCGGTCGGTTGCAAAGGAACGTCCTCGGTCAGGGGCGCGCCGCCCGGCGGCGGGCCGTACACGGTGGCCGAGCTGACGAGGAGAATCCGCGCCTTCACCCCCAGCGACCGGCACGCCTCCAGCAGGTGGACCGTCCCCAGGGCATTGACCCGGAAGGTCTCGGCGGGGTCTTCCCAGGCCGCTGCCACGGCGGCCTGGGCGGCCACGTGGTAGATCTGCCGGGGGGCGGTTTGCGCGATGACCTCCCGCGTAGCCTGAAAGTCGCGCAGGTCGCAAGGGAAAAGGGGCACGCGGTCGGTTGGGAAACCGGGGAGAGCCTCGTCGTACAGGGTTCCGGCCACCTCCTGTCCCTGCGCCAGGAGGTGCTCGACCAGGAACCTGCCTGCGAAGCCGGTCGCCCCTGTGACCAGAACCCTGGTACTCAATGGCCCATCCGTCGGCTCGGATTGAAATCGGCCCTTTGTATCCAGCGCCGGGCCGCCGTTTTCTCCTTCGCCCAAGGCCCTCAGAATTTACCACATCCTGCCGGGAAGGCCAGAGTCGCCTGTAGGGCCGGGGGGGCGGTGCGCGCCGTCCTGCGCGCGCGGGCGGATTTTGGTAGACTGGCCACCCGGGGAGTCCCGCGGAGAGAGCGCCGGGGTGAGGGACAGGGGTCGGCGACGGGCGGCGGCGTCCGGTTCGGCTCGCCGGGAGGACTGGATCGGAAGA
>JACPRG010000060.1 GCA_016190025.1 Candidatus Tectimicrobiota bacterium
CCCCTACGTCTCTCACCCTTGATCCCTCTCCCTGTGGGAGAGGGCGGGGTGAGGGCGCCCCCTGAGTCAGAACGCGCGGGACCGGCGGCCCTCTCCGCCGGTGGCCGTTTGCGACTGCGCGAGTAAAATCCCGCCCCGTGAAAAAAGGCGGACGGACCCTCAAGTCTTTTTTGATCCTTGCCGATAGATCCTTTGCGTGGTTCTTAACTCAAAGAGGAGGAGTCAGGCACCCGAGAGGGAGAGAGAAAGATAACCTGTATCGCCTCTTTCCGATAAAGGCAAACCGATCGCGAGGTCGGGACGCAAAGGCGCGGGTCTGAGGGAAATGGGCTCAGACAGCCGGCCCGCCGAAGAAAGAGGGAGGAGTCGCCGACTTCTCCCAGCGTCGTGAAGAGGCCAGGAGAAGTCGCCATGCGACCGATACGTGCGCCCGCTTGGGGGTGGGTGCTGCTGGTGCTCGCCCCTTTTGCATAACGGCCGTCCCGCCTGCCGCAACGCCGGCAGATCGTTCCCCGGGCTGGGAACCTGCATCGGGACGGCTGGAAATCGCAAGCCCCGTCCTTGCCGAAGCGCTCGGTCGCCTGGAAGGCACCGACTCCGGGGCCCCGCTCGCCCGGTTCATCCGAAATCACGTCCGCAGGCTCTATTTCTTCGACCCGGCGTCTCCCCTGGGACGGCCGTACGCCCGCTTTGACGGCGTCTGGAACCGAGAGACGCGGGAAATCGGGATCAACGGCAATCTCTCCCGCGGGGTGACGGATTACTTGGTCTCCGTGCTCGCCCATGAGGGATCTCACGCCATGAACGCCTCCCGGGTGGCCGAGCGCCTGGCGCGCGCATCGAGCGTGGATGAATACGTCGCCCGGATGGTAGAGGACGAACAGAGAGCCTACACCGCGCAGACGCGGGTCTGGCGGGAGCTTCGCCAGAGCCTTCCCCTGTTTCAGCGGCTCGTGTGGGTCAACGATGGCGACGTATGGATGGAGGAGGTTGAGGCCATGCTGGACGGGGGGCCGCGCTTCGCCCGGTGGCTTGAACAGGACTTGAATTACAAACAGTTCTACTCGCGCCAGGGAACTTTTCGGGTGCGCTTGTCGCGCGGGCCGGGCGGAGCGGCGGGGTCTCACCGGTTCGGCAACGGGGCGAACGGACTGGATGCGGGTGCGTTGGGCGGGAGCGGGACGCGCCCGAAGGACGCCGGCGGGTTCCGCAAGGGCGCGCCTGCGGATTGACGTGAAGGGGGCCCTAGTGGGCCAGGTAGCCCCCGTCGGCCACGAGGTTGTGGCCGGTGACGTAGCCGGAAGCCTCGCTTGCGAGGAACAGGCACACGCGCGCGATCTCTTCGGGGCGGCCGAGACGGCCGAGGGGGACATCGGCCAGGCGCGCCTTCAGCGACCCGGGGTTGGAGCGGTAGGTTTCCCTGAGCCCTTCTGTGTCCGTGGGTCCGGGGGCGACGGCGTTGACCCGGATGTTTTTTTCCGCCAGCTCCAGGGCCAGGCTTCGCGTCATGTTCGCCACCGCTCCCTTCGCGGTGCAGTAGGCCGAGAGGTTCCGCGCCCCCACGAAGCCCAGTTGGGATGAGATGTGGATGACTCTCCCCCCGCCCCGCTTTTCCATGTGGGGGACGACCTTCTGGGTGAGGAAGTAGTAGCCGGCGACGTTGACCTCCAGGGCGCGGCGGAACTCCCCCGGCTCGACCTCGAGAAAGGGTTTGGACACGCGGTAGACGGCGTTGTTGACGAGGATGTCGATCCCCCCGAACGTCTCGGCCGCAGCCGAGACGAACTCGTCCATGCAGGTCAGGTCGGAGGCGTCCTTGGCCGCGGCCAGGACGCGGGCGCCGCGCGCGGCGCACTCGGCCTCCGCCCGGGCGAGGGCGGGCGCGTCGATGTCCACCAGCGTGAGATTCGCCCCTTCCTGCGCGAACCGGAGGGCGATCGCCTTGCCGATCCCCAGGGCGGCTCCCGTGATGACGGCGGTTTTCCCTTCGAGGATCATGTGTCTCTTCCTCTGTTCGCGAGAGCGAAACGGCCGGGACCCCCCACGGGCGGCGGTCTCCAGCCGGACCCTTCCCGGAAGCCTGCCTTTCCTTGCCGCCGCGCGGCTTCTAAATTGTAGCATTGCAAGAGAAAAGCGACGACCCGCGCGCGGACGACAAGGGCGCGGCCCTTGACCGTTTCGCGGGCCTGAACATCCGAGGCCCGTCGGGTGCGGCCCCGGATGTTCGGGCCGCCTAGAGCCCGGGGCGGCCCTCGAAGGGGAGCGGGCCGATCGTTTCGGTGGGACGGGGCGGGTGAGGACGGTGAGCCATGAAGAGAGTCGGACAGGGGTTTATCGGGGCGATTTTGATCCTGGCGCTGGTTTCCTGCACGCCTTGGCGGGACACGTATCTGACGGAGGGTGTCAACCGGGCCACCCAGGATGACGTGACCAAAAGGCTCGGCCCGCCGCATTTCCAAAGAGAGTTGACCGGGGGCGGCACGGTGTGGACGTACCAGCAGCAGCACGTTTCGTTTTTCGAGACGGGGACGCGCACCACCGGCCAGTCTTATTGCCTCGAATACGTCCTGATCTTCGATCGGGAGCGCGTCCTGCGGGAGTGGCGGACGCAGGATTGTTAGTCCGGGCCGGGCCGGCGGCGGGTGGTTCCTCACCGGCCGGCTCCCGTCGGGCGGGGTCGGAAGCCGAAGTTTCCCTCCTTCCCGGCGAGGGGCGCCGTGCCTTGAGGTCTATGACCTCAACCTGTGGAGGGCGCTGAATCCGTCTCAAACTGACTCACGACCCATCGGTCGGAAGGCTTGACTGCCCCGGGGGGGGTCTTGTATCATTCGGTTTCCGCTCGAAAGCGATTGGGGCAGGCGACTTTGCTCAGGCCAGCAGCTTTTCAGCGATTGTCCCGCCGGACCGGCTGAGCCGCAATGACCATCTTCCTTCAGATCACGCTGTTCGGTCTCGTATGGGGCGCCCTGTACGCCCTCATGGCGAACGGCCTGAACCTCGTGTACGGCGTGATGAAGATCCTGAACATCGGCCACGGCGAGCTTCTGATGCTGGGGGCCTACACCACCTTCTGGCTCTTCACCCTCTGGGGGGTGAACCCGATTCTCTCCCTCGTGGCCTCGGCGGGGCTGCTGTTTCTGCTGGGATTGGCGATCCAGCAGTCGGTGGTGCGTCCCATCATCCGGATCAGCGCCGGGTCGATCGAGTTCCTGGAGCGGGGGACGCTCATCGCGTTCTTCGGCGTCCTCCTGTTTTTGCAGAACGGCGCCCTTCTCCTCTGGACCGCCGATTATCGGGTGATCAGCTACCTCACCCGGCCGATTTCCGCTGGGGGGCTGTTCATCGCGCCGGTGCGCCTCATCGTCCTGGGCGTGGGTCTTCTCCTGTGCGTTCTCACCCACTTGTTCCTGACGCGGACGCGGCTGGGGAAGTCCGTCCGGGCTATCAGCCAGGACCGGGAAGTGGCCCTTCTGATGGCCGTGGACGCGAATCGCGTCGGCCTGATCGCCTTCGGGATCGGGTCCGCCTTGGCGGGGATCGTGGGGAGCCTGGTCAGCCTGATCTACGTGGTGACGCCCACCATGGGCCTGATCTTTACCATCAAGGCCTTCACCGTCATGGTCGTCGGCGGCCTGGGGAACGCCTTGGGAACCCTGAGGGCCGGTCTGGCCCTGGGTCTCGCCGAGTCCTATGGGGCCTATCTGTTCGGCGAGTCCTACAAGGACGTCATCGATTACGCCGTCCTGATCGGCATGGTTCTGTTGATCTCCTACGGCTGGGTCCGAAGGCCAGAGATGGAATGAGCGGGGCGCGAAAAGGGATCGGGTGGCTGGGCCTGCTGGTGGGCGTGTTTCTCCTCTTCTTCCCCGCCGTGGGGGGCCGCTATCTAGTCTCCTTCCTGATCTTCCTGTTCATGTACATCGGCCTGGCCTCGGCCTGGAACCTTTTCTCCGGGTTTTGCGGCTACCTCTCGCTGGGGCACGGCCTGTTCTTCGGCGTGGGGGCCTACACCTGCGCCGTCGCCGTCGTCCGGCTCGGGTTGCCCTTTGCCGTGGGCATCCCCCTGGGGGGGCTCGTGGCCATGGCGGTCGCGGTCCTGTTCGGTTTCATTCTCCTTCGGGTTCGGTTCCGCATCGCCTACTTCGCCATGGTCACCCTCGGGCTGAACGAGATCATCCGGACCCTCATCACCAACTCCACGTATCTGGGGGAGACCTACGGCTTCACCCTGCCTCCCATGTCGACCCCGAACATCGCCTATTACATCTTGCTGGGCGTCGCCGTCTTGTCCGTGGGCGCCTCCTGGGCCTTCCGGCGGTCCCGAAGGGGTTTGGCGCTCAGCGCGATCCTGGGCGACGAGGACGTGGCCGCCATGATGGGGGTGAACACCTTCCGGGAAAAGATGGCCGCCTTCGTCTTGAGCGGCCTCTTCCCCGGGCTCATTGGCGGGACGGTCGCCTGGTACTGGAGCTACATCGACCCCTTCATGGCGTTCGACCTGCTGTTCTCCTTCGACATGGCCATCATGACGCTTTTCGGCGGGATCGGGACGATCTGGGGCCCGGTCATCGGGGCGTCGGTGATCAGCCTGCTCGTCGAGATGCTCTGGACGAACCTGCGCAACCTGCACGCCATCATCTTCGGCGCCCTGGTGGTGGTGCTGGTGATCCTGTCCCCCGGGGGGATGCTGGAGCTGGCGCGCCGCTGGCCGTTCAGGGGGCGCCGGCCGGTGGAGGAGGCGGACATCGTGGAGGCGCAGGGATGAGCCTGCTGCGCGTGGAGGGCGTCTCGAAGCGGTTTCAGGGCCTCCAGGCCCTCTCCGACGTCAGCTTCGAGGTGAAAGAGGGCGACATCCACGGTCTCATCGGGCCGAACGGGGCCGGCAAGACCACGCTCTTCAACGTCATCAGCGGCCAGTATCGCCCCGACGCCGGGCGGGTGCTGTTGGATGGGGTGGACCTCACGCGCCTGGCTCCCCATCAGGTGTGCCGCGCGGGCGTGGGCCGGACCTTTCAGACCGTCCGGCCGTTCCGCAACATGACGGTCCTGCGCAACGCCCTGGTCACGGCCTCGTTCGGCGGGGATGCGGATGCCGATCCCCGCGGGGCCGCGGAGGCCGCCCTGCGGGCGGTCGGCCTCTGGGAGGTCCGCCACCACAGCGTGGGGGCGCTCAATCTCATGGACCAGAAGCGGGTGGAGCTGGTCCGCGCGCTGGCCGGCCGGCCCCGGATTCTGCTGTTGGACGAGATCCTCGCCGGGCTGACCCCCTCGGCGATGGAGGCGACCATGGCCCTGGTCCGAAGGCTCCGCGAGGAGTCGGGGTTGACCATCCTTTGGATCGAGCACATCATGCGGGTCTTGATGCGCAACTGTGACCGCGTGGTGGTTCTCAATCACGGGGAGAAGCTGGTCGAGGGGACGCCGGAGCGCGTGGGGGAGGACGCGCGGGTCCTGGAGGCCTACCTCGGCAGGAGGAAGGGCGCGTGAAGGGCGAGGCGCTTCTCACGGTCGAGAACTTGGAGTCCGGCTACGGCCGCCTCCAGGTGCTCTGGGACATCTCGTTTCAGATTTTCGAGGGCGAGGTGGTCGCGCTCCTGGGCTCCAACGGCGCCGGAAAGACGACCACCCTGAGGACGCTCTCGGGCCTGATTGCGGCGAGGGGAGGGCGGGTCCTGTTCTGCGGCGAGGGGGTCCAGGCGTTGCCGGTCCACTCGATCGCGGAGCGCGGCCTGATCCACGTCCCGGAAGGGCGGCGGGTGTTCTCCAACATGACCGTGCTGGAGAACCTCGAGATGGGGGCCAACCCGAGGCGGGCGCGGACCCGGTTCCGGGAGAGCCTCGCGTGGGTCTACGATCTGTTCCCCCGCCTGGCCGAGCGGGGGCGCCAGCTCGCCGGGACCCTGAGCGGGGGAGAGCAGCAGATGCTGGCCATCGGACGCGGGCTGATGTCCCGCCCGAGGCTTCTCCTGCTGGACGAGCCGTCCATCGGGCTCATGCCCAAGCTCGTGGACGCGCTGTTTGAAAGCGTTCAGAAGATCAACGCCCAAGGGGTGACGGTGCTTCTCGCCGAGCAGAACGGGCAGGAGGCCCTGGAGGTGGCCGATCGCTACATCGTCCTGGAGACCGGCCGCATCACCCACTGCGGGCGGGCGGGGGACCTTCAGGCGGACGTCTCTCTCCGGGAGGCGTATCTCGGGCTCTGAGGGGACCCGTGGGGAGTCGATGACAGCGGATGGCTAAGGATCGCGCCTACTACATCGGGACCGACACCGGGGGGACCTTCACCGACATCACCGTCCTGACCGAGGAGGGGGAGATCTACGTGGAGAAGGCCCCCACCACGCCCCGCAACTTCGCCGAGGGGGTCTTGCACGCCGTCGAGCGGGTCAGCGAGCGGATGGGGATCCCCCCCCGGGAGCTGTTGGGCCGCTGCCGCCAGTTCAAGCACGGCTCGACCATCGCCACCAACGCCCTCATCACCCGCGAGGGGAGCCGGGTCGGCCTCATCACCACCCGCGGATTCGAGGATACCACGCTCATCATGCGCGGGATCGGACGGGTGGCCGGCCTGACGGAGGACGAGATCAAGCACCAGGCGACGGCGGTGAAGCCGACCCCGCTGGTCCCCAAGGACCTCATCGCGGGCGTCACGGAGCGCATCGACTTCCAGGGCAACGTCGTGATCCCCCTCCACGCGGGGGAGGCGGAAGAGGCGCTCCGCTATCTGGTGGAAGAGCAGAAGGTGGAATCGCTGGCCGTCAACTTCCTGTTCAGCTTCGTCAACCCGGTCCACGAGCGGAAGGTCCGGGAGCTGTTCCTCGAGCGCTACGGGGACCGCGGCCTCTACCTCACGCTGGCCAGCGAGGTCTGCCCGGTGGTGCGGGAGTACGCCCGGAGCAACACGACCATCCTGAACTCCTTCCTGGGCGCGACCGTGGAGGGGTACCTCAAGGGGCTGGACGGCCGTCTGCGCGCCGGCGGCTATCGCCGCAAGCTCCTGGTCATGCAGGCCAACGGCGGCGTCGTCCACATGGACAACCTCGTGCCCCTCGGGACCCTCAGCTCAGGCCCGAGCGGCGGCATGATGGCCAGCAAGTACATGGCGGACCACCTGGGCCACGGCAAGGTCATCACCACCGACATGGGGGGCACGAGTTTCGACGTGGGGTTCCTCGTGGACGGGAACTGGCCCTACCTCCGGGAGCCGGTGGTGGAGAGGTTCCACATCACCTGGCCGATGATCGGCATCGAGTCCATCGGGGCGGGCGGGGGGACCATCGCCTCCGTGGACGAGGTGACCGGGAGGCTGCTCCTCGGTCCCCGGAGCGCGGCGGCGGACCCGGGTCCGGCCTGCTACGGACGGGGGGGGACCGAGCCGACGGTGACCGACGCCGATCTGGTGCTCGGCATCCTGGACCCCGATTATTTCCTGGGGGGACGCATGAAGCTGGACCGCCGGCGGGCGGAGGAGGCCATCGAGGAGAGGGTCGCCGGGCCCCTGGGCATGACGGTGGTGGAGGCCGCGGCGGGGATCTTCGACATCATCAACGGGCACATGTCCGACCTCATCCGCAAGCAGGTGGTGGCCAGCGGCCAGGTCCCCGAGGATTTCGTGATCTACGCCTACGGCGGCGCGGGAGCGGTCCACGCGGCCGCGTACGCCAGGGACCTGGGGGTGGAGCGGGTGTACGTGTTCCCCACCTCGGCGGTCTTCTCCGCCCTGGGGGTGGCGACGGCGGACGTCGTCCACACCGCCCAGCGCTCCTTCCGGTACGCCCTGCCGGTCGAGCCCCGCGTCCTCAACGAGCGGATCGGGGAGGTGGAGCGGGAGCTCTACGCCCTCATGAGGCAGGAGGGGTTCAGCCGGAAGGCCGTCCGCTTCCGCAGGCTGTTCTTCATGCGCTACCGCCGGCAGCTCAACGAGCTGGACATCGAGGTCCCGGCCAAGCGCTACGCCGCGGAGGACATCCGCTCCATCATGGCGGAGTTCGAGAGGAAGTACGAGGAGGTCTATGGGGAAGGGTCGGCCTACCAGGAGGCGGGAATCGAGCTCATCTCCTTCCAGGTGGACGCCATCGGCCAAACGGCCAAGCCCCCCCTCGTGACCTTCCCCCGCAGCCGGAGCCGGCCCGCCCGGGCGGCCCTGAAAAAGGGCCGCGGCGTCTATTTCACGGCCCGCAAGAAGTTTCTTCCCACGTCGGTCTACGACTACGCCTCCCTCCGGCCGGGAAACGTGATCGGCGGTCCCGCGGTCCTCGAGACCCCGCACACCACGATTCTCATCCCCCCGGAGATGGGGGGGCGGGTCGACAACTTCCGGAACGTTGAGCTCACGTGGAACCGGTGAGGAGGATCCGTCCGTGCGCATCCACGAATACCTGGAGGTGGTAGAGGCCCCGGGGCAGGGGCGCGTGGTCCGCTGCATACGCTGCGGGCACCGGCTCTGCCGGGCGGACGAAAACTACAAGGAGCACGCCCTGTACATCGAGCGCAGGCCGGAAACGCTTCCCCTGCGCGAGGTCCTGTCCGGGGAGGAGACGTTTGTGGTCTACCAGGAGTACGTCTGTCCGGGGTGCGGAACCCTCCTGGAGGTGGACCCTTATTGCCCGCAGCTGGAGGAGGGAAATAACCCCATCGTCTGGGACATCCAGATCCGCTGAGGCGGCCCGCCGGGGCCTCGCGGGGGGAAAAAGGGTTTTCAGCGGCGAGGGGGCGCCGAGGGGGCCGGGGATTCCGGGCCGTCCCGAAGGGATGCTATGATCCAAAATGGATTTGGATGTGGCTGTATCCGCCCGGGGGGTGAGTCCTTTTTTGAAGGAGGAGATCCGATGATGCGGGGCAGACGATGGACGAAATGCGCAGTGTGGATGGCGGGCCTGGGACTCGTCCTCGCGGGGTTCCTGGGGATCGCCGCCGCGGCCAAGGACAAGATCGTTCTCGGGTACGCCGTCTCGCTGACCGGCAAGTTCAGCACCGAGGCGACCGATACCCATCGGGGATACCAGCTCTGGGCTGAAGAGGTGAACGCCAAGGGCGGTCTCCTCCTGCGCTCGTTGGGGAAGCGCCTGCCCGTCGAGCTCAAATACTACGACGACAAGAGCGACCCCTCGACCTCCGCCAAGCTCTACGAGCGTCTCATCACGGTGGATAAGGTGGACCTGCTCTTCTCTCCCTGGAGCAGCGGGATCAACTTCGCCATCAGCAACATCACGGAGAAGCACAAGTTCCCCCTCATGCTCTCCTCGGCGGGCTCGGACAAGATCTACTCCCGCGGGTTCAAGCACATCTTCGCCGCCAGCGAGGTGGCCTCCCAGGACGCCCTGCCCATCGCGGACCTCTTGCGGGCGAAGAAGGGGGAGATCAAGTCGGTCGCCATGCTCACGGAGAACTTCATCTTCAACCTGAGCGTGCGGGAATTCCTGGTGGAGAAGCTCAAAGAGTACGGCGTGAACGTGGTGTTCGACGAGAAGTACCCTCTCGGGGGACAGGACTTCCTCAGCGTGATGACCCGCATTCGGTCCCTGAACCCGGACGCCGTTCTGGTGCTGGACCTGATGCCGCAGGGGGTGTACGCCACCCGCCAGCTTCATGAGGTCGGCCTCAAGCCGAAGCTCTACTACGTCCTGATCGGGCCGATGTTCCAGAACGAGTTCATCAAGGGACTGGGCCCCATGGCCGAAGGGGTGGTGGAGAACGGTTTCTGGCACCAGGACCTCCCCTATCCCTCGGCCAAGGTGTTTGCCAGGGCCTTCCAGGCCAAGTACAACAAGCCGCCTTCCACCGACGCCGCCAAGGCGTATTACGGGGCCCAGGTCCTGCACCAGGCGGTGGAGAAGACCGGCTCTCTCGACCGGGCCGCCCTCAATAAGACGCTGCACGCGGAAGAGTTCGACACCATCGCCGGGCCTTTCAAGTACGACGAGCGCGGCGTGAACCTGAAGATCAAGATGTTCCTGACGCAGGTGCAGAACGGCAAGCGGGTCATCGTGTGGCCCAAGGAGCTGGCCACGAGTTCCCTGAAGTTCCCCGTGTTCAAGTAGGCCTCGCGGCGCCCCCGGGGCGAGGTGGGACAGATCCCCCCCTCGCCCCGGGAGCCTCGGGCTGGGAGGCATTTCCCTCATGGCCCTCGATCCCATCCGGTACGAGATCTTCCGGCACCGTCTCTTCAACATCCTGGAGGAGGGCCGGATCGCCATCAAGATGGTCTCCGGCTCCGCCGTGGTCGTGGAGGGCGGCGAGACCATGTGCTCTTTCTACACCTCGGAGGGGGTCCCCATCCTCACGGCGGCCGGGATCCTCATCCATTGCACGGGCGCGCGGGACTTCATCTTGAAGGCCATCGAGTGGTACGAGGAAGACCCGGGGATCGAGGACGGCGACCAGCTCTTCTTCAACGACCCCTACATCGGGGGACAGCACCTGCCCGACCAGATCATCATCAAGCCCATCTTCTACAAGGGAAAGCGCGTCGCGTGGACCGGCTGCTTCGTGCACACCCCGGAGACGGGGGGGATCGAGCCGGGCGGGATGCCCCCTTCCGCCACCGAGATCTTCCACGAGGGCATCCGGATCCTCGGTCTCAAGATCGTGGAGAAGGGGAAGTTCCGGAAGGACGTCTTCAAGACCATCGTCGAGCAGGTCCGGGACCCGCACCTCGTGGGGCTCGACACCAAGGCGAAGATCGCCGCCAACAACGTGTGCACCCGGGGGTTCCTGAAGCTCATCGATCAGTTCGGCTGCGACTTTGTCATGAAGGCCTCCCGGCAGATCATCGCGGACTCCGAGGTCATGGCCCGGGCCCGGTTGCGGAGCCTGCCGGACGGCACCTGGCGCTCCCGGATGTACGGCGACACGTACGGAAAGCACGAGCGGCCCTTCCGGGTGATGTGCACCATGACCAAAGAGGACGACGAGATCACCTTCGATTACACGGGGAGCAGCGAGCAGGTGGAGGGGTCCATCAACAGCACGCTGCCGGCCACGTGGGGACGCCTGTTCGTCGTCCTGGCCGGCATGCTGTTCTGGAAGGTCCCCTGGAACGGGGGGATGATCGCCCCCGTGCGGCTCATCGCCCCCGAGGGCACGGTCGTCCACTGCCGGTTTCCCGCCGCCGTGTCCAACGACGTCATCACGACCGGGGGCCTCATCAGCGCCACGGCCCACGAGTGCGTGGCCAAGATGCTCTACGCCGCCGGCGTCCTGGAGGACGTGAACGCGGGCTGGTCGGGCGCCACCGGGAACACCCCCATCTTCGGCGGCATCAACCAGTACGGGTATCCCTGCGGGGGCGTCATCCTCGACACCTTCGCCTCGGGGATCGGCGCCACCCCCCGCCGGGACGGCGTGGACACCGGCGCGGAAGCGATGAACCCCACCTCCTGCATCTCCGACGTGGAGATCATCGAGCTGAACCTCCCCTTCATGTACCTGGGCCGCAGAAACCTGCCCGACGGCGGAGGCTTCGGGAAGTTCGCCGGAGGGATGGGCCCCGAGATGATCTACATGGTGTACGGGACGGAGCGGTTCGGCCTGGGCACCATCGGGATCGGGCGCAAGACGCCCAACAACTGGGGGATGTTCGGCGGGTACCCCACGGCGCCTCTTCAGGCCATGAAGGTCCTCAATTCCGACGTCCGGGAGTGGTTCCGGGAGTCCCGTTGTCCCCGCGGCGCCGAGGACCTGAAAAGGCTCAAAGGCGAGAAGGTCTACGTCCCCCCGAGCTCCCCGGTCCGGCCGGTGAAGGCCTACGACCTCCTCCTCGTCCGGAAGGGCTCCGGGGGCGGGTTCGGCGACCCGCTGGACCGGGACCCGCGGCGCGTGGCGGCCGACTTCCGAAGACAGGCCGTCTCCTTGCGGACGGTCCGGGAGGTCTACGGCGTCGTCTTCGACCCCGAGACCCTGGAGGTGGACGAGGAGGCGACCCGGCAGATGCGCAAGGCCATCCGGGAGGAGCGCCTGCGGGTCGCGAAACCGGCGGCCGAGGTCCTGGGGGCGACCGTCTGACGGAAGTCCGCCGCCCGGCGAAGGCTTGTTCTTTCCCGGCTGCCCACTTCAGCCCGGTTCAATGGACCCCCTTGAGCCCCCGTGGGGGGGAGCCCCCTCACGAGACAGTGAGCGCGTCAAAGACGCGCCCGATGCCCATCCGCTCCACCTGGGCGACCATCGACCGGAAGTGCTCCGGAACCGGATAGACCTGGGGAAGGCGGAGTCGGGCGACCGCCTCATCCCGGCCCATCCCTTCCTCCACCGCTCTCCGCACCAGGGCGATGACGTCTCGCAGGTAGGTCTCGAGCTGATCGACGGGCTCCAGGCCGCACACGGGTCCGTGTCCGGGCACGATCACCTTGGGCGCCAGGTCCCGAATCTGCCGAAGGCTTTTCAGCCAGGCGAACGGGTTGCTCTGGTGCAGCCAGGGGAGGAAGTTGTGGAAGACGTCGTCGCTCGCGAAGAGAACCCCTTCCTCCCGGAGGAAGACCACGGTGCTGTTGGGGAGGTGTCCGGGGGCGTGAAAGACCTCGAAAGTCCGTCCGCCCGGACGCAGGACGAGCCGGTCGCTGAACGTAATGGAGGGCTCCCGGGCGCGGTAGCCCTCCAGCAGCGGGAGCCCCTCGGGGTCGATGCTTTCCACCAGGGCCCTGGGGTTGTCCACCGTCTCGCCGAACTGAATCGAGGGGTTGTGGAAATTCGCCCGCGTCCCCTCGTGCGCGATGACTGTGCAGGGAAAGAAGAAATTTCCCAGGATGTGATCGATGTGGTGTTCGGTGTTGATGAGGTAGAGGAGCTTTCCCCGTGACTCGGCCTCCCGCCTCCAGGCCACGGCATCGGTGGGGCGCTCCGGGGTGTCGATGAGGACCACCCCCTCCCGCGTCTCCACGAAGGCCACGGAGCACCCCACCCACCCGGTCTCGACGAAAACCCCCCTCGCCACCTCTTCCAAAGGCAGTTTTCTCCCCTCGGCGGAGGCGCTGCCGAACCGCTTCGACAGATCCCCCCCCTTCTCGTTTCCCGCGGCCCGCGCCCTGCGGATCGGCGGCTATTTTTTCCACTTGGCCGGGAGGATTCCCGGCAGGAAATCGTTGGTGTAAAGCTCCTCGACGGGCACCACCCGCTTGAGGTTCAGGCTCTTCGTCAGGATGTCCCGGGAGAACTTCCACTTCTCCGCCGACATCCAGCCCAGGCCGTTCGCCCGGGCGCCGGGCACGTCCATGGCGTCCGCGGCGACGGTCCAGACCTCCCGGACGATCTCCCGGGTTTGCGTGGGGTTGTGCTTCAAGTAGAGCTCCACCCCGGCTTCCGGGTTGTCGATGGCCCAGGCTGTCCCCTGCATGGCGGCTTTGAGAAAGCCCCGGACGAGGGCCGGGTCCTTCTGAAGGGTTTCGTCGCGGAAGCAGATGGCGTTGGTATAGACGTCCACCCCCCAATCCCTGTAGGGGATGGCCATCACCTCTTTGCCCGCCTTGCGCGCGGCGTGCAGGGCCTGGGGGAAGGAGACCGTCCACATGGCGATGGCGTCCACGCGGCCCGCCATGAGGTTGGGGATCTCCGTGCCCGGCGAGAACTGCTCCCACTTGACGTCCTTCATGTCCACGCCGTTGCGGGCCGCCGTGGCGGGAAAGAGGATCATGGGGGCGCTGAACTTGGAGGCCCCGATGGACCGTCCTTTCATGTCGGCCGGCTTGGTGATCCTGGACCCCTTGAGGACGAAGAGGGCGTCCAGGGATTTGTCCAGGAACATCCCGACGACCTTCACGGCGACGCCTTGGTCTCTGCCCTGGAGGAGGGCCCCCGTCCCGACGAGGGCCGCGTCGTACCCGCCGCCGGACAGGGTCTTCACCGCTTCTCCGGCCCCGAAGCCGCGGACGATGCTGACGTCATAGCCCTCCTTGCGGAGGTCCCCCCGTTCCAGCGCGCTGTAAAATCCCACGTGCATCCCGGTCGGAAGCCAGCCCAGTGAAAACTTGAGCTTCTTTTCCGCGGCGGACCCTTGGGCGAGGAAACCGCCCGCCGTCAAAAGCGCGACCAGGCCCACAACCTGGAAACAAAGAAGACGCCGTTTCTTCATGGTTCTCCCTCCTCTGGACGGATAGGTCTTCACTCTCCTGAAACATCTCAAGGGGCGGCCTGCACGACGAAGGCTTGGCAGCATCGCATCCACCTAGAGCAGCGGGACGGCTGAGGCTCGGCGAAGGCAGGAGCCCCCCCTCCATGACAGGTGCCGGCTCTATTTTAGACGAAAATCGCGGGGTGGAACGGAACCCGGGGTTCTGTTTTCATGTCTCCGGGGTGGAGGAAGCCCGGCCGCGCGCTGAAGGGGCACCCGTCTCCGGGCTCCGTCACGAGGCGTCGATCTTCAGCACCTTCCGGGCGTTCTCCAGAAGGATCTTCTTCCGGACCTCTTCCTTGAAAGGGGCCGCCTCGAAATCCCGGAGCCAGCGTTCCGGCGTCAGGAGCGGGTAATCCGTCCCGAAGAGGACTTTGTCCTGGAGGAGGGTGTTCGCGTACTGGATGACGGAAGGGGGGAAATACTTGGGGGACCAGCCGGAGAGGTCCATGTAGACGTTGGCCTTGTGGAGGACCACGGAGAGGAGCTCGTCGTGCCAAGGCCAGCCTGGATGGGCGCCGATGAGGGTCAGCTCGGGGAAATCGCGGGCCACGTCGTCCAGGCAGGGGATCGGCCGGGTCTGGTCGAGGCGGATCCCGGCCCCTCCCGGAATGCCCGCGCCCACGCCGGTGTGGCCCATGTGAAAGACCACGGGGAGGCCCAGTTCGGCGCACTTCTCGTAAATGGGATAGCACTTCCGGTCGTTGGGATAAAAGTCCTGGATCGCCTGCTGGAACTTGACGCCCTTCAGGGAGAGTTCCCGGGCGGACCGCTCGACCTCGGCCACGGCCCGTTTCCCCTTGTGGGGGTCCACGCTGGCGAAGCCGATGAACACGTCGGGGTGTTGCCGGACCATGTCCGCCACGTAGTCGTTGCCGATGTAGGGGACCCCGGTGGCGGTCTCCGCGTCGATGGAGAAAACGACCGCCTTCATCTCCCTCTTCCGGTACATCCCGGCCGTCTCCTCCAGGGGGACTCCCTTGAGGGTCGTCTTGAAATACTTCTCCATGGACTCCCGAAGGGGATTCAGCGCCCGGGCGTCAGGGGTGTTGACGTGGGTGTGAACGTCGATTGCTTGAAGGGCCATGATCTTTTTCCGCGATGGGTTATCCCCGGGCCGCCAATTCTTCGGGGACGGGGATTTCCTTGAGGTCGGCCGACGCGACCAGCGGGGGCTCGGTGACCGCCCGGACCTCCTCGGCGGAAAAGCCGGGCGCGACCTCCAGGAGGACCAGCCCCTCCTCGGTCACCTGGACGACGGCCAGGTCCGTGATGATCAGATCGACGCAGGCCTTCCCCGTCAGGGGGTACGTGCAGGAGCGGACGATCTTGGGCGCTCTCTCTTTCGTCACGTGGCTCATCAGGACGATGACGCGGCGTGCCCCCGCGGCCAGGTCCATGGCCCCGCCCACCCGTCCGATGGGGCTTCCGGGAAGCATCCAGTTGGCCAGGTCGCCCTTTTCCGAGACCTGGTACGCCCCCAGGATGGAGGCGTCCAGGTGGCCGCCCCTCACCATCGCGTGAGCGTCCGCCTGGGAGAAGAAAGAGGCCCCGGGAATGAAGGTGACGGCCTCCTTGCTGGCGTTCACCAGGTCGGGGTCCTTCCGGCCTTCGGGCGCCCGCGGGCCCACCCCGAGGAGGCCGTTCTCCGTGTGGACCAGGATCTCCGCCTCCGGGTCCAGGTAATCGCCGACCCGCGTGGGAAGGCCGAAGCCCAGGTTCACGCAGTCCCCGTCTTTCAGCTCCCGGGCGGCCCTCCAGGCCATCTGCTCATTCGTCAACCCAGCTTTTGTCATAGTGCTCTCCCCGCACCACCCGATTCACGAAGATGGCGGGCGTCACGACCGTCTCCGGGTCCAGCTCGCCCACTTCGTCGATCTCCTCCACCTCCGCGATCGTCACCCGGGCCGCCGTCGCCATGACGGGATTGAAGTTGCGCGCCGTCATGCGGTACACGAGGTTCCCCCAGCGGTCTCCCTTGTAGGCCTTCACAAAGGCGTAGTCGGCGTAGAGGGCGCGCTCCAGGACCTGCTCCCGGCCGCCGATGACCCGGGTCTCCTTGCCTTCCGCAAGGGGCGTTCCCACCGCCGTCGGCGTGTAAAAGGCCCCGATCCCGGCGCCGCCCGCCCGGATGCGCTCGATCAGCGTGCCCTGCGGGACGCACTCGTACTCCACCTCCCCGGCCCGGACCTGCCCCTCGAAGTAGTGGGCCTTTTTGGGCGCGGGGAAAGAGCCGATGAACTTCTGGATCTGACGGTTCTTGAAGAGCGGGGCGAGGTTTCTCTCCCACGCTCCGGCCGCGTTGCTGATGGCCGTCAGGTGTTTCGCCCCTTGCCTCGCCAGGGCGCGGATCAGGTGCTCGGGCTCGCCCGTGGTGCCGAACCCGCCGAACATGATCACCGCTCCGTCGGGAACGTCTTTGACGGCCTCATCCGCGGAAGGATAGATCTTGTTCATGACGCCTTCGATCCCGCCTGGAGGGACTGATAGAGGAGGCCGTTGCGGATGCATGCCCCTCTCGCACTCCCCCCCGCGCGGAGGTCCGCCCGGACGCCTGAAGCTGTAAGCGGATGATTCCTTTCTCCAGGTCTATGGTAATGAAGCCGCGCCGCGCCTGTCAATCCGTCCGGCCGCCTACGAGGACTATCCCCACCGCACCTGCCGCAGGGCGGCGAAGAGAGCCACGTGGGTCTCGATGGGATGGGAGAGCAGCGGGCCGTCCCCGGCGCTCAGGAAGACGGGGCGGGGCGCGGACCCCAACGCGGAGACGAACTCGGCGAGCCCCCCGGAGGACTCGAAGCAGGCCGGAGGAACGAAGATCCCGGCCCGGC
>JACPRG010000059.1 GCA_016190025.1 Candidatus Tectimicrobiota bacterium
GCCGGAGGGGGCCGCGCTCCGGACGGGTGAGCTCCAGAGAGATGAAGACGCCCCCGGGACGCAGGACGCGGGCGGCCTCCCGCAGCGCGGCGGGCAAGTTCACCACGTTCCGCAGGCCGAACCCCACGGTCGCCACGTCGAACGCAGCGTCGCGGAAGGCTGAGAGGTCCGTCGCGTCGCCCATCACCCACAGGGTCTCCGGCCCGGCCCCCGCCCGGCGCGCCCTCTCCACCCCTTTGCGGATCATCGGCTCGCAAAAATCCAGCCCGACCAGCCGGACGTTTTCCCCGAGCGCCTCCCGGAGCAGGAAGACGTAATCCCCGGTGCCGCAGCAGAGGTCCAGGCCGAAGACGGGGCGTCCCCCGGCCCGCGGAGGGAGGAGAGAGACCGCTCGCCGGACGGTGGCCCTGCGCCAAACGCGGTGCATGCCGCCCGTGATGAACCCGTTGGCGAGGTCGTAGTGGGAGGCCACCCGCGCGAAGAGGCTTCGGACGTACCTGGCCTTTTGCTCGCCCGTCAGGACCTCGGGCGAAGCGGCCGGCGGCGTCGGGGCGTTCTCACGGTTCAGCATATCGCTCGGGGAATCCGGCCTGAGCCTCTTTCCGGGTCAACGTCCGGAGGGAATGGCAGAGGGCCTTCTGAGTCGGGCGCGCGCAAGCGAGCGGGTCTTCGCCCAGATCCTCCGGGAACGCGGGGACGGAAGCCCCCCGGATTTTCAATTTCCCTTCCGCCTTTTCTCCGTCGCCCCCCAATCGACGGTCAGGTCGTCGTTGAGGATGACGCCGTAGAAGCGCTCGGCCGCCTCCCGGCTCACGTACTCGTTGAGGACGTCGCCGCGGACGCGCTCGGGGTCCCGCTCCAGGGGGGAATAGAAGCCGCCCCCGCCGGGGAGGTTCAACGTGACCTCCACGTCGGGAGGAAGCTTGTACTTCTTCTTCGAGTGCAGGCGCTCCCCCGTGGACAGGACGAGGCTTCCCGCCTCGCCCTCCAGGCCGCCGGCCGCCCCCTGGGCCGGATGATAAAACCGGTCGTACATGGGGGAGTGGTGGATGGGCGCCGCCGTCCTCGGCTTCAGGCCGATGCTCTGGCCCAGACCGCCCCGGAACCTGCCCGGCCCGCCCGAGTCCCGCCGGAGCTCCTTGCGCGTGAAGAGCAGCGGCAGGACGTTTTCCATGATCTCCACGGGGGTCCCCTGGACCCCGCTGGGGAAGGCCGTGGCCGAGAGGCCGTCGGAGGTCGGACGCGCCCCGGTCCCGCCCGAGGAGAAGAAGATGTAGCTGAAGGTCTTGTCCTTCCGGTCCGTCCCGGCGAGCTGGGTGAGCCAGAGGCCGGTCGCGCCCTCGGCGAGAACCCGGCCGGGGACCGCCTTGGAGAGGGCGTCGAAGATGGCCGCCGCCACGAAGTGTCCCAGGATGTGGCGCGCGCCCACCGGGGCGGGGTGCTTGGGGTTGAGGATGCATCCCTGCGGCGCCGACATGGTGATGGGCCGGAAGCTCCCTTCGTTGTTGGGGATCTGCGACCCCACCGAGCACTTCACCGTGTACGCGCAGTAGGCGTAGGCGTAATTGGGGACCACGTTGATCCCCCAAGCGCTCTGGGGGGAGGTCCCCTTGAAGTCGGCGTGAATCCCCCCGTCCCGCACGGCCAGCGTGACGGCCAGGCGGATGGCCTCGTCGAAGCCGTCTGCCATGACCTCGCCCGGGTAGACGCCCTCGGGGATGTCCCGGACGGCGCTCCGCATGGCGGTCTCGGACCGCTCCAGGATGACCTCGCCGATGGGGTCGATCGAGTCGAGCCCCGCCTCCTCCAGGAACTGGAGGAGCTTGGCGCCCCCCACCTCGTTGGCCGCAACCTGCGCGTAGATGTCGCCGATGACCTCATCGGGCATCCGCACGTTGGCCCGGATCAGGGTTTCGAGGATGCGGTTGGGCTCTCCGGCCTCCATGAACTTCAGGACGGGGATGGAGAACCCCTCTTCGTAGACGTCCCGGGCCTCCGCCCCCAGGGGGCGGCCGCCGAAGTCGCAGGTGTGGCACGTGGAGGCGAAGAAGGCGACCGGCCTGCCGCGGTAGAAGCAGGGGGAAAAGAGGGTCACGTCGTTCAGGTGGCCCGAGACCATCCAGGGGTCGTTGGTGATGAGGTGGTCTCCGGGCCGGTAGGACGCCGGCGGGAAGCGCTCCAGGAAGTGCTTGGCCGCCGTGGCCATGGAGTTGATGTGGCCGGGCGTCCCGGTGGCGGCCTGGGCCAGCATCCGCCCCTGGGTATCGAACAGCCCCGCCGAGAGGTCCCCGGCCTCCCGGACCACCGTCGTGAAGGAGGCGTTCATCAGGGCCGCCGCCTGCTCGTCCACGATGGAGATCAGCCGGTTCCAGATGACCTCCAGGCGGATGGGATCGATATCCGTCGCGGTTCCGCTCATCGTCTCCTCTGGAGCACGAGGTTGGAGAACTCGTCGGTGCGGGCGTCCCAGCCGGGCGGCACGACCACGGTGGATTCCTTTTCCTCGACGACGGCCGGCCCCGGGATGCGGGCCCCCGGGCCGAGGCGGTCGCGGTCGTAGATGTCGCACTCCCGCCTCTCTTCCCAGATGGGGAAATAGACCGGCCGCGGGGGTTTCTTCGCCCCTTCCGGGCCGGCCGCGGCGCCGTCCGCGGGACGCAGGTCCAGCCGGGGCGTTCCCCCGGAAGCCACCAGCCGCCAGTTCAGGGCCTCCACCGGCACATTCGGGCCCAGCCGCTGGTAGATGGCCTTGTAGGAGCGCTCGAAGCCCGCGCGGATCTCCTCCACGCTCCCGGCGGAAAGCCGCCCCGCGGGAAGGGGGACCTGGATCTCGTAGCCCTGGCCCTCGTACCGCATGTCGGCGGAGCGGCGGAAGGTCATCTCCCCGGCGGGGACGCCCGACCGCTCCAGCAGGGCCCGGCCCTCGGCCTCCATCTCCTGGTACAGGGCGTTCAACGCCTGCGGGTCCAGGGCGTCGAGCCTCATGATCTTCGTCCGGACGAAATCGAACGAGATGGGGGCCGTGAGCATCCCGAGCGCCGAGAGGGTGCCCGCCCCCGGAGGGCAGAGGATCGTGCCGATGCGCAGCTTCTCGGCCACGTGCGCGGCGTGGATGGGGCCCGCCCCGCCGAAGGCCATCAGGGCGTACTGCTGGACGTCTTTGCCCTTTTCGATGCCGTGGATCCTCGCGGCGTTGGCCATGTTCTCGTTGACCACCTCGTGGATGCCCCAGGCCGTCTGCAGCCGCTCGAGCCCCAGGGCCTTCGCCAGGCGGCCCACGGCGGAGTCCGCCGCGCCCAGGTCGAGGTCCATGGCGCCGCCCAGGAAGAACTTGGGGTCGAGGTATCCCAGCAGGAGGTCGGCGTCCGTCACGGTGGGCCGGTCGCCCCCGCGCCCGTAGCAGGCGGGGCCGGGGTCCGCCCCCGAGCTCTCGGGACCCACCTTCAGAAGGCCCAGCGCGTCCCTGTGGGCGATGCTCCCGCCCCCCGCGCCGATCTCGATCATATCGATGACCGGCACCTTGACGGGGAGGCCGCTCCCCTTCTTGAACTGGTAGACGCGGGCGACCTCGAACTCGGTCACTGTGGAGGGCCGCCCGTCCTCGACGAAGCAGGTCTTGGCGGTGGTGCCCCCCATGTCGAAGGAGATGAGGCGCCTGAGATTGAGCTGCTTGCCGTAGTAAGCGGCGGCCATGGCCCCGGCGGCCGGCCCCGACTCGATGAGGCGGATGGGAAACGCCTCGGCGGTCTCGACCGTGGCGACGCCGCCGTTGGAGAGCATGATGTAGAGGTCCTTGCGCACGCCCTCCTCGCGGATGCGCCGGCCCAGCAGGTCCAGGTAGGCCCGCATGAGGGGGCGGACGTAGGCGTTGGCCAGGGTCGTCGAGCTCCGCGGGTACTCGCGGATCTCCGGCGTCACCTCGGACGAGAGAGAGGTGAGGATCCGGGGGCTCCTCTCCCGGATCAGTGCCTCCAGACGCCGCTCGTGGGCGGGGTTCATGAAAGAGTGCAGGAGCGTGACGGCGACGGCCCGCACGCTCATCTCGTCCAGCCTTTCGATGACCCTCCGGGCGCCCTCCTCGTCCAGCGGGATCAGGACGTTCCCCTCCGGGTCGAGGCGCTCGGCCACCTCCAGACGGAGATGGCGGGGGGCCAGGGGTTCGGGCTTCTCCAGGAAGATGTCGAACAGGTCGTACCGCTTTTCCGTCCCGATCTCGACGCTGTCGCGGAACCCCTTCGTCGTGAGGAGGGCCGTCTTGGCGCCCTTGCGCTCGATGATGGCGTTGGTGACGAGGGTCGTCCCGTGGATGGGGCTGTCGATCGCATCGGGAGGGACGCCGTGGTCGGCGAGGATCCTCCGCAGCCCCTGGATCACCGCATCGGCCGGGGATTCGGGGGTGGTCAGGACCTTGCCCACGTAGGTCTTGCGCTCCGGCAGGTCGAGGAGGACCACGTCGGTGAAGGTCCCGCCGATGTCCACGCCGAGTCGGTAGCGAAATCCGTTTGCGGCCGTCTCGCTCAAACGCGACCTCTGCGAAACAGGGGGATTGACGAAGGATTGCGCCCCGGACGCTCAAACCCGAAAAAAAATCATTATAGGACGAACGCCCCCCCCGGCAAGCCGGCGGGGGCTCCCCCCTTCAACCCCGGGAGAGCGTGACCAGGGCCGCTCCCGCGCAAATCAGGAGCGACGCGACGATCACCCGGGCGTTCACCCGCTCCAGTTCCTGGAACAAAACCCAAGAGTACACCAGGACGAACAGCGGCGTCATGTAGGCCAGGGGCGCCACGACAGAGACCGGACCCCGCTGAAGCGCGGCGAAGAAGGCAAGGTAGGCGAGGCTGTTGAAGGCCCCGCTGGCGACGAACGCGCCCAGGTTTTGGCGGCCCAGCCGGATGCGCTCTCCCGGCGGAAGGAAGGGATGCCACAGGGCGATCACGACCAGCGTGCCCAGGGCGGAGGCGCAAAGCCCCGCGCTCAGCGCCGGGACCAGAGAGACCCCCACCTTGCGAAGCGCGGCGGAGACGCCGAACAACAGGGTCGTCAACGCCGCGAAGTTGAAATCCCTCCAGACGATTTTTCCGCCCGCCTGCCCGGACGCGGAGGACCGCCGCTCACGCGACAGAACCCAGACACCGGCCACGATCAGGAGGGTCCCCATGTACACCAGCGGCCCCGGCCTCTCGCCGACGGCCGTCACCGCGATCAGGACCGTGACCAGGGGCGAGGCGGCGGCGATGGAGCTGGTCCGGGAGAGGCCGATGCGGAGAACGCTCATGTAAAAAAACGTGCCGGCCAGGCCGGGCGCGAGGACGCCCGCGGCGAACAGGACGAGGAGGCCCCTCGCGTCCAGCTCCCCGATGCGGACGGTGGCGAGCGCGACGGGGCCGAACACGAGGAGGGCGACCACCGCTAGCATCAGGATGACGGTGATGGGCGTCGACGTCCGCATCCCGGAGCGCGCGGCGGCGTCGGCCGAGGCGAACGCCAGCGCCGTCAGGATGGCCAGGCCCTGGGCGGTCAGAAGAAGGCTCAAGCCCATCGGCTCCTGCCCTCTGCGAAAGCGGGGGGACAGCCTCGAAGGGCGCGGACCGGGTTTGGACGCTGGGTGCGGTTCACGGCGAGCGGCCCTGACCTCCGTCTCGCCGGGGCCATCAACCCCGGGACAGGGTGACCAGAGCCGCCCCGACGCAGATGAGAAGCGCGCTGGCGGCCAGGCGGGTGTTCAGCCGCTCCACCTCCCGGAACAGGAGCCACGAGAAGGCCAAGGCGAAAAGCGGCGTTGTATACACGAGCGGCGCCACGATGGAGAGCGGCCCCCTTTGGAGCGCGGCGAAGAAGGCGAGGTGCCCCAGGCTCACCAGAACCCCGTTGGCGACGAAATACCCGACGTTCCGCCGGCCCAGCCGGACGCGCTCTTCCCGCGGGAGAAACGGGTGCCAGAGCGCGATGGTCAGGAGGCCGCCGATGGCCGAGGCGGACAGGGCCACGCTCAAGTTGGGAATCATCGAGATCCCCACCTTCCGCAGGGTGGCGGCCGCTCCGAACAGGAGCGTGGCCACCGCTGGGAGAACGAAATAGTACCAGACGGGTTTCCTCCCGGCCTCGCCGCGGGAGCCGGCACCGCGCTGCTCGCGAGCCAGGGAAATCACGCCGGCCACAATCAGGACCGTCCCCCAGTAAACCAGCCAATTGGGCCTCTCGCCCAGGGTGACCACGGCGAAAATGACCGTGATCAGGGGCGAGGAGCCGACGATGGCGACGGAGCGGGAAAGGCCGATCCTCCGAAAGCTCATGTAGTGAAGGGTCCCGGCCAGACCCGGCGCCGCGAACCCCGCGGCCACCAAGATGAGGAGGCCCCGCAGTTCCATCTCCTCCGGCCGGAAGGTGGCGACCGCGAGGGGCCCGTACATCACAAGGGTCGTGACCATCAGGACCAGGATGCCCGTGATGGGCGTCGAGGCGCGCAGGCCGAAGCGGGCGGCGGCGTCGCCCGTGGCGAGCCCCAGCGCGGCGAGAAGCGAAAAGATTTGGGCGGCCCAAAGAGAGTCCATGTCGATCCGTCACAGGCGAAAGACCGCGTGCCGCTTGCTGTTCATGCACCGCCGGGCGAGCCGGAAGACATTGTCCGTGGAATTGGCCTTCGTGTCAAAACCAGAGGGCCTCACGTATCATGGATGGTGACCCCCATTTTCCCGGGGTTCTTTTCGGGGGGACGCTCCCAGGGGGTCGCGGCGCCCGCGTCGGCGCCCTCCGATGGCGTGACGGGACGCCCCGCGTCCGGGAGAGCCTGCCGCTTGACGGTCCGGGGAGGGCGGCCTACCTTTCTCATAAGGATGGAACAGAATGGTCAGCGGAGCCACGGAATGAGCGCACCGCGCCTGGACGACAGCCGAGCCTTCTTCCGCCGGCGGAAAAGGACGTCCGTTCTCCCCGGACCCGGCGGGTCGGTTTTCCCGTTCCCCCGTTTCCGCCAATGGATCTACCTTCTGCTGATCTTTGTGGTCTTCTCACGCCTGACCCCGGCCGTCGCGCAAGAGTCCCGGCCCGCGGGCGCAGCCCCGAAGGCGGTTTCCGAAGCCGGCCTTCCGGAAAGAACGGCGGCCTCCGACCTGGAGGTCCTTCTGAAAACGCTGGAGGACCCGCAGGCGCGGGAGAGGCTGATTCGCCAGATCCGCGCCTTGATCGAGCGCGAACGGCTGCAAGCGGGCGCCGTCCCCAAAAAGACGGCGGTCCCCGATGCGGTCACATTCTTCCAGATTTATGAACGGCTGGTCGGCGGGCTCGAGCGGGTGGTGCGGGCGGCAACGGCGAACGTAAAGACGATCCCGCCCCTTTTGAACCGCGGCATCAGGACATTGCAAAGTCAGGACACTCTTCTCCATCTGCTGGACCTCTTGTGGAAGCTCGCGGCGGCCTTCGTCCTGGCGCTTCTCCTTTCATGGATCGTCCGAAGGTACACCGTCCGGTCGGCGGGCCGGATGACGGCGCCCGACGGGGCCGGCCGAGGCCGGAAGTTCCTCCTTTCCTGCGCCCGCGCCTTCCTGGGTTTGGTGCCGCCGGGGATCACCCTGCTGACGATGTTCTTCGCCCTGACGTTCCTGCAACCCGCGCGGCTGGGCGCCGCCGTCGTCTTGATCGCCCTTTGGGCCTACTTTCTGCGGAGCGTCTTGATGGCCGGAGTCTGGGTTCTCATCGCGCCCGACCGGCCGTCCCTGCGGTTCACCGGACTGAGAGAGGAGACCGCCGCCTATTGGAACATCTGGGGCAAACGGCTCACCGGCTATGGGGTCTACGGCTATTACACCGTGCAAGTCGTCGAAACCCTGGGCGCCATGAAAATCTGGGCGGACACCCTCTCCGCCCTTTACGCCGCCGGTCTGGCGGTTCAGATCATCGTGCTCATCCTGCAACAGCGAAAAGAGGTTCATTCTCTCCTGACGCCGCGTCGGAAGGCTGAAAAGGACCTCTGGAAGACCGTCCTGACCGGATGGGGGTTTCTGGCGGCCAAGTGGCACGTGATAGGGATTGTCTACCTGATCGTGGCCTACGGCCTCTGGGTGTTGGACTACCCGGACGCCTTGCGCCTCATGATCCGGGCGTCGGCCTACACCCTGCTGTTGGCGGTCCTCTGCGTCGTCGCCCGGTATTTCCTGGGGGTCTTCCTGGGCAAGCTCTTCCGCGTCCCCGAGCGGGTCCGTTCCCGGTTCCCCGGGATTGAGCGGCGGGCCAATCGCTACATCCGACTCCTGCACCGCATCTTTTTCGCCCTGCTCTATGTGGTCACGGCCATCCTGGCTCTCGAGGGGTGGGGGGTGAACGCCTTCGACCTGCTTTTTTCGGACCTCGGCGTCCTCCTCATCGTCCGGGTCCTCACCATCGCGCTCATCCTGGCCATCGCGGCGGCCGTCCTGGTGGCGGGCAACTTCGCCTCAGAGACCCTCCTGCATCCCCGGACCCTTCCCGGCGGTGGAACGGCGGAGCCTCCCGCCCGGCTCAAGACCCTCGTCCCCCTGGGCCGGACGGCGCTCAAGGTGTCGGTGATTGTCGTCACGGCGCTCGTCCTGATGGACCAGATCGGGATCAGCATCACGCCGGTCCTGGCGGGCGTCGGGGTCCTGGGGCTGGCCGTGGGCTTCGGCGCCCAGTCCCTCGTGAAGGACGTCATCTCGGGCCTGTTCATTCTTCTCGAGGACAGCATCTCGGTGGGCGACGTGGTGATCCTGAAGGGGACGGGCGGGCTCGTGGAAAACATCAACCTGCGGACCATCCGCATGAGGGACCTCGCGGGCAACGTCCACGTGATCCCCCACAGCAACGTGGACATGATCACGAACATGACGAAGGACTATTCCCGGTACGTCCTGGACGTCGGCGTGGCCTACCGCGAGGACACCGACGAGGTGGTGGAGATCCTGAAGCGCATTGGCGCCGAGATGCAGGCCGATCCCGAGTTCGGCCCGGACATGCTGGCGCCCATCGAGATCCTCGGCGTGGACCGGTTCGCCGATTCGGCCGTGGTGATCAAGGCCCGGCTCATGACCAAACCCATCAAGCAGTGGACGGTCGGGCGCGAGTTCAACCGCAGGATGAAGAAGGCCTTCGACGAGCGCGGCATCGAGATCCCCTTCCCCCATCAGACGATTTACTTCGGGCAGCCCAAAGAGGGCATCCCGCCCCCCCTGTACATGGAACAGGTCGCCCGGGCCTTCGAGAAACAGAAAGAATAAAGCGACGCCCCTCCCCTCTCCCCATCCCTCCCGGACCCGATACAATCGGCCGCATCCGCCCGGTTGCGCCCCCCGTTCGGGAACGTCGAGCCTGAGAAGAAACCGCTGTCCGCCCGACAAGAAACTGGCTCACGACCGGCGGGAGGCGGAGTTTGGCTTCACGCTCTCCTTTTGCTAACATCATCCCCGCCGCGCCGACGCGCGCGGCCCGCGTGAAAATTTTTCGTCCCGGGGGGCGCGCCCCCGGGGACGCGAGGGAGTCCATCATGGCGAAGAGGGCCGTCCCGGTCGCGCCCGGGACCTGGGTCGGGCGCAGCGTCCCGCGGGTCGAGGACAAGCGGCTCCTCACCGGAAGGGGCCAGTACACCGACGACATCAAGCTCCCCGGCATGTGCCACGCCGCCGTCCTCCGGAGCCCCTACCCCCACGCGGCCGTCCGCTCCATCGACGCCTCCTCTGCGCTGGGGATGCCGGGCGTGCGCGGCGTCCTCACCGGAGAGGACGTGAGGCGGATGTCCCGCCCCTTCCCCCAGGCGGTGGACGAGCCCCTGGAGTACTACTGCCTCGCCGTCGACCGCGCCCGCTACGTGGGCGAAGGCGTGGCGGTGGTGGTCGCCGAGAACCGCTACCTGGCCGAGGACGCCTTTCGGGCCATCCGGGTGGAATACGAGGCGCTCCCCGCCGTGGTGGACGTGGAAAAGGCCGCGGAGGAAGGCGCCCCCCTCCTCCACCCCAAGGTGGGGACGAACGTCATCAACCACCGCGCGCTCCGCTACGGGGACCCCGACGCCGCCTTCGCCGGGGCCGACGTGACCGTGGGCGAGCGCTTCTTCTTCCCGAAGTACTCCTCCACCCCGATGGAGACCTTCGCGGTCATCGCCCAGCACGATCCGGCCGAGGACGTCATCACCATCTGGTCCAACTTCCAGGGCCCCTTCACCATGCATCCGGTCTCGGCGGCGGCGCTCCAGATCCCGGAGAACCGGCTGCGTTTCATCGTCCCGCCTGACATTGGGGGAGGCTTCGGCATCAAGTCCAGCATGTTCCCTCAGATGGTCATGACCGCCCTGGCCGCGAAGAAGACGGGCGTCCCCGTGAAATACATCGAGGACCGGATGGAGCACCTCATGTCCAGCTCCAGCGGGACCGACCGGGTCACCTACATCGAGGCGGCCGCCCAGCGGGACGGGACCCTCCTGGGGATCCGGAAAAGGGTCATGGACAACGTGGGGGCCTACCTGCGGAGCCCGGAGCCGGCCTGCATGTACCGCACGACCGGCAACCAGCTCGGCCCCTACGATATCCCCCACTTGGCGTGGGACGCCTACGTGGTCATGACCAACAAGAGCCCCACCGGACCCAACCGGGGCTACGGCTGCCAGCAGCTCTACTTCGAGATGGAGCGGATCGTGGACCTGCTGGCCGACCGGCTCGGCATGGACCCGGCCGAGATCCGCAGAAAGAACCTGGTCCGGAAAGACCGGTTCCCCTACGTCACGGCGACCGGCGGCATCTACGACGCGGGGGACTACGGGGCGTGTCTGGACCTGGCGCTGCAGAAGGCGGGCTACGCCGCCCTGCGCCAGGAGCAGGAGGAGGCGAGGAAGGAGGGGCGCCTGTTCGGCATCGGGCTGTCCACCGTGGTGGACCCGTCGGTGACCAACATCGCCTACATCACCGTGGCCTACACGCCGGAGTTCCGGGCCAGCGGCCGCTTCAACCCCAAGTCCGGCTCGGGCGAGACCGCCGTCGTCAAGATGGACCCCCTGGGGCAGGTCAGCGTTATCATCAACACCGTCCCCGAGGGCCAGGGCCACGAGACCGTCGTCTCGCAGATCGTTGCCGACGAGCTGGGCGTCGCGCCCGGGGACGTCCGCGTCGTCTCCGGCATCGACACCTTCACGCGGTTTTGGAGCATCACCACCGGGACTTACTCCAGCCGGTTCGCCTCGGTGGGGGCGAGCGCCGTGGCCATGGCCGCCCGGAAGGTCAGAGAAAAACTCTTCCAGATCGCTGCGCATCACTTCGAGGTGGACGCCAAGGACCTGGAGCTGGCGGACGGCGCCATCCGGGTGAAGGGGGCGCCCGAGCGCAAGATCTCCATCCGCCGCGCCGCGGGCATCGCCCACTGGAACCAGGGAGACCTGCCCGAGGGCATGGAGCCCGGCGTCCAGGCCACGTACACCTACAACTTCCCGACCTCCAAGGCCCCCGACGACAAGGACCGGGTGGACTCCTCGGCCACCTACGGGTTCATCGCAGATCTGGCCTGCGTCGAGATCGACCCCGACACCGGCCAGGTGGAGATCCGGAAGTACGTCACCGTCCACGACTGCGGCAAGGTCCTCAACCCCACCCTCGTCGAGGGGCAGATCTACGGCAGCTTCGTCCACGGCCTGGGGGGCGCCTTGTACGAGGAGATGGCCTACGACGAGAGCGGCCAGTACCTGGCCGGCTCCTTCATCGACTACCTGTGCCCGACGGCCGCCGAGGTCCCCGTCCTGGACATCGGCCACATCGAGATCCCCTCCCCCGTCACCGTCCTCGGCTCCAAAGGGTGCGGCGAGTCCTGCACGATGAGCGTCCCCGCCTGCCTGGCCAACGCCGTGGCCGACGCTCTCAAGCCCCTCGGGGCGGCCGTCACGCGTCTCCCGCTCCGGCCCAGTGACGTCTGGCAGCTCATCCAGGACGCCAAGGGAGGGGGCGCCCCACCGGGCGAGAAGCGGGCATGAAGCCCCCGGCCTTCCGATACGTCCGCGCCGAGAGCGTGGAGGCGGCCCTCGCCGCCCTGGCTGAGCACGGAGGGGACGCTAAGCTCCTGGCCGGCGGACAAAGCCTCGTGCCGATGCTCAACTTCCGGATCGCCGAGCCCGCCGTCCTGGTGGACATCAACCCCGTGAAGGAGCTGGACTACGTCCGGGTCGAGGACGGCTTCCTGCGGATCGGCGCGCGCACCCGCCAGAGGACGCTGGAAAGGGCGCCCGAGATCCGGGATCGGTGTCCCCTCCTCGCTGAGGCCGCGAAATGGATCGGCCACCCCCAGATCCGAAATCGCGGCACGGTCGGGGGCAGCCTGGTTCACGGAGACCCCACAGCGGAGCTGGCGCTGGCGGCGACGCTCCTGGACGCCGAGCTGATCATCCGGGGGCGAGGGCGGACCCGGGCCGCCGGGCCGGAGGATTTCTTCGAGGGCTTCCTGAGCACCCGGATCGGCGAGGACGAGATCCTCGCGGAGGTCCGTTTCCCCGTCGCGCCTCCCCGCTCAGGTTACGGGTTCCGCGAGCTCTCCCTCCGCCACGGGGACTTCGCCGTCGTCGCGGCGGCGGCCCAGATCACCCTGGACGGCCGGGGATGGTGCGCCGAGGCGCGCGTGGCCGTGGCGGGGGCCTCTCCCAAGGCCCTGCGCGTCCGGGGCGCGGAGGAGGTCCTCACGGGAGGCGACGGAAGCCCCGGCAACCTCGACGAGGCGGCCTCCCGGGTCCCCGGCGCGGTGGCGCCGATCCCCGACCTGAAGGGAAGCGAGGCCTATCGGCGGGAGATGGCGAGGGTGTTCGTCCACCGGGCCCTGGACGACGCCTGGGCGATGGCCAGGGAGAAGACTTGAGATGCGCGAGACGTTTCCCATCCGGGTGCAGGTGAACGGCGTGGAATACGAGCGCTCGGTTGAGCCCCGCCTCCTTCTCTCCGACTTCCTGCGGGAAGAGCTCGGCCTCACCGGGACCCACGTGGGCTGCGAGCACGGCATCTGCGGCTGCTGCACCGTCCGGGTGGACGGCGCGACGGTCCGCTCCTGCCTGATGTTCGCCGTGCAGGCCGACGGCGCGGAGGTCACGACCATCGAGGGCCTGGCCGAGGGCGGGAGGCTCCATCCCCTCCAGGAGGCCTTCTGGAATCACCACGGTCTTCAGTGCGGCTTCTGCACGCCGGGAATGCTTTTTTGCGCGCTGGAGCTTCTGAACGAGAGCCCAAACCCCAGCGACTCGGAAATCCGGGCGGGGATCTCGGGGACGATCTGCCGGTGCACGGGTTATCATCACATCGTTCAAGCCGTGAAGGCGGCCGCCCGGCGGCTGGCCCAGGGGGCCGACGGAAAGGACTGAGGGCGTGAACCGGGTGAGATTCGAAGACCTGTACTTCGAGCCGGACATCGAGACGGCCTCGCGAGAGACCATGCGGCAAATCCAGGAGAAGAAGTTCCTGGAGCAGGTCCGCCACGCGTACGATAACTCCCCTTTTTACCGCAGGAAGTTCGAGGAGGCGGGCCTTGCGCCGGGCGACGTCCGCTCCCTGGACGACATCGCCAAGCTCCCCTTCACCACCAAGGACGAGCTGAAGGCCGACCAGGCTGAACACCCGCCCTGGGGGAGCCTCCTGGCGGTCCCCATCGAGGAGTGCCTGCGCGTCCACTCCACCTCCGCCACCACCGGCCGGCCCCTCATGTACCTGGACACGGCGGAGGACTGGAGAGGGTTCTACCGGAGCTACGCCCGGGGGCTGTACGGAATGGGCATCCGCAAGTCCGACATGGTGATGTGCGCCTTCAGCTATGGCCCCTGGATCGGCTTCTGGTCGGGATTTTTCGCCGCCCAGGAGATCGGCTGTCTCATGTTCCCCGCCGGGGGGTTCTCCACCGAGCAGCGCATCGACGCCCTGCTGACGTACCCCATCACCGTCCTCGGCTGCACGCCCTCTTACGCCCTGTACATGGCGGAGGAGGCCAAGAAGCGCGGGATCGACCTGGCGAAAGAGTCGAAGATCCGCATCACCTGGCACACCGGCGAGCCGGGCGCCGGCATCCCGGCCACGAAGAAAAAGCTGGAGGAGGCCTTCGGGGCCCAGGTGTTCGACCTCCCCGGACTCACGGAGCTGGCCGCCTGGGGGTTCTCCTGCACGGCGCACTCGGGCCTCGCCCACGTCCACGAGGACTACTGCTACCCGGAGGTCCTGGACCTGGAAACCGGAGAGCCCGTCGGGCCGGGGGGTGAGGGGGAGATCGTCTTCACCAGCCTCTACCGCAAGGCGATGCCCCTTCTCCGCTACCGGACCCGGGACCTGGTCCAGGTCGCCGACCGCCAATGCCCGTGCGGCCGCACGCTCTTTTCCGTCGATGGGGGCGTCCTGGGCCGCCTGGACGACATGAAGAAGATCCGCGGGGTGATCGTCTACCCGCGGCGCATCGAGGAAATCGTCCGGGCCTTCCCGGAGATGCAGGAGTTCCTGGTGCGCATCCGAAGGGAGGGGGGCCTGGACGAGATCCGTGTCCAGATCGACCCGGCGCCCGACATCCCCAAGGACCGCTACCCGGCGCTGCGAAAACGCATGGAGTCGGAGCTGCGGGTCGGCCTCGGCATCCGCGCCGGGGTGGAGATCGTCGAGCCGGGCTCCCTCCCCCGCTGGGACCACAAGGCCAGACGGGTCAAGGATGAGCGCGAGGAAGTCCCCTTCTGACGGCGATTGGCGAAAAGAAAAATCCGATCAAAGAAGCTGGCGATTGCGCCTGAGGACTGGAGTCATCCATGAAAGCCGCGATTTTCCATGAGCACGGGGGGCCGGAGAAGCTCCTGTACGAAGAGTACGAGACCCCCCAGGCCGGGCCGGGCGACGCCGTCGTCCGGGTGAAGGCCTGCGGGATGAACCACGTGGACCTCCTCCTCCTGGACGGCCGCTACCCCCCGCCCGGAGGCCTCCCCCACATCAACGGGTGCGAGGTGGCCGGGGTCGTCTCGGAAGCGGGAGCGGGCGTCTCTCACGTGAAGGCCGGAGACCGGGTCATCGTCTTTCCCGGCTTCGCCTGCGGCGCGTGCGAGTACTGCCTCCGGGGGGAGCGGACGGTCTGCCTGAAGTACGGCTATCTCGGGGCGGCGCGGCACGGCGGCTACGCCGAGTACGTCAAGGTCCCCGCCGAGAACTGCCTCCCCCTGTCCGAGAAGATCTCCGACGTGGACGGGGCGGCGATTCCCCTGGCGTTTTTGACCTCCTGGCACGCGCTCTTCTCCCAGGCGGGCCTCCAGACGGGCGAGACGGTCCTGGTCCAGGCGGGCGGAAGCGGCGTGGGCAGCTCGGCCATCCAGATCGCCAAGCTCGTGGGGGCCCGGGTCATCGCCACTGTCGGCTCGGAGGAGAAGGCCGATTTCGCCCGCGCCCTCGGGGCCGACGCGGTCATCAACTACAAGACGAAGGACTTCGTCCAGGAGACGAGGCGGATCACCGGCAAGCGGGGCGTGGACGTCCTCATCGAGCACATCGGGGCGGAGACCTTCGAGAAGAGCGTCTACTGCCTGAACCGCCTCGGAAGGCTCATCTCCATCGGTTCCCACGGGAGCCACTGGGCTCGGATGGACCTTCGCCACGTCTACATGAAGAACCTCAAGATCTTCGGGACGAACCTGGGGACGATCCTGGAGCTCCGGACGATCCTGGAGTTCCTGGAGGCGGGCCGGCTCCGGGCCGTCGTGGACCGGACTTTTCCTCTTTCCCAGGCCCGCGAGGCCGTGCAGTACCTCCTGGACCGGAAGAACAAGGGGAAGGTGATCCTCATCCCTTGACGGTCACTCCTGTTTTCCGGGAATGAAAAGATAAAGCTTGAGAGGATACGAAGGGATGAGCTATCAGCGCTCTTGGACCAAAGACCATTTCTACATCTACATGAGCTCGGCCGGACTGGAAGTGCGTATCCCCACGGAAGCGGAAGCCATCCATTCGGAGGGGAGCTTTACGTTGAGGCCGACGGACAAGGCGGGCCTCGACAACGCCGAAGCACTCTTTGTGGGGCTCTATGAATTATTGTGGGTGCATGCCAAGGATCGACTCATGGACGACCTGGCTTCGGTCTCCGCACGCTTGAATCATTGACCTGAAACCCAACCGGTCGGACAGAGCGTCAGGACTTCGGCGAGCTATCGGCCTCAAATCCAAATGCGTGAAGGGCGCCACGGCGGCCTTGAAACGGAGATTCCGGGTTGAATCCCAAGGAGAATCCCGCGGCACAGGACCGAAACCGCCTCGGTTGTTTCTTCAAAGGGCAGCGGCTGCACGCGGCCCTGCTCATCGGCCTGCTGGGGGCGTCCTGGCTCCTCGGCGCGCGGTGGGGAAACACGGAAAACGCATTTCTCCTTTTGGGCGCTCAATCCTGGTTCATCCTGTCATTGGGAGTCCCGGTCGCCCACCAAGTCTTCGTTTGGGCTTCCTGGAGGAGTGAGCTTTGCTTCGGCGCCGTGACGAAGACCTTCGGGCCGAAGGGATTCGAGTTCTACGCGGCGATCTTCAGCTTTCTCGGGATCGCCCGGGTCCTTGTGTTGCTGGGGTTGGCGATCTCCGACCGCGACAGCCTGGGCTTGCCCCTGCTGATCCGCATCCTTCTCCTGATTCTTCTGACGCCGCTTGCGGCCTACACGGGCTACTCCGTGGCGAGATACTTCGGGTTCCGTCGGGCTTTCGGAATTGACCACTTCGACACGAGCTATCGTAAGAGACCACTGGAGCGGAGAGGTATATTCCGTCACACGCGGAACGCCATGTACTGGTTCGGATTCTTGGTCCTCTGGATCATCGCCATTGCGTGCGATTCCAGGCTCGCCCTCGTCTCGGTCTTTTTCAGCCATGCCTATATCTGGGTCCATTATCATTGTACCGAGAAGCCCGATATGAAGAGAATTTATGAGGTTTAGAGGAAAGAGCGTGACGGGCCGGTACGCTTCGGCCCCGATTTCCGCTCCGCTCAAATAGGGGCTACGAATCGGCTCCGCCTGGCCCCTACAGGCCCCCGAACAGTTTCAGTCGGGGGCGAGTCCAGAGATAGATCGGGTGTAGTGGCGGAATTTTCCGCCGTGGCCAAGGAAGCCGCAGACTTCAAGCCGCCGTGGGCGCCCACCCCCGACACTGTAGGCGAGACACCCCGGACAATCCCCCGGACTTCCGGTTGAAACGCCCTCTCACCTCTTGGCCGACTCCGGAAAAATCTTCGGGAGGAATCGGCTGGTGTAGAACTCGTCCACCGGCACAGGCTTTTCTCCCATGGAATCGGCGACGACCTGAATCGTTCGCTCCATCTTGTTCCTGTCCATGTAGCCCAGTCCATTTTTGCGAGCGAGGGGCGTCAACAAGTGCTCAGCCGTGATCAGCCATTCCCCCTTCACCATTTTGGGGTTCAAGGATGTGTTGTGTTTCAGGAAGAGCTTGACGGCCTCGTCCGGATGGTCGATGGCCCAGGCCGTGCCCTCGTAGGTCGCCTTGAGAAATCTCCGTACGAGGTCCCCGTTTTGCTTCAGGTCCTCTTCCAGCGCGATGATGCCCGCCGAGTAGATGTCGAGCCCCCAATCGGCGTAAAGCAAAGGAACGATCTCCTTGCCGGATTTCGCCGCCGCCGCGGTCGCCGCCGGATAGGAGTTGTGGAAGATGACAATCGCATCCACCCGACCCGCAAGCAGGCTCGGGATCTTGGATGTGGGGTTCATGTATATCCAGTTGACTTTCTCGGTTTCAATTTTGTTCGTCTTGGCAAGGGCGGGAAAGAGCATGGCGGCCGCGTCCTTTGGGGAAGCGCCAAGCTTTTTCCCCTCAAGGTCCTTCGGTTTGGTGATGCCCGATCCCTTCAGGGTGTAGATCACGTCGAGGGGCTTGTCGTGGTACATGGAGATGACTTTGACCGGGACGCCCTTGGAACGCGTGATCACGACGGCGCCGTTGCCCGCGACGGCAAACCTGTTTCTTTTCCCCGCCACGCGGTTCATCGCATCCGCGGCTCCCTTGCCGGGCTCGATGATGAAGTCGATGCCTTCCCGGGTGTAGTAGCCCTTCTCGATGCTGGCGAAAAAGCCGACGTCCCGTCCGTAGAAAAACCAACCCGGGGTGAAGCTGACCCTCTCGGCCGCTGGCGAAGCGGCCGCAGAAAGCCACAGACCGGCGACCGCGAGAGCCGCGGTTGCGATGATTCTTCTCATCTGCAGATCCTCCTGCGCGCACGGATGGGGTAAGAACGGAACGGCGAAAATCTTCCTCTGGAACACGCTGCGGCTATTACTCAGGAGAGCACTCAACAACTGACGCGTCATTCTGGGCGCAGCGAAGAATCTTCTTCTTTTGAGGGACCCTTCGCTTTGCTCAAGGTGACAGCGGTGTCAAGGATTAACCGCTCCCCTTGGTAACCGGGGTTTTCCGGTTCGACCCGCAGTCGAACCGTCCAGGGCGCTTTTCGCTGCTTGGATCGATTTCACTCCCCCCTGAACGGTCTGTCAAGCACTGGTAATCGGGCTCGGGCGGCGAATAGACAGGCGGTCGCCGCCCGGCTCGCCCCGGCCGGGCCTCGGACGTTCAGGCCCGGCGAAAAGGTCAAGGCCAGTGGCCTTGTCCCCGCCCGGCTCGGCTCCGTATCGACAGCCGAAGCGAAGCGAGAAGATCAAGGTCCGTGACCTTGCGCAACGCCGGGCTTCGCGCCGGAACCTCAGGCCTGATAGCCGTAGGACGCCCGCAGGGCGTCCAGGAGGGCCTCCAGGTCGGCGGGGACGACGGGGACCTCCTTCTGCCGGAAGGCGGTCGCCGCCGAGTCCTTGAGACCGGCCGCCGTCATCACGCCGACCACGAGGTCATCCTCCCGTATCTTCTCCTGAGCGCGCAGTCTTCGGACCGCCGCCAGCGCGGCCAGCGCGGAGGGCTCAGCGTACATCCCTTCCCTGGAGGCCAGGGCCTCTTGAAGCTCCATGATTTCTTCGTTCGCCACGAGGGAGGCCAGACCTCCCGAGGCCCGGAGGGCGAAGAGCGCCTGATACGTGCTTTGCGCGACGTCGATGGAGCCGGAGAAGGACGGCGAAGGCGGCGTTCGCGCGGGGATGGCGTCAACTCCATCGCGCAGGGCGGCCTCGAGAGAGCCCGCCGTCTCCGCCGCGGCCATCCGGGGGCGCGAGGCGACGAACCCCATCCCGGCGAACTCGTCAAACCCCTTCCACGTTCCAAACAGAGCGTCCCCGTAGGCCACCGGCAGGACGCACCAGTCGGGGGCGCGCCAGCCAAGCTGTTCGCAGACCTCAAAGGCGATGGTCTTGTACCCTTCCACGCCGTAGCAGTTGCTCCCGATGGGCGGGCCGAAGAAGGGAGAGGTCGGATACCAGCCGAACCGCTCGACGGCCGCCTGGAGCAGCGTCCACCGGTCCTCTTTCTTCGCCGTAGCGACGGCCAGGGCGCCGTAGGCCCGGATCTGCGTCACCATCGCCGAGGCGGCCCCTTTCACGGTCAGGACCACGCACGGAAGGCCCATCCGCGCGGAGTACGCCGCCGCCGCCGCGCCCGCGTTTCCCGTCGAGCTAACGCCGACGGTTTTTTTCCCGAACCTCCCGGCCAGGGCGAGCGCCACGACCGCCAGCCGGTCCTTGAAAGAGCCGGTGGGGTTGCGCGACTCATCCTTGAGGTAGAGCCTCGGGACGCCGAGCTCCGCCCCCAGCTTCGGGCAGGGAACGAGGGGCGTCATGCCCTCCCCCAGGGAGCTCGCCTCGGAGGGATCGGCGGGCAGAAACTCCCGGTAGCGCCACAGGCTCGCGGGACGATCGCGCAGGGCCTCCTTCCGGAAGGCGCGCCGGATCGCCGCGTAATCGTAAACGGGCGTCAGGTTGGAGGGGGCCTTTGCCCGGCAACGGGGACAGCCGTCGAACCTGGGCTCCGCCGGAAACGAAGCGTTACAGCGGATGCACCTCAGGCCGGTCAAAAAGCTCACGGTCGGACGTCCAGGGTTTCGAGGCCGCGGCTCATCGGAGTCGGGCGGCGGCCGCGCCCGCTAGTCGCGGAAGTTGACGGACTGGAGGGGCTGGTCAGGCCCCAGGTCCTTCACCAGGGTGATCGCCGCCTGGAGGTCGTCGCGCTTCTTGCCGGAGACCCGGAGCTCGTCGCCCTGGATCGCGACCTGGACCTTGAGCTTGCTGCCCTTGACGGCCTTGACGATCTTCCTGGCCAAGTCGGCCCCGACGCCCTGGCGGATGACGACCTTCTGGCGCACGGCGCCGCCGGCGGCCTTTTCCGGGGCCTGGTGGTCGAGGGCGGCGGCGTCGACCTTGCGGCGGGTGAGATACGTCGCCAGGAGGTCGTGCATCTGTTTCAGCTTGAAGTCGTCATCGGCGACGAGGGTGAGCGTCTCGTCCAAGCGCTCGATAGTGCACTTGCTGTTCTTGAAGTCGAACCGCTGGGCGATCTCGCGCCTTATGCCGTTCAGGGCGTTGTCCACCTCGGCGATGTCGGTCCGGGAGACGATATCGAACGAAGGCATGGTTTCTCCGCTGCTGGTTTTCTGACGGCTCTTCCCGGAAGCCCCGCGGCGGGAGGCCATCCGGGGACCCCGATCGCGCTTTCCAAGCCGGACAAGGATAATCGGTCGCCGGCCTTCCCGCAAGGGCACCGTGCCTTGAGGTCTGCGACCTCCGCTTCGCTTTGGTTGTCGTTGTGCGGCCGAGCCGGGCGCAGCTCGCTGCGCCCCTACAAAACCAGGCCGCGCGAGTGGCCGCGGCGGGCGGCGACCGCCTGTCAGTTCGCCGCCGGGCGGCCAGCGGCCACCCCACACCGCCCGGGTTCCGGAAGGGCGCCCGCGTGGTAGAATCAAGCATGTTTTCCAGAGGTCTGTGACATCTTGAGGTCTGCGACCTCCATCATGCAGGGGGACAAGATCATGAACGCATCCCTGGAAGACCGGGGGGCGGGATTGCGCGCCGCCGTGGAGGACAACCTTGCGCTGTTCTGGCGGGAGCTGCGGCGGAGGGGATGCGAGCGCGGCGACGTTCTCCGTTCCCTCCGGCGAAACGATCGCTCCCTCCGTACCCTCGCCCCGCGCCGCCTGGAGGAGATCGAGGCCCTGGCCCGCGGGGCCGAGGTCCCCTTCGAAGACTTGCTCGCCTTCAACCTCTGCGAGGACTCGGTGTTCCAAGACGGCTGCACCGTCCTCATGGCCCTGGGGAAGACCTCGGCGTCCGGCAACCCCATCTTCCTCAAGAACAGCGACAAGGTGGGGGGCAAAAGCCTGACCGGGCCCAACTTCCACCTCAACAAAGAGATCAACGTCGTCCTGGACTGCCGGTCGGAGTCGGGACACCGCATCCTGGGCGTCGCCGCGGCCGGCTCGACCGGCCTCAAGATGGGGATGAGCGACGCAGGATTGGCGACGGGCGCCAACATCGGGCGGACCCTCGAGCTCAAGGAAAAGAAGGTGGACCTGACGACCCTGCGCGCCCTGGACCGGGGTCAGCTCATGCGCGACGGACTCGAGTTCGAGGACGCCGCCTCCGCAGCCGGCGCCATCCTGGCGAAGCTCGTCCAGAGCCCCATGGGCACGCCGGGCAACATCGAGTTCCTGGACAAGGGCGAGTGCTACATCATCGAAGGCTCGTACACGCAGCTCGCCATCGAGATCGTCCGGGGAGACCGCGTCGCCGCCCGGGCGAACCACTTCATCCTCCTGCGCGGCCTGAACGACCCCGGCGACGTCGCCGGCCACAAGAGATACGCCCGCTGCCTGGAGCTCCTGAGCGCCCACTCCGGAAAGA
>JACPRG010000004.1 GCA_016190025.1 Candidatus Tectimicrobiota bacterium
ATGACGTTCTCGAACTGTTTCACCGGGAGCTTCACCTTCTCCACGTAGCGGATCATGTCGCCCGACCAGGCCGCGTGGACGGCGTGTCCCCGGATGGGGAGGCTTTTCCAGAAGGCGTTGCAGGTCTTTGGGGCGCCCCGCTCGAGGAGCGCGCCCTGGGCCTTCACCCCGTTCAGCTCGATCACGAAGCGGCGCGCGCCGGCCTCGGGGATCAGGTGGCGCGCCCACCGGTTGTTCCATGCCTCATCCCAGTCCTTCTGCAGCCGTTCCCGGTCCGGGTCCATGCGTCACCTCTGGAAGGCGGGGTGGGAGGGGTGTCCGGCTCCCCGGGCCTCCGCGATCGCTCCGTACAGGTTGGGCCGCCGGTCCGCGAGCAGGTCCATCTCGAACTCGCCGGGCTTCAGGACGATGTGATGCTCCCGGGAGGAGCGGGGCTCGATCTCGGCGTAGATGACGTCCGGGCGATCGGCGGCGGCCTCCGCTAGCGCGCGCCCGTCGGGGTCGCAGATCTGGCTCCGGCCGAAGAACCGCGTCCCCCGCTCCTCGCCCGCGCGGTTCGCCGCGACGATGAAGACGTGGTTTTCCCGCGCGCGGCACCGGACGACGAAGTCCGGGTTCGCCTCCCGGCCCGCGGGCCAGTTGGTGGGCAGTAGGAGGAGGTCCATCCCCTTCAGCATCAGGACCCGCGCGGGCTCGGGGAAAAAGAGGTCGTAACAGATAAGGATCCCGATCCGGCCGACGGCCGTCTCGATGACCTCGAGGGGGTCTTCGCCCGGGTCGGCGAAGCGGTCCACGCCCAGGCCGGGGAGATGGGTCTTCCGGTAGGAGTGGTGGAGGACGCCTTCGGGGCCGACGAGGACGGCCGCGTTGTAGAGGCGGTCCCCTTCGCGCTCCAGGAGCCCCGCGACGATGTACGCGTTCGTCCGCCGGGCCTTGTCCGCCAGGGCCTCGGTGGAGGGGCCCGGGATCTCCTCGGCGGCGCCTTCGGCCTCTTGCCGGCTGTCGAAACAATACCCCGTCAGGCTGCACTCGGGGAAGACGATGAGCCGCGCCCCTTGGGAGGCGCATTCCTCGACCCGCCGGAGGGACTCGGCCAGGTTGGCCCTGCGGTCCGCGAAGACGGGGAGGGTCTGGACGGCGGCGCAGGTGATCATCCTTCGAGCTCCGTGATCTTCCGGTACGTGCAGACCTGCGGGTCTTTCACGTAGGGCTTCAGGTGGGCCCACCCCCGCCGGCTCTGGAACTCCGGGGTCTCGAGGGCCTTCTCGGAATCGATGTCGTAGAGGGTGATGTACTTGGGCGAGCCCTGAACGGCCACGAAGCGCCTGGCCCTCTGGAAGCCGGGACAGTCCACGATTTCGGGGAGGTGGACCTGGTCGTACCACCGGTTGAACTCCTCCTCGTGGGCCGGGTCCACGTCCACGCGGACCTCCAGGATCATTTTCCCTGCTTCCGCCATTCCCGCGTCCTCCTTCCTCGATCTTTCTCGAACGGGGCTTGCGGCGAAGACCGGTGGCACCCCGCCGCAGGCTACCGCGCGGCGGGCCGCTTGCGGATGGCCCGGCCGAGCCCCGCGGGCGGGGAGAAGATCCCCAAGAACCGGACGGATTCGCCGCCGGGATTGGTGTGCTGGTGGACGGTCCCCGGCGGGATGAAGAGGAGGCACCCTGGGCCGAGTCGGTACTCCTCGCCCGCCGGCGTCCGGATGACCTGCTCTCCCTCCAGGACGTAGATGATCTCCTCCTCCTCCCGCGCGTGCACGTCGCTCTGGGCGCCCGGGGGCAGCTCCGCGTGGCAGACGAGGACGTTGTTCGCCCCCGCGGCCTCGTCCGCCAGCACCTTCGTAAGACGGCCTCCGGGGGCGACGTAGGCGGTTTCCTCCCGGATGTTGACGACCCTCATTCGGTTTCGCTCCCTCACCGGCGCCGCTCTTTCCGCTTTTCCCCTGAGCCGTCGCGTCAGCCCCTTTCCAGGACGAAGACGCAGGCCACCGCTCCGGGGCCGCCCAGGGTGTGCGCCAGCCCGACTCTCGCCTCTTTCACCTGCCGCCGGCCGGCCCGGCCCAGGAGCTGGTCCGTGATCTCAGCGATCATCCGGGCTCCGGTGGCCCCGATGGGGTGGCCGCAGGACTTGAGCCCCCCGCTCGGGTTGACCGGCAGCTCTCCCTCCAGGTCGGCGGCGCCGGCGGCGACGAAGCCCCCTCCTTCCCCCCGCCCGCAGAACCCGAGGTCTTCGTAGTTGACGACCTCCGTGATGGTGAAGCAGTCGTGGACCTCGGCCACGTCGATCTGATCGCGGGGACGGGCGATCCCGGCCTGGGCGTAGGCGGCCCGGGCGGCCTGGCGGGTCGATTCGAACCCGAGGAAGTCGTAGTCCGGCTCGAACGGCATCGTGAAGTACCCCGCCGCGCACGAGAGTCCCGTCCCCCGGATCACCACGTGGGGCTTGCCGGCGCGCCGGGCCAGCTCCGTCCGGGTCAAGACGACCGCGGCGGCCCCGTCCGTGGTCGGGCAGCAATCCAGAAGGCCCAGGGGCTCCGCCACCCGCGGGGCCCGAAGCACCTGCTCGATCGTAATCTCTTTCCGGAAATGGGCCTTGGGGTTGAGCGCCCCGTGGCGGTGATTCTTGACGGCCACCCGCGCGAGGACCTCCTCGCTCGCGTCGTACACCTCGAAGTAGCGCCTCGCCAGGAGGGCGAAGGCCCCGGGCGCCGTGCGCCCTTTGCAATAGAAGGGATGGCCTTTTTCCACGTGCTGGGCCACGAGGCTGTCGCGCGGGCCCACGTCCCGCATCTTCTCCCCGCCGGCGGCCAGGGCCACATCGTACTCCCCCGACGCGACGGCCAGGGCGGCGTAGCGCACGGCCTCCATCCCGGTGGTGCAGTAGTTGGAGACCCGGGTGACCGGGATGGGATAGAGGTTCAGGGCCTCGGCCAGCGTCGTTCCGGCGACCCCTTCGAATCCCCAGGCGTAGGGAAGGTAGGTCCCCAGCCAGGCCGCCTGCATCTCCCGGCCGTCCACGCCCGCGTCCGCGAAGGCGTCCCGGCAGGCCTCGACCAGCATGTCCACGTAGCCCTGCCGGAAGTTCTCGCCGAACCGGGTGGTTCCGACCCCGATGATGGCCACGTTGCCGGAGATCCCCATGACTCGCCTCCTGCCGGCTGGCGCCGGCTACCTCTTGGCCGGACGCATCTTCCAGAAGTAATGGTGGAAGCCGCCCCCTTCGTGCAGCCTCCGCAGGCAAAGCTCCACCTCCATCCCCACGGAGACCTCATCGGGCGCGCAATCCGCCACCTGCCCGTAAAACCGGCCGCCGCCCTCCAGGTCCGCGCTGGCCATCACCACGGGCGGGTCGGGCGTCGGGACGAGGTGATCCACAGTATAGGTGAAGACCCGTCCCCGGCGGGAGAGCCTCACGTCCTCGAAGTCATCCATGGCCCTGCAGCCTCGGCAGATCCTCTGGGGCGGAAAATGAATTCGCCCGCACCTCCGGCACTTTTCCCCGTAGAGCTTGAGGTACGCCGTTTCCTCCCTGTGCAGAATGGCCGGGGAGGAGAAGGGTGCGGACTGCCCTTCTCCCAGCAGGTCGCGGAACCGGAGGTACCTTCCGTAATGGACGAGGGGCCGGCCGGATTCCAGCTGGCGCCGAAGGGCCTCCTGCGCTCCCAGCCTGGATACGTTCCGCGTGGCGCGGAGCAGAACGGCGTCGCAGCCGCTTCCGAAGGCGAGGACCAGCGCCCGCCGGTCCGGCGCCAGCCGCTCCGCCTCGGCGGCCAGGGCGAGAAGGGGGGCCGCCGTCCCCGCGTCGCCCAGGGTCGAGGCCAGCGGCCTTTCCGGATAGGCCCGGTCTTCGAAGCCGAGCTTGCGGGCGACGGAGTGGTGAAGGCGGGCGTCCGGGACGCAGAGAAGGACCCGGTCGATCCCTTCCCGCCCGACCCCGGCGGCCTGGAGCAGCCCCGAGACGGCCTCCGCCCCGAGCGCCTCGTACCCTTCCTCCTGGACGAACTTGGCATCCCCCCGCCGGACGTACGCGTCGCTATCGGTCCGCCAGGCGTCGAGGAAATCGGCGTTCACGGAGTGGATCGCCTCGATCTCCAGGGCCGCGTCGTCGGAGCCAAGGAGGAGGGCCCCCGCCGCGTCGGCGAGGGAGAGCTCGTCGTCCGAGCCGGGCGCCCCCAGGCGGCGGTCCGCGGCCCCCACGGCCACGAGGCGGGCGGAGCCGCTTTCCACGGCGTCGCGCGCCGCGCGGAGGGCGGAGACGGCGGAGCGGAGGGAGCCGTAAAAGTCCGACGCGTAGACGTCCCGGCGCGCGTCCAGGGCGGCAGCCAGGAAACCGGCTCCGGATTTTTCCAGGTAGGGCGGGGTCGTCGTGGCGAAAAAGAGGCCGTCCACCGACCGGGCGTCGCGGCCCTCGAGGACGCCGGTGAGGGCCTCGAAGGCCATCGTCAGGCTGTCCTCATCGTGGCCTGCGACCGGCCGCTCCCGGCCCGGGAGCTTTTGTCCCCAGACGGCGGAGAGGACGGCCGCGCTCAGGCGGTAACGGGGGAGGTAAGCGGCCAAGGCCAGGATGCCCGTCATGATTGCTCCTCCCCAGTGAGTGCTGGCCCAGAGAGAGCCGGCCCAGTAGGGTGCCGGGTTTCCATGTCCGCCGTGCGGTCGGGGGGAAAGAGTCGCGCGGGTTCCCGCGGCGAATCGCCCCCTGGCCCGCGCATGCGGGCCAGGCCTCAGCCCAGCTTGACCGAGACCACCTTCCTTGCGCCCGCGTCCCAGAGCTTCCAGCGCCTCGGCCGGACCTTGACCCGGACCCTTTCCTTCTGCCCCGGCGGGCCCTGCAAATACTTCTCGACCATCCCTTCCCCCAGGTAGCGGACGATCGAGGGCTTGAAGTAGCCGTGGTCCTTCCCCATCGGGCCGGACACCTCGGCGATCCCTTCCGCCGCCACTCCCTTGTACGGAGCATTCGAGTCGTCCACCAGGACGGTGATGGCGGGGTTTCGCCTCAGGTTCTTGACCGTGACCGAGTCCACCCCGGTGCTGATCTCGAACGTCCCGTCGGCCGGGTTGAATTTATACCAGAGCGGGATGCAGTGGGGACTTCCGTCCTTGTTGGTGGTGGCGACGCGGGCCATCATGGGTCTGGCCAAGAATTCATCCAGGTCGGTCGGCCGTTGCGGCATTTTTGTCCTCCTTTTGGACTTTCAATGGAGTCAGAAGACTCCCTATGATATTCCACTTTTCAAAGGGGATGTAACCACCCGCGTTCGAAAAATCATCCCGGCCGTGCGGTCGCGCCCCGCGGAGAAAGACCCTTCACGCCCAGTCGGGCGGGTCGGGGGGCAGGCCGTAGCGGATTTCCTGGAAGTTGCCCACGAAGGCGATGACGCTCGGGATCAGGAAAAAGGGCGATATCCACCAGGCGAAGGGCAGGGGCAGAAAAGCCGCGACGAAAAAGATCAGCCCCTCTCCCAGGCTCTTGTGGCGGCACTGGTAGAGACCGGGGATCAGCAACAAGGGCCACGGGCGGGATTCCGGCCTCCTGTCTTTGGACGGTCCGTTCACTTCCTGCTTCGCGGGGCGGACGGGATCGGCGGGAGCCCCAGGGCCTGGTGGACCTTCTGGAGGTCTTCCCAGACCACCCGTTTTTGGGACTCGTTGCGCAACAGATAGGCCGGGTGAAAGGTGGGCATCAGGGGGATTCCCTGGTATTCCCGGAATTGGCCCCGCAGGCTGGAGATGCGCTCCTCCGTTTTCAGGAGGGTCTGGGCGGCGAACTTCCCCATGGCCAGGATCACCTTGGGGCGCATCGAATGGATCTGCCGGATCAGGAAGGGCTCGCACGAGGCCACCTCATCCGGCAGCGGATTCCGGTTCTCGGGGGGTCTGCACTTGATGACGTTGCAGATGTACACGTCCTCCCGGCGGAGGCCGATGGCCGCCAGCATCCGGGTGAGAAGCTGTCCGGCGCGACCCACGAACGGCTCCCCCTGGATGTCTTCATCGCGCCCCGGCGCCTCTCCCACGATCACGAGGTCCGCGTTGGGATTGCCGACGCCGAACACGATGTTCTTCCTCCCCTCGCAGAGCCGGCACCTGCGGCAATCGCCCAGATTGGCCCGGATCTCCTCCAGGGTTTCCATGGCAGCTCCTGCGGTTTGGGCGGCGCCGCGCTCGCCCCCGACTGAAACTTTCGGGGGCGGGACGACCGGCCCGCCTCCTGATTGCGCGCTCGGCGCCGCGGGGGTCGTTGCGGCTTCACCCTCCCGTGTGAAAGTCCGGGGGAAAACCGCCGCCTCCAGAAGCGCCGGATTCACGTCCACCTCGGCGACCCCCTCGGCGGCCTCGTTCTCCAGGTACGCCCTGAGATCGGCGACGACCTCCGCCAAAACTCTCCGGGGGTCCGTCATCGGCCCGCTCCTTCAGCCGCCCCGGCTTCCTCTTTTCCCTCCGTCAGCAGCTCGCGGACCCGGTCCAGGACGACTTCGGCCAGGGCGGCCTTGGTGAGCCGCGGCGTCTCGGTCTGCCGGCCCGTCCGGTCGATGAGGAGAGCGGAGGAAAGCTCGCTTCCCATGGCCCCGTCCGCCCCGCCGACCCAGTTCCCCACGATGAGGTCCAGCTTTTTTTTCTGGAGCTTCGCCTTCGCGTTCTCCGCGAGGCCTTCGGTCTCGGCCGCGAACCCCACCAAGAGGGGTCTCCCCTGTCCCCGGCCGGTCGCCCGCCCGACCTCTTCGAGAATGTCCGCCGTCCGCTCCAGGGTCAGGGTCAGGTCACCCTCGCGCTTTTTGAATTTCCCCTCTTCCGTCCGGCGCGGGCGGTAATCGGCGACGGCCGCCGCCATGATCACCACGTCCGTCCCGGCCAGGGCGTCCAGGACGGCCCGGCGCATCTCCTCGGCGGATTCCACCCGGCGGGCGGCCACGCCCGGCGGGGGATTCAACGAGGTGGGGCCGCTGACGAGGGTGACCTCCGCGCCCCGCCGCCGCGCGGCGCCCGCCAGGGCGTAGCCCATTTTACCGCTGGACCGGTTCGACAGGAACCGGATCGCGTCCCACCGCTCGCGCGTGGGACCGGCGGTGACCAGGACTTTTTTCCCGGCCAAGTCGCCCGACCGGGCGAGGAGGGAGAAGGCGGCCTCGAGAATGGCGGCGGGCTCCGCCAGGCGGCCGGGACCTTCCGGCTCCTCGGGGGAGGCGAGAGGGCCGCTCTCCGGCCCGATGAAGGTCACGCCTCGTTCGGCCAGGCGGTTCAGGTTGTCCTGGACCGCCGGGTGCTGGAACATCCACGGGTTCATGGCGGGGGCGACGAGAACGGGGCAGGGAGCGGCCAGCAGAGCGGTGGTGAGGAAGTCGTCGGCGATCCCCCGGGCGTATTTTCCCAGGAAATTCGCCGTGGCGGGGGCGACGATCACCAGGTCCGCCGGCTTTTGCCGTTCCCCCCGGCCCTGGACCGCCCAGAGGTGCTCGAGGGGGTCCTGGGCGGGGTCGGAGGGAGGGCGGGGGAACAGGTCGGTGAGCACGGGCCCGCCTGACAGGGTGTGAAAGGTGAGCGGGCCGACGAACTCGGTGGCGCTTCGGGTCATGATCACCTGAACCTCCGCGCCTTCTTTGACCAGGAGGCGGAGGACCTCCGCCGCCTTGTAGGCGGCGATGCCTCCGGAGACGCCCAGAACGATTCGCCGTCCCGAGAGCCGGTTCAACGGGTGTTCCCCTTCGCTCACGGCGGGCCGCCTTTCGCCGGCGGAGGGCTGGGGTCCCGCCGGACCCGGCAGCGCTCGGCCGTGATGATGGCCATCAGGTCCCCGGCGGCCCGGTCGAGGTCATCGTTCACGACGGCGTAGTCGTACTGGTGGATCCAGCCCAGTTCGCTCCGGGCGAGCTCCAGGCGCCGTTGGATGACCTCTTCGGGGTCCGAGCCCCGCTCTCTCAGCCTTTTTTCGAGGACCTTCAGGGAGGGGGGCTGCACGAAGATGGTGATGACCCGCGGGTATTGGCGGCGGATGCTCCGGGCCCCCTGGATCTCGATGGCCAGGAGGGTGTCCACGCCCGATGCGCTGTTCTGCTCGATGGGCTCCTTGGGGGTGCCGTACAGGTTGCCGTACACCTCCGCCCACTCGAGGAGTCGGTCCTCGGCGATGCGCCGCTCGAACTCGGCCCGGCCCAGGAAGATGTAATCCACCCCGTCCCTTTCACCCGGCCTGGGGGGGCGGGTGGTGCAGGAGACCGAGCGACGCAAGTTGGGCAGAGATTCCAGGGCCCGCTTCACGAGCGAGGTTTTTCCTCCTCCCGATGGAGAGGAGACCACGAAGACCAGCCCTTGCCTTTTGCCCTCCACCGGATCAGGGGCCTTTCCGGAAAGAGGGAGTCTTTGCGTTCTTCATGGTGCTAAGGCTTCCGGCGAAGGGAGAGGCGATCGGATCGGGCGGGCTCTCCGCCCTCTCGGGTCTCGGATCCTCATTCGAGATTTTGAACCTGCTCCCGGATCTTTTCCAGTTCTGATTTCAGGTCCACGACCAGGGCGGACACCCGGGTGTCCAAGGACTTGGAGCCGATGGTGTTGGTCTCCCGGTGCATTTCCTGCAGGAGGAAATCCAGCTTGCGGCCTGCGGGGCTGCCCTGCGCCAACTGGTCCCGGAACTGAGCGTTGTGACTCTCCAGGCGCGTGATTTCTTCCGAGGTGTCGCTGCGCTGCGTGAGGAGGACGATCTCCTGTTCCAGGCGGCCGGGGACGAACTGCGCTTCTCCGTTGACCAGATCGGCCAGGCGGGCCCTCAGGCGCTCTCTGAATTGCTCCACCGTTGCGGGCACGCTCTCCTTCAGTCGCCCGATCAGGCGGGAGACCTCGTCCAGGCGGTTCGAGATGTCCTCAGCGAGGGCCTTGCCTTCCGTGCGGCTCATGCCCTCCAGGCTGTCCAGGGCCTGGGACAGGGCGTCTTGGATGAATTCCGCGCTGACCTCCGCCGCGCCCCCGTTCTCTTCCATGAAGAAGATCTCCCGCATCCGGGCGAGGGTTTCCACCGTGATCTCCCCCGGCAGGTTCAGCTCTTCTTTCAGGCGCCTGAGGCCCGCCAGGTATTGTCGGGCGGCGTCCCGGTCCACGCGGATCTCCCGCGAGACCCAGCAGTCGCCGGAGAGGGTGACGGAGACGTCGAATTTCCCCCGCTCGAAGCGGTCGCGCACGCTCTCGCGGATGAAGGGTTCCAGGGAGGAAAGCGGCCGGGAGGTCTTGACGGAAACCTCGAAGAAGCGGTGGTTGACCGCGCGGACCTCGACCGCGACGGATTGTCCCTCCCTTTCCGTCACGCCTTTTCCCCAGCCTGTCATGCTGCGCCACATCCCTGGGCTCCCCCGGTCCGCGCGGGCCTTTCGGGCCGTTTAGGCCGATTAAGAGTTTAAAAACAAATAGATACCAGCACTTTGCTCCCGTGTCAAACGAAAAATTGGTCTTGAATGGGCTTTAGAGACCAGATATATTCGGTGTGAAAGGAGACCCACCTGGATGGATTCTTTTGTTTTGAAGGCGATTGCTGTGGAGTTGGACGCCGCGCTGCGCGGCGGAATCGTGGAGAAGGTCATCCAGCCCAACCACTCGATGCTCCTCCTGGAAATCAATCCCCCCCGGTCCTCCTCGAGGGCCTCCGATCCCCTGCTCGATTCCCTTCCGAGGCCGTCCGGCAAAGGGACTTTTCGCCTTTTGATCTCTGTCGATCCCAATCAGCCCCGGGTCCACCTGACGCAATCGGACCCCAAGGCCTCAAAATCGCCCCCCCCTTTTTGCATGCTGCTGAGAAAGCACCTGACGGGCGCCCGCATCGTGAGCGCGGCCCTGCGGGGGATCGAGCGGATTTTGAATCTGACCCTCGAGAGGCGGGACCCCATCGGCCGGATTGAGCGTTACACCCTCGTGGCCGAGATCATGGGGCGGCACAGCAACCTGTTCCTGGTGGATTCCCGGACGGGGATCATCCTGGACGCGCTGAAACTGGTTCCCCCGAGCCAGAGCGCCAGGCGTCCCATTCGGCGCAATATGCCGTATGAGCCGCCGCCCGCCCAGGAGAAGCGGGATCCCATGACGATTGGGCAGGAAGCGTTCCTCGAATTGGCCCGGCATGCGGGGGACGGCCGCAAGGGCGAGAGGGTCTCGGCGAGGTGGCTGGTGGAGAACTTTTCGGGGATCAGCCCCGACGTGGCCGGCTTCGTGGTGGAGGCGGCGGAGAAATCCGGGTTGTGGGATGCGTTCCGGGAGATCCGGGACCGTTTCCGCGCGGCGGATTTCTCCCCGGGCGTCCGGAAGGTCGACGAAGCGGATGAAGGGACGGTCTGGGTTCTGCCGATTCCGGCGAGCAAGCGGTTTGTCCCCTTTCCCAGCGCCAACGGCGCCGCGGACGAGCTGTATGGGCACTCCTGGGAGAGGCGGCGTCTGGATGCCCAAAGGCACGCGGTCCAAAGGGAGCTCCAGGCCCTGCTGGAACGAAAGCGCCGGACCGCCGGGCGCATCCGCGTGGACCTCGGCCGCGCGGCCAACGCTGAGCGCGAGAGAAAGAGGGGCGAGGTTCTGCTCGCCCACCTAGACTCCGTGCCCAGGAGCGCGGAATCCATGCGCCTGACGGACCCCGTGACCGGCGAGGAGGTGGAAGTCCCCCTGGATGTCAAGCTGACGCCGCAGCAGAACGCCCAGCGCTATTTCTCAAAATCCAAGAAGCTCCGCCGGATGGCCGTCCTGGGGGAAAAACGCCTGAAAGAGATGGAAAGGCAGGTCGTCCGATTGGAGGCCCTGGCGGCCGAGGCGGAGTCCGCGGACCGGCTCGAGACGCTGGACAGGATCGCGGCTGAGCTGCGCGAGCTTTCGCCCCCCGGCCGGGAAGCGCCTTCGTCCGCCGAAGAGGGGCCGGGCCGCAAGGTCGCGGCCGCCCGGGGGGCCGCGCCCGGCGCGCACAAAGTCGCCCGGGACTCCACCCGACAGAAGCAGCCGGCGGCACGGGCGAAGGCGCCGGAGACGGCGGACAAGCCTTCGGCGGCCGCGTCGAGCCCCGCCGCCGCGAAGCCCAGGCCGGAGGCATCGGGACGGAAGAGAGAGGGCGGCCGGAAGCGCCCTGAAAAGGGAAAGGGCGCGAGGGTCAGGGCCGTGGTCCCGGGGCCTGCGCCCAAGAAAGAGAGAACGCCGCCCCCGGCTGAGGATTCCCAGGCCCCTGCGCCCGCGTTCAAGGCTTCGCAGCGGAGGAGTTCGAAGGACTATCGGTGCTTTCAGCTGGACAACGGCTGGGAGATCCTGGTCGGCAAGCACGATCGGGGCAACGACCGTCTGCTTCGGCAGGTGGCGGGGGGGGAAGATGTTTGGCTGCACGCCCAGGGGGTCCCCGGCTCTCACGTGATCATTCATCATCCGGAGCGCGGCAAAGAAGTCCCCCTCCACGTGCTGGAAGAGGCTGCGAAGCTCGCCGCCCATTACAGCAAGGGGAAAGAGTCGGCCAAGGTGGCGGTGGATTACACCGCGGTGAAGCACTTGCGTCGCGTCAAGGGCGGCAGGGCCGGACAGGTCACCTACAGCGGGCAGCGCACCATCCTGGTTTCCCCCGAGCCTCCTGCGGGGTTGCGAGAGTCCGATTCACCCCAAAACGGCGCGTCAGTGGAAGAGGCCGTGTAGCGGGTTCCGGAAATGGGAGGGCCGGAATCGCCTGTCCCTGGGAGCCCCGCCTGCCTCGGGGGAGAGGTTCTGAGTGCTTGCGCCCGCCCCGGTTTTCGCCCTCGTCACCGCGCTTTGCATTGGGACGGCCGACTTCTCCTCCCACTATGGCCTGCGCCACGTTCGGGCCTTGTCGGGGGCCTTTTTCTCCGTTTGTTTCCAGTGGCTCACCCTCGGGGTCATCCTTTCGATCCGGGGAAAATGGGAGATTGGGGACTGGCGCGGTCCGGCCATCTTCTTTTTGCAGGGGATGCTTCATCCCGGGATCTTTTTCGTTTTCCTGTTCTTGTCCATTGCGCGCCTCGGGCCAGCCCGGGCGATCACCCTGAAGGGGACCTCCCCCTTTTTCAGCGTGGCGATCGCCTTGTTCTTCCTCGGCGAGCGGCCGAGCCCGGCGATTTACGTGGGACTCTTTCTGGTGGCCGGCGGGGTGATGTCCTTGACGGCGGAGAGGGGGGGCAGGGTCCGTCTCGGCAAGGAGCTGGCCTTCCCGCTCATCGCGGCTTTTTTGTCGGGGGTTGGGCCCAACCTGGCCAAATTGGCGTTGAGATACATGAATGACCCGCCGCTGGGGGTGCTCTTCGGCGTCTCCGGGGCGATGGCGACCCTGTTCATCGCGAACACCGTATTGTCCGGGAAAGTGGGAGGGAGGTTCTGGCTGCGGGCCAGCCCCTTCGGGCACGTCCTCTTGTTTTGCCCGATGGGCACCCTGGCGGCCTTTGGATTCATCGCCTACTACACCGCCCTCAGCCTCGGGTCCGTGGCCGTGGTCGCCCCGCTGGTCCAGACGGCGCCCTTTGTGGCCATCCTGCTCTCCCGCCTGTTGATCCAGGAGCAGGAGGGGGTCAACTTGCGCTTGGTGTTCTCCGCGGTCGCCGTCGTCCTGGGGGCGGCCCTGATCACGACGGGCCGCGCGTGAGAGCGGCCCGCCGCCGCTCCCTTCCGGAGGACCTGGGGGACGGCCGCGGGGGTGATCATCGGGCGAGAGGTGGATGAATGAGATGCGCGCGCCGCTCTTCGCCTTGCTGACGGCCTTCTGCCTGGGCGCGGGCGATTTCTCTTCCCACTACGGCCTGCGGCGCGTGAGACCCCTGACCGGGGCGTTTTTCATCATTTGCTTTCAGCTGCTGACGCTCTCGGTCGCGCTCCTGATCCGGGGCCGTTGGGACATCCCCGATTGGCGGGGACCGATCTTTTTCCTGGTCTCCGGCGTCCTCCACCCCGGGGTCTTTTTCTTCTTCCTCCTCACGGCGATCCAACGCCTCGGGCCCGCCCGGGCCATCACCCTCAAGAGCACGTCCCCTTTCTTCGGCGTGACGATGGCCGTCCTGTTTCTGGCGGAGCGGCCCAGCCCGTCGGTGCTCTTGGGCGTGTTTCTCGTGGTCGGCGGGGTCATGTATCTGACGGCCGACCGGAGGCTCGGCGGCGGCAGGCCGGGTCTCCTCTATGTGATCGCGGCGGCCTTCTTCAGCGGACTCGGTCCGGTCTTGGCCAAGGCGGGGCTCGGCTCCTTGAACGACACGATGCTGGGGCCGCTCTTCGCCATGATGGGGGGAGCGGTGACCCTGTTTCTCGGCAACACGGTCTTCGTGGGGAGCCAGGAGGGCGCGTTCTGGCTGCGGGCCCCGTCCGCCAAGGCGGTCCTTCTCTTTCTCCCGATGGGAGTCCTGGGCGCCCTGGGCTGGATTTCCTACTACACCGCCTTGACGTATGGGTCGGTCTCCGTGGTCATCCCGCTGGTCCAGACCGCCCCTTTCGTGACCCTTCTTCTCTCCCGGCTGTTGGTCCAGGAGCAGGAGCGGGTGACGCTCCGGCTGGTCATCTCGGCGGTTTTCATCTTCCTGGGGGCGGTGCTGATCGCCTTGGGGCGGGCGTGACGGCCGTCTCGGGGATGGGAGATTTTCCGGAGGACCGCCGGGGGGGCGCTCGAATCCGTTGACGCCGATGTCCGGAAGACCTATAACCTGCACGGCCCGGCCCGTCGCCGCACGTCCAACGCTGCGGGGATTCTCTTTTTGCGCCGCCCCTTGAGGGCCCGGCGGAGAGGCTCGAAGGATTCATGTCCGCACCGGTTTTCGCCCTGCTGGCGGCCGGTCTCATCGGCCTCGGGGAATTCTCCGCGCACTTCGGCTTGCGGCGCGTCAGGCCTCTCACCGGCGTGTTCCTGGGGACCTGTTATCAACTTCTGACCTTGGTCGTGGTCCTCGTGCTTCGAGGGGTCTGGGTGGCCGGGGAGTGGCCGGGGCCCGCGCTCTTCTTCCTGGTGGGCATCCTCCACCCCGGGGCCTATTTTCTCGCGCTCCTCACAGCCATCGACCGGCTGGGTCCCGCGCGGGCCATCACGGGCCGGGGAACCTCTCCCTTCTTCGGGGTCGCGCTGGCCGTGCTGTTCCTGGCCGAGCGGCCGAACCTCCAGGTCTATCTGGGACTGGTCTTGATCGCGGGCGGCGTGATGGTCCTGTCGGCGGGGAAGGGGGGCAAGGAGGTCCGGCGCGGGGACTGGGCGTTCGCCCTGTTGGCGGCGTTCTTCTCCGGGCTCGCCCCGGCGGTGACCAAGGTGGCCCTGGGGTACGGGAGCGATCCGGTCGCGGGGGTGCTCTTCTCCATCGTGGGCGGGATGGTCTCCATCGTCATCGCCAATACGGTGATGGAGCGAAGACACCCCGGACCCTTCTGGGTGCGGACGATCCCCTCCGGGGCGTATCTTTTGTTCCTGCCCATGGGGGTCTTGACAGGTCTGGCCTACATCGCGTGGTTTGTCGCCCTTTCCCTGGGGACCGTGTCCGTGGTATTGCCCCTGGTCCAGTCGTCTCCCTTCGTCGCCATCCTGCTCTCCCGGACCTTCCTCCAGGCGGAGGAGCGGGTCGATCCCCGGCTCATCCTCTCGGCGCTCGCCATCGTGACGGGGGCCGTCCTCGTTACGCTGGGGCGGGCGTGACCCCTCGCATGAGCGCGGGCCGCCCTCCCTTCTTCGTCCGGGGGGACCTGGACGGGTTCTTCGGCCTCCTCATCGACAACCTGGTCAACCTGATGCTCATCGTGAGCCTGTGCTCCGGGCTGCTGGGGATGCCGCCGGACCTCGTTTTCGGGCGCATCCTCCCGGGCGCGGCGGCCTCCATCCTGCTGGGCAACGGGTTCTACGCCTGGCAGGCGCGCCGCGTCGCCCGCCGCCTGGGGCGGGAGGACGTGACGGCGCTTCCCTACGGGATCAACACCGTCAGCCTGTTCGCCTTCGTGTTCTTCGTCATGCTCCCCGTCTATCGCGCGAGCGGGGACCCCTTCCTGGCCTGGCGGGTGGGGCTTCTGGCCTGCTTCACCAGCGGGGTGGTGGAGTTTCTGGGGGCCTTCGTCGGCGGATGGGTCCGGAGGATGACGCCCCGGGCGGCGATGCTCTCCACGCTGGCGGGGATCGCCGCGACGTTCCTCGCCGCGGACTTCCTCTTCCGGATCTTCGAATCCCCCCTCGTGGCGATGGTCCCCCTGGCCATTCTCCTGTTGCAGTACCTCTCCCGGGCGGTCCTGCCCTGGCGGCTTCCGGCGGGACTCTGGGCTGTCCTGGTGGGGACGGCCTTGGCCTGGGCGCTCGGCGGGATCAAGACAGGGCAGGGCGCGGCTTCCGGGTCGGCGGGCCTTCTGCTTCCGGCGGTGGCCACAGGGGATCTCCGGGCGGTCTTCACCGGAGAGAACCTGCTCGCCTACCTCTCCATCACGATCCCCATGGGGGTCATGAACGTCCTCGGCTCGCTGATGAACATCGAGAGCGCCGAGGCCGCCGGCGACCCCTTCGACACCCGGTCCTCCCTGGCGGCCAACGGGGTCGGCAGCCTGGCGGCCGCTCTCCTCGGGAGCTGCTTTCCGACGACCATCTACATCGGCCATCCGGGGTGGAAGGCCATGGGGGCGCGGTCGGGCTATTCGGCCCTGAGCGGAGGGGTCGTCGCCCTGTTGTGCCTCACCGGGACCGCCCAGTGGGTGTTCCGGTGGATCCCGCTGGAGGCCGGGATCGGGATCCTGGTCTGGGTCGGCGTGGTCATCGTGGCCCAGGCGTTCCGGGCCGTCCCCGACCGCCACGCCCCGGCCGTTGCCGTCGGGCTATTCCCCTCCCTCGCCGCCTGGGGGCTCCTCCTCGTCCAGGGGGCTTTGGGGCTGGCTGGGACGTCGCTGGCCGAGCTCGGCGGGAGGGCCTTCGCCGGGTCGCTGGCCCTGCGGGGGATGATCGTCCTGGAGAGGGGCTTTCTCTTCACCGCGATGATTCTTTCGGCCATCTGTGTTTTCCTGGTGGAGAGGCGCTTTCTTCCGGCCTCCGCGTGGGCGCTCCTGGCGGCGGGCCTGTCGTTCTTCGGCGTCATCCACGCTTATGAGATTGCGCCCGAGGGGGTGGTGAGCGTCTTTGGGTTCGCCGCCGCGCCCCGCGTGGCCCTGGGATACCTTCTCATGGCCGCCCTTTTCGCAGGGATGGGGCTTTGGAGGCGGGAGGAGGCGCGGCCAGTCGATGGGGAGAAAGTCCCGGGAGGGTCTCTCTGAAAGCCGGCCCCTCCTCGCCCCCGCGCGAGACGCCGGGAGGTTGCAGACCTCAAGGCACGGTGCCCCCCGCGCGCAATCCGGCTTGGGGGGTTCAAGAGGTCTTTGGGATACTGTCGAGATTCGCCGACGCAGGCCGTCGCTTCGGGAGCGTGAAATGCCCGGCGAGATGGACCGCAAGGAATTCCTGAAGAGGGGCTGGATGCGCCTGCTCCTCCCCTTTCTCGCGGAGGCGGAAGAGGACGAATGGCTGCCCCCGCGAGACCGCGTGGGCGAGAGGCCCCTCCTGAGGCCCCCGGGGGCGATCCCCGAGCCGGATTTCCTCTCGACCTGCCACCGCTGCGGGACGTGCGTGGAGGCGTGCCCCGCCGACGCCATCCGCTTCGCCGAGGAGGGCGAGGGGCTCGCTGCGGGCACGCCCATCATCGTCGCGGCCGCGGCCCCCTGCGTGGTCTGCGACGCCCTGGCCTGCATGGCGAACTGCCCCTCGGGCGCCCTCCGGCTTGTCCCCAAAGAGTCCATCCGGATGGGCGTCGCCCGGGTGGAGTTGGACGACTGCCTCGCCTGGAACGGCGCGGACCCGGGCTGCCGGGCTTGCGTGGAGATGTGTCCCTTCGCCGGGACGGCCATTTCCGTGGAGGCGGAGAGAGGGCCCGTCGTCCACGAGGCCGCCTGCACGGGCTGCGGGCTTTGCGAGTTCTACTGTCCCGCGGGGAAGACGGCCATCCTCGTCGAGCCCATCCCCAGAGTGTCTTAGGGCGCGCCGGGGCTTTTCCCGTGTCGGGCCGTCTTCCGGCGGCGGGGGGTCCCTGGGCTGAATCGGGCTGCCGGGCCGCCTCAGGCTGACGTGGAGGGTGTCGCCGGGCCCTTGAGGGTGTGCTCGAGCTCCTCGTACAGGGTCTGCATTTCCTCTTTGGCGGCCGCGGGAAGCCTTTTCAGCCTTTGCCGGGCATCGGCGAGGGCCTGCGCCGCGTACTGCAGTCCCTCCTGTCGTTCCCGTCGGTACGCCTCCCGCACCCTGTGGATGGCGACGCGGAGGATTTGCATTTCGTCCCGGGTCGCGGTGGGGAGTCTTTTCAGCCTTTGCCGGGCGTCGGCGAGGGCCTGCGCCGTGTGCCGGAGCCCCTCGCGGCGTTCGCGCTTGCAGGCCTCCCGCACCCTGGAGACGGCCGCCCGCACGAACCCGCGGAAATCGTGGGCGGCCAGCTTCTCCCGGGTCAGCGCGTAGAAGTGCCAGCCGACGATGCCCTGTCTCACGGCGTCCGGGAACCGGGCGGGATATTTCGCGAGGGTCCGGCCCAGGAATTTGGCGTAGGACCGTCCGTACCTGGATTTCGGGATGAGCCAGAGGGATTTGAGGAACGCCCACACCCGCCTCCGGGAGATGGGGACGGTGATGTTGTGCTTCTCCCCCAGTTGAGCGTAGAGGGCCTCGACCCGCCGGAAGTAGTTCTCGGGGTTCCCATAGACTTCGCGAAGGACGTTTTTGTACGCGTTCACCAGGACCTCGGAGTCCTGGACCGTCTTGAAGTTGAAGCCGAACTGGAAGGTGTTGTTTCCCTCCCGGACGGCGCTGGTCGGAAGGAGGCGGCTTTCCCGCGCGAACCGGTCGTACAGGGGACTTCCGGGGACGGCCGTGAGCAACCCCGCCATGGCGACGGGAACACCCGAATCCTGGATGAACTGGATCATGTGGCGGTCGATGTCCGCCGGGTCGTTGTCGAAGCCGATGATGAAGCCCGCCATCACCTCCATGCCGGCCCGCTGGATGGTCTTCACCGATTCCAGCAGGTCGAACCGCACGTTCTGGAGCTTCTGGGTTTCCCGCAGGCTCTCGTCGATGGGGGTCTCGATCCCCAGGAAAACGCTCTCGAACCCGGCGCGCACCATCGCGGAGAGCAGCTCCTTGTCCCCCGCCAGGTTGATGCTCGCCTGGGTGTAGAACGTGAAGGGCATCCCGCGCCGTCTCTGCCATTCGATGACGTGGGGCAGGAGGAGCCGGGCGGATTTCTTGTTGCCGATGAAGTTGTCGTCCACCCAGAAGACGCTGCCCCGCCACCCCCGGCGGTAGAGCATCTCCAGCTCGGCGGTCGTCCGCTCGGCGGACTTGTACCGGGTCGTTTTGCCGAACAGCGTCGGGATGTCGCAGAACTCGCATTTGAAGGGGCAGCCGCGGGAGATCTGGATGGCCATGGAAACATAGTGCTTCAGCGGGACGATGTCGTACCGGGGGAGGGGAGAGTCGTTGATGTCCGGGGACTCCGCCCGCAGGTCCAGGAGGGTCCGCCTTCGCGCCCCGACCATCTCCGAGAGGGCGTCCACGAACCGGGGGCTCTCCGCTTCGCCCAGGACGAAATGGGGCTCCCCGCGGATTTCCTCGTGGGAGGAGGTAGCGTCGGGGCCGCCGACGACAACGGGGACCTTCGCCCGGTTGCACCGCTCGATGACCCCCTCGACGGAGGGGCGCTGGATCATCATGCCGCCAGTCAGGACGACATCGGCCCAGCCCAGGTCTTCTTCCCGCAGCTCCGAGACGTTCAAGTCGAGGAGCCGGACGTCGTAATCCCCCGGCAGCATGCCGGCGATGGTCAGCAGCCCCAGGGGGGGATGCGTCGCCTTCAGCCCCAGGAACTTCAGTGCCCTCTGGTATCCCCAGAAAGTCTCGGGAAACTTCGGGTAAATCAGCAGGGCTCGCGTCATGGCCTCTCCTCGCTCGGGAGATGGTTCGGATGGGTCGAGAGCGGGACGCCCCTTCTGTTTCGCCCACTCTTCTTTCGGTGTGTCAAAAGAAGGCCGGGGCGGCGGGGGGCCGCTGCGGATCGAGGCGGACGGGTCACGGGGCGACTCGTCCTTTCTCTTGGAGCGCCTGGAGCACCTTCTCCGGGGTGATGGGCAGTGACGCGATGCGCGCGCCGACGGCGTGATAGACGGCGTTGGCCACGGCCGCGGCGGTGGGGACCAGAGCCGGCTCTCCCACCCCCTTGGCGCCGTACGGGCCGGTCGGCTCGGAGGACTCGACGAAGAAGGACTCGATGTCCGGGAAGTCCTGCGTCGTCGGGATCCGGTAATCGTAGAAATTGGGGTTGACCACGCTCCCGTCTTCCGTGTGCAGGTCTTCCATCAGGGCGTAGCCGAGGCCTTGCGTCACGCCCCCCTCGACCTGGCCTTCGATGGTCAACTCGTTGATGACCTTTCCCACGTCGTGGCCGGCCACGAACCGGGTGACCCGCACCTGCCCGGTCTCGACGTCCACCTCCACCTCGGCGGCGTGGGCCGCGAAGGAGTATCCGGTGGAGACGTTGCCGTACTTGTCCGGGGCGGGCATCACGACGTCGGGAGGGGAAAAGGAGCCTTGACCCAGGATGGGGTTGCCCGCCGCGGCGTACAGGGCGGCGCGGGCCACTTCGGCCACCGGGAGGGACCGGTCGGGGTGGGCCTCCACGAAGACCCGGCCCCCCGACAGCGCCAGGTCCTCCGGCCTGCACTCCAGCAGGTCCGCCGCGTTCTCCAGGAGCTGCCGCCTGGCGTCCCGGGCGGCCGCCAGGACGGCGTTTCCGGCGAGGGTCGTCGTCCGGGAGGCGTAGGCCCCCAGACAGGCCGGCGTGACGTCGGTGTCCACGGGGGAGACCCGGATGGACTCGATGGGAAAACCCAGTTCCTCGGCGGCGATCTGGGCCAGGATGGTGCGGGAGCCCTGGCCGATGTCCACCTCTCCGGTCAACAGGTACGCGCTGCCGTCCTCGTTGAGGCGGATCTGGGCGGAGGAGCCGTCGAACTCCTTGAGGAAGCCCCGGAACCCCGAGACGTGGATGCAGCACGCCAGGCCGACACCCCGGCGGTATCTTCCCGAAGGACCGCCGGTCCCGGCGGAGGCGGTCTGGCTCCGCCGCTCGGACCACCCGATGGCCCGGGCCGCCCCCTCGATGCACTCCCGAAGCCCGATGCTGCCGATGTGGAAGCCGTGGGTGGTGGTGTCGCCGCGCTGGACGAGGTTTTTGAGCCGGAGTTCCGCCGGGTCCATCCCCAGGTCCTCCGCCAGCATGTCCATGGTGGACTCGAGGGCGAAAGCCCCCTGGGGGTTCCCGAATCCCCGGAAGCCGCCCGAGGGCGTCTTGTTGGTGTAGACCAGGCGCCAGCGGCTCCGGACGTTGGGGATGCGGTACATGTTGTCGATGCGGTAGGCGGCGATCCCCGTGATGGCCGGGGCGTAGTCCGTGTAGGCCCCGTTGTCCGCCAGGACGTCCGACTGCTTGGCCAGCAGGTTGCCCTTCGCGTCCGCCCCCAGCCGGACGTGGAGGACCATGGCGACGCGGGGCCGGGTGGCCACGAACTCGTCCCCCCGCGTGTGGTCGATCCGGACGGGGCGCCGCGCGTCCTGGGTCAGCAGGGCCGCGATGAGGTGCATGCTGTGCTCCATCTTGGAGCCGAAGCCCCCGCCGATGAAGGAGTGGACCACCCGGACGTTTTGCGCGGGGAGCCTCAGGATCTCGGCGTAGCGGACCTTGCACATCCAGGGGTTCTGCACGCCCAGGTGAAAGGTGAGCCGCCCGGAGGCGTCGTACTCCGCGATGCAGGCCATGGGCTCCATGTAGCACTGGTGGACGCTGGGGGTGTGGTAAGTGTTCTCCGCGACCGCGGCCGACCGCCCGAAGGCCGCGTCCACCTCGCCGTGCTCGAGGGTCCCCTGGTTGGCGATGTTGTTCTCGACCTTGTGGATGGCCGGGGCGCCCGGCTGGACCGCCTCCCCGGGGTCCGTGACGTAGGGGAGCTCTTCGTACTCCACGTCGATGAGCTCCAGCGCCTCCTCTGCGGTGTCCAGGTCGGCCGCCGCCACGGCGGCCACCTCCTCTCCGGCGAAGCGGACCTTCTCTTTGGCGAGGATGGGCTCATCGGCGATGAGGGGGCCGTGCAGGACGTTGCGCGGGTCGTCCCCGGTCACCACCGCCTTCACGCCCCGCAACCTGCGGGCGCGCGAGGCGTCCACCTTCCGCAGCCGCGCGTGGGGATAGGGGCTCCGCAGGATCTTCCCCCACAGCATGCCCGGCAGGCTCAGGTCCGTGACGTACCGGCCCGCTCCCTGGGCCTTGTCGCGGGCCTCCACGGAAGGAATCCTTTTGCCGACGTACGTGAAATCGCCCATCGCTCTCCCCCCCTTGCGGCCGATCGGCCCCTGGGGTTTCATCTTACCAGAACCGCGCGCGGGGCTCAGGACTTCAGGCAGGCCCTGATCTCCGCCAGCGCCCGGTCGATATCCCCCTCGGTCACGTCCAGATGCGTGAGGGCCCGGAAGCGGACCTCGCCCAGCACGCTCACCAGCACGCCCCGCTCCTTGAGGGCCGCCGCCACCGCCGGCGCCTTTTTCCCCGTCCCGGCGATCTCGAAGGCGACGATGTTCGTCGGGGTGATCCCGAAGGGGAGCCCGACGCCCGGGAGGGCGGCCAGCCCCTCGGCCAGCCGTTTGGCCTTGGCGTGGTCCTCGGCCAGGCGCTCGACGTGGCGCTTGAGGGCGTAGAGCCCCGCCGCGGCCATGATCCCCGCCTGGCGCATCCCTCCCCCGAAGACCTGCCGGTAGCGCCTGGCCTCGCGGATCCGGTCTTTGTCCCCGGTGATGAGGGAGCCGAACGGGGCGCCGAGGCCCTTGGAAAGGCAGAAGCTGAGGGTCGTCGCGCATCTCGCGTACTCCGACACGGGGACGTCCGAGGCCACGCTGGCGTTGAAGATGCGGGCGCCGTCCATGTGGACGGGGATTCCCTTGCGGTCGGCGACCCGCTGAATTTCCCGCAGGGTCTCCAGGGGGTAGATGGAGCCGCCGCCCCGGTTGTGGGTGTTCTCGACGCTGATGAGTCCGGTGCGCGCGCGGGGCAGGGTCGGGGGCTGGACGGCCGCCTCCACCTGCTCGGCGGAGAGGATTCCCTTCTCGGTCTGGACGGGCCGGCACTGCACGCCGGAGAGGGCCGCCGCCCCGCCGGCCTCGAAGTTGTAGACGTGCGAGGTGGCGTCAGCGATGAGCTCGTCTCCTGGCCGGGTGTGGACCTTGACCGCGACCTGGTTGGCCATGGTCCCCGAGGCCACGAACAGGGCGGCCTCCTTGCCGGTGATGCGGGCGGCCTCGGCCTCGAGGGCGTTGACCGAGGGGTCCTCGCCGTAGGAGTCGTCTCCCACCTCGGCCTCGGCCATGGCCCGCCGCATCTCGGGCGTGGGGCGCGTGACCGTGTCGCTGCGGATGTCGATGAGGCGTTGTTCCTTCACGGTGTCAGTCCTTGAAGAGGGGGAAGAAGTGCTTGGCCATGAGGTCGATCTGGTCCGGTTCCGTGGAGGTGGGGTGGATGATGATGTATTGGAGCCCCACCTTTCTCAGGTCTTCGATCTTCTCGCACATGTCGTCGATGGTTCCGGTCAGGTAGCAGGCCTGGAGGTGGTCCCAGCTCCGGTGGGTCCCCATGGCGAATTCGAAGTGGGGGCGCTGGATCTTCAGGGCCTTCGCGCGGTCGGTCGTTTCCACGATGTGGGTGAACTGGACATGGCCCAGCATGAGGCTCCGGGGGTCGCGGCCCACCGAGGCCGCGTACTCCCGGGCGGCGGCCAGATCGCGCTTGACCCACTCCTGATAGCCAGTGTTGCGGACGACGAAGGCGTCGCACTTGGCGACGCGCCTTAGGACGGAGGGGGCGATGGTCGTCTTGTCGGGCGAGAGGTCCGTCTTGATCCGGGACCCGCCCGCCACCCAGACCTCGGGCATTTTGGGGGGGAGGGGGTCGATCCGGACGTTCTCGAACCGGTAGTACCTGCCCTCGAAGGAGGCGTTCTCCTGCGTCAGGAGGACCCGCACGGCGTCGAGGATTTCGTCCGTCCGCGCGCCCCGCTCAGAGATGTGCGTCCCCGTCGCCTCGAACTCCCGGTCGTACCACCCGGGGCCGATCCCGAAGACGTACCGCCCGCCCGAGAGGAAGTCCAGCGTGGCGATCTCCTTGGCCAGAAGCACCGGGTTGCGGAGAGGCAAAACGAGGATCGAGGTCCCGATCCGCACGCGCTTCGTGACCGCCGCCACGTGACTCAGCACCGTCAGGGGATCGAGCCAGGAGACGCCGTACAGGCCCGGGGCGTGGAGGAGGTGGTCGATGACGAACACCCCGTCGAAGCCCAGGGCCTCGGCCTTCCGGGCGTACTCGCGGATACCTTCCGCCTCGGCGTAGTCCATCCGGTGTCTGGAGAAGGAAGGGATCCATGCGCCGAATTTCATGGAGGTGGTCCTTCGCGCTGGGGAGAGGCGGACGGGTCAAAGTCTGCGGGGTCCGCGAACATGGACAGACGGAACCGGTCCCGCTCCTTGAGCCAGAGCAGCAGTTTTTCGTCCCGCTCCCTGAGCAGGTCCTCCCGGGAGCGCCCTGTGTAATCGTAAAAACCCTTGCCCGACTTCAGCCCCTGGTCCCCGCGACGCACCATCTCCCGGACCGCCGGCGGCACGTCCCGGGCGGCCGAGATCTCGGGGAACATGCTCTCCCACACGAGGAGGAACGTGTCCAGCCCCCCGAAGTCCGGCACCTGCATGGGGTCCAGGATGGGGAAGCGCAGGGAGATGCCCTCCCGCATGACCGCGTCGATCCCTCTCGCGTCCGTCACGCCCTCCTGGATGAGCGCCGCGCACTCCCGGTAGAGGGCGGAGGCGAGGCG
>JACPRG010000063.1 GCA_016190025.1 Candidatus Tectimicrobiota bacterium
CGACCGCCCCGCCTGGGACCGCCCCCCCGCCGGCGTCCATGGGAAGAACCGTTCCGTTCTGAATCAAAAGGTCGGTCATAGGCCCCTCTGTCTCCCAGGTGAACTCGATGGAGCCGGCGGCTCCGCCTCCGTCCGGTTCCGTATGCTCGCCCTCCGGGGGGGCCGCGTCAAGCCTGTTTGCAAAGAGGGGCGGTGAGGGGGGCCTTCGAGGGGCCTCCTGCGAGCCGGCCTTCCGCCCAAGGCGCCCGGCGTCATCAGAGGGAGTGTCGCCGGTTGACATGGGCCGGTTGACATGGGGTAGAGCCCTTGTTAGTCTCGAAAACAAGCCCCGGGAGGCTGGACCCCGATGAGGGGACGCCCGCCGGAAGGCGAAAAGGCGGAAAAGGAGCCTTTGCGCGGAGGCGCGACTCGGGCGGTTGCCTCACGCGAGCGCCGGGCGGGGGAAAACCCCGCCGATTGCGCCCGGGTCGGGCGGAACGGCCCGGAGTCCGGCGGGTCTTCCCTCGGTCTTCTTTCGTTGAGGGGAAGAGGTGCCCACGTTCGGCCTGTCCCTGGGAGTGAGCCACCGAGAGCCCATCTCCCATGCGGTCGAGGTCTTGCAAGAGGCGGACCGGCGGGGGATCGACTGCGCCTGGCTGCTCGACTCCCAGCTCATCATGAAGGACGTCCACGTCGTCCTCGCCCTGGCCGCGGTCGGGACCGGGCGGCTTCGCCTGGGAACGGGGGTCACCAACCCCCTGACCCGGCACCTGACGGTCACGGCGGGCGCCGCCTGCGCCCTCCAGGAAGTGAGCGGGGGACGCTTCCTCCTGGGGCTGGGGGCCGGGGACAGCGCCGTCTTCCCCCTCGGCCTGAGGCCCGCCTCCGTCAAGACCTGCGAGGAGACCCTGGCGACTCTCCGGACCCTCCTCCGCGGGGAGGACGTCTCCCAAGGGGGGCATCTCTTCCGTCTGAAGACCGCGCGGCCGGTCCCCTTGTTCTTCGCGGCCAGCCAGCCGAAGATGCTCCGCCTGGCCGGCCGGGCGGCCGACGGGGTGATCATCCTGGGGGTGGCCGTGCCGGAGGTCGTGGAGCGGCAGATCGAGCACGTCCGCGAGGGCGCCCTCGAGGCGGGGCGCGGGCCCGGGGACGTGTTCCTGGACCTCTGGCTGACCCTCTCGGTGACGGAGAGCGGTTCGGGCGCGCTGGAGGACGTGAGGTCCTGGGCGTCGACGAAGGCCAGGTGGCTCGACACCTGGGAGTCGCTCCCCCCGGCCCTTCGGCCCTTCAAGGAAGAGATGGCCCGCGCGGCGGCCGACTACGACTTCGGGGAGCACCTGGCGGTCAAGGCGGCGCACAAGCAGGCGGTGAGCGACGAGTTCGCGGCAACGCTGGCCATCGCGGGGACCCCGGAGGAGGGCGCCTCCCGGCTTCGGGAGTTCTTGCGGCTCGGCGTGGACCGCATCACCGTGACGCTCCTGTCGGGGGGAAGGATGGAGCGTCTGCGCCTCTTGTGCGAGGAGGTCATCCCGCGGGTGGCGGCCTCCGCGCCGGCCTCGTGAGCGCCCGGCCGCGCCGCCTTTTCAAGAATGAGGCCCGCCTCCGCGAGCCTCTGGCGGAGGACCCGGTGAGAGCCCCTGAGGTTCATTTTTACGCGCCCGAGGTCGAGACCCTGCCCCCTTGCGAGCTGACGGCCCTCCAGCTTCGCAAATTCAGGCGGCTCCTGGAGAGGGCGCTCAGCCGAAATGTCTTTTACCGGCGGAAATTCAAGGACGCCGGGGTGGACCCCGCCCGCGTGCGCACGCTGGAGGACGTCCGGCGGCTCCCCACCACCTCCAAGGCGGAGGTCTTGGCCGACATCGAGGCCCATCTCCCCTACGGCGAGAGGCTGCAAGTCCCGGAGCGGGAAGTGGTCCAGGTGGTCGAGACCAGCGGGACGAGCGGGAACACGCGGGAGGTCTACGGCCTCAGCCGCGGCGACATGGAGGCGGCCTGCGACATGGAGGCCTGCGGCTTTTTCTGGGCGGGCGTGCGGCCGGGCGTCGCCGTCTTCAACACCCTTCCGATGCACACCTCGGCGGCCGGCCTGTGGTACTACCACGGCCTCCGCAAGCTGGACGCCAACGTCTTCCAGGTCGGGACCTTCGACGCTCAGAGGAAGGTGGAATACCTGCGGCGGTTCGCCGGGGAGTTCCTGATCGCGTCCCCCTCCTACATCCGGCGTTTGCTGAGCGCAGCGAGAGAGATGGGGCTCGACCCTCGGTCCGACCTCAAGGTCCGAAGGCTCCTGGTCGCCGGCGAGCCCTATCCGGAGGCCTGGATCCGGGAGCAGGAAGCGGCCTGGGGCGCCAAGGTCTTCGAGCAGTACGGCTCCACGCAGCGAGCGATGGCCTGGTCGTGCGAGCGGGGCGTCTGGTGGGAAGGGCAAAGGGGAGTCCTTCATACCCTCCCCCACCGGGTCCTGTTCGAGATCCTGGACCTGGAGACGAGGGAGCCGGTCGGGCCGGGCGAGTGGGGCGAGTTGGTCGTCACCCCCCTGGACACCGAGGCCTCCCCCCTCATCCGCTTCGCCACGGGAGACCGGGTGCGGTACCTCCCGGCGGAGGCGTGCGGGTGCGGCCGGACGTTTCCGGGGATCGAGGCCGGCACCGTCTCCCGCGTCGACAACATGCTCCGGGTGAAGGGCGTCAACCTCTGGCCGCAGGCGGTGGACGGCGTGGTCTTCCGGTTTCGGGAGGTCCGGGAGTATCGGGGCGAGGTGGCCCTGGGAATCGGCGACCGGGAGGAGATCCGCGTGCGCGTCGAGCTGGATTCCGGTCTCTCTCCCGGAGAGGGAGCCCGGCTGTGCGCCCGGCTGGCGGAGGAACTCCGCGCCGCCCTGGTGCTCCGGTTCGAGGTCTCTCTTTGGGACGGGCCTTCCCTGTGCGGCTCTTTCCGGGAGGGCCTCCACAAAAGCCAGCGCTGGACCGACCTCAGGCCCCGATGAGGCGCCCCTGACAAACCCGCGGGAAGGAGAGAGGCATGATCTTTTGTCAACTGAACCCGGCGGTTCTGGATGAAGTCGGAGAGACGGAGTTCGGCGGGCCCGTCGTGGGAGAGAAGGAGAGGTTCCGGGTCAAGTTCCTGGTGAACGACCGGGCGGGCTCCATCGCCATCGAGGACTTCCCCGCGGGCCGGGAGGTCCGCTGGGCCTTCTGGCACGACGAGGTCCACATCGTCCTGGACGGCGAGGCCGAGATCTCCTTCACCCTCCCGCCCAACCACGGAAAAGTCGTGACCCGGACCGCCCGGAAAGGGGACGCCTACCTCATCCTCAACGGCACGCGGGCCACCTTCCGCGTCACCTCCAAGGCGCCCTACTTGCACGCCTGCGTCATCATGCCGAGATATCACATGGAGAAGTGGCTCCTTCGGGAGGAGTACGGGGATTGAGCCGGTGGAGAAGAGGGGGAAGACCGTGACCGCAAGGCCGGATCTGAATCGGAGGCGGGGAGAGGCGGAGGCCCCCGACTGGGTCCCCCGGGGCTCCAGGTGCCGGGCCTGCGGCCGGGTCCATTATCCCGCCAAGCGCGTCTGCCTCGCCTGCCGGGAAGAGACGGAGATGGAGCCCGTCCCCCTCTCCCGCCGCGGCGCCCTGTACACCTTCACGGTCATCCACGTCGGCCTCGAGGGGTTCCGCGCCCCCTACGCCGTCGGCTGGGTTGACCTGCCGGAGGGGCTGCGCCTGTTCGCCCCTCTTCTGGCCGGGGACCCGGAGACTCAGCTCCGGATCGGGATGCCGGTGGAGATGGTCCTCCACCCCCTGCCCGACGAGGGTGGAGATCTCCAGGACGGATTCGCCTTCCAACCTATCCAGGGAGACGCGTGATGCGCGAGGTCAGGGTCTTGGGCGTGGGGGTGTCCAAGTTCGGCGTCCTCAAGGGCCAGGGCGTCCGCGAGCTGGGAGAGGCCGCCCTGTGGGAGGCGCTCCAGGACGCGGGCGTCGGCCCGGAGGAAGTCCAGGTCGCCTACTGCGGCAACGGCTACGGCGGCCTGGCGAGCCGCCAGGCCGGACTGATCGGCCAGCTGGCCCTGTCCCAGGTGGGGATCACCGGGATCCCCATCACCCGGGTGGAGAACGCCTGCGCCAGCAGCTCGTGCGCCTTCCGGGAGGCCTGGATGGCCGTCGCCGGCGGGTTTTACGACGTGGCCCTGGCCTTCGGCGTGGAGAAGATGACCGAGCGGACGACCGCGGAGGTGACGCGGGCCCTGGCGGCGGCGGCCGACGTGGACCTGGAGACGAAGTACGGCTTCACCTTTCCGGGGTTCAACGCTTCCGTCGCAAGGCGCCACATGGAGCTGTACGGAACGACCCGGGAGCAGCTGGCCCTCGTCGCGGTCAAAAATCACCGGCACGGCCTCGCCAACCCCAAGGCCCATTTCCGCAAGGCCATCACGGTGCAGGACGTGGTGAGCTCCCCCCTGGTGGCCGCCCCCCTCAGGCTCTACGACTGCTGCCCGGCCTCCGACGGGGCGGCGGCGGCCGTCCTGGTGTCGGCCGGCTTCGCCCGGCGCAGAGGGCGCCGGGCGGTCCGGGTCGCGGCGGCGGTCCAGACCTCCGGGACGTTTTCCGACGACCGGGAGATCACCACCTTCGACCCCACGGTCCGGGCGGCGGAGCTCACCTGGGAGACGGCCGGGATCGGCCCCGAGGACGTGGACGTGGCCGAGGTCCACGACTGCTTCACCATCGACGAGATCCTGCATTACGAGGACCTGGGCTTTTGCGCCAAGGGAGAAGGGGGCCGCTTCGTGGAAGAGGGCCATTCGGCCCTGGGCGGCCGCCTGCCCGTGAATCCCAGCGGAGGGCTCAAGGCCCGGGGGCATCCCGTGGGCGCCACCGGCGTCGCCCAGGTGGCGGAGATCGTCTGCCAGCTTCGGGGCGAGGCGCAGGGCCGGCAGGTGGAGAACGCCCGCGTCGGGCTGGCTCACTGCACGGGGGGCGGCATGCACGGCGACCTGGGCGCCGTCACCGTCATCCTCCTGACCCGGTAGTGCCTGGTTGCGCAAGTTCGCGTAACAATTTTGTGCCTTTCATGGGACGACGGAGCGCCCCAGCGGGCGTAGCCGCGATTTGAGCGAAGCGGAAACCGCGTCCTAGGGAGGGTGCCACGGGCAGCTTGTCTGCCCGTGCCTCCACAAGGGAAGTCACGGAAGAGGACGCACTGGCGGGCAAGCCGCCAGTGGCACCCAGCGTCTTGCCCGGCTTCCTGCAGTTCTAGGACGGCTCTCGGCTACCTTAACGCGGTTTTGGACTATCCAAGAATAACTTCCCGAGAAGTGCCCCAGCAAAAAGAAGAAAGAATCCCAAAACGGCTATCGTCCAAGCAAGAGACCAGCCCTCTAAAATTGAGTGTAAACCGATCCAAGAGACCGGGGTGCGAGTCCAATTAGCAATGTCTATGGCATCCGACCAATCGGCGACCCTCTGGATTACATTAAGGGCGCTGATCCCAGGCCATCGGCCGTAACTCAGCCAAAAGACAAAAGACAAAAGACCATATTCCTACCCCGATTGCTCCCATAAAGCAAAGGCAAGGCCCTCCCAAAAACACAGCAAAATACTCGAGTTCCCATTTCTCCTTGAGAGATTTCTTCGCAGACATGGCAAAACCCGCTCTCTCATCGCCAACTTTGGAAATTATTCCAGCAGTCCCAGCAGGTCGCGGATGGCCTCGACCTGTTGGACGAACTCCGGCTGGGCGCGCACCCGCAGGCTCCGCGGCCGGGGGAGAGGGATGTCGATGATTTTCAGAATGCGGCCGGGGCGGGCCGACATGACGGCGACCCGGTCCGACAGGAAAACCGCCTCGTTGATGCTGTGGGTGATGTAGAGGACCGTCTTGCGGCGCTCCAGCCAGATGCGCTGAAGCTCCACGTTCATCGCGTCGCGGGTCATCTCGTCCAGGGCGCTGAAAGGCTCGTCCATGATGAGGCCGGGGGGGTCGTGGATGAGCGCCCGGCAGATGGAGACGCGCTGCTGCATCCCCCCGGAGAGCTCGAAGGGATACTTGTCCTCGAACCCCGTCAATCCCACCAGCTTCACCAGGTCCAGCGCCCGCTTCCGGTAATCCAGGTCGTTTCGCTCCAGGACCTCGATGGGAAGAAGGATGTTGTCCAGGACCCGCCGCCATTCCATCAGGACCGGGAACTGGAAGACAATCCCGATGTCCGGCTGGGGTCCCCGGACCTCGACGCCGTTGACCTTGACCGTCCCCTCGGTGGGAGGCATGAGGCCGGAGACGAGCTTGAGGAGCGTGCTCTTCCCGCACCCGCTCGGGCCCACGAGGGCGAGGAACTCCCCCTCCTTGACCTCGAAGGAGACGTTTTGCAGGGCCAGGACCGGCTCGCGGCGCGCGACCCTGGACTGATAGACCTTCTTTACGTCTTTAAGCTCGATGACGGTGCGCTGGGTCACGGCTCGATCTGCCTCCACGTAAGAGGCGTCCCCCCGGACTCCGGGACTCTCAGAGAAATCCCTTCGCCTCGAATTCCTTCTCTTGCTTGAGGGCGCGCCACGGCGTGACGAGCCGTTCGAGGAAGAGCATCGCATAGAACAGGACCAACCCCGCGAGGGCGAGGAGCACGAGGGCTGCGAAGAGCATCGGCGTGTTGGCCGAATACTGGGCGTAGACGATCTTGAACCCCAGCCCCTTCTCCGCGCCGACGAACTCCGCCACGATGGCCCCGATGAGAGAGAGGGTGACGGCGATCTGGAACCCGCTGAACATGTAGGGCAAAGAGTGGGGCAGGCGGGCTTTCCAGAGGATCTTCAGCTTGCTGGCCCGCAGGGAGTGGAGCAGGTCGAGCATCTCGGGCTCCACCGAGGTCAGTCCGTGGAGCGTCGTCACCACGATCGGGAAAAAGGAGATAAAAAAGCCGATCACGACCTTGGGCAGGAACCCGTACCCGAACCAAAGCAGGAGCAGGGGGGCGACGGCGATCTTGGGCGTCACCTGAAGGACCACGAGCGGGGGGTAGAGGAGGTCATAGAGAAACTGGGAATAGACCAGGGCCACCGCGCAGAGAACCCCCACGACCACCGCCACCAAAAATCCGAAAAGCGTCTCCACGACTGTGGCCGCCGTGTCCTCTCCCAGGGTGTATCCGAACTGGACAAAAAACTTCACCACGCGGCTCGGCATGGGGAAGATGAATTCGGGCACCTGGAGGAGCCGCACCACCCATTCCCACAGAAAAATCACCACCACCGACAGGATAATGGGCAACAGGACTTTCCGCTGAGGCACCGGGGAACTCCCTCCAGGGGATGTCGCCCCGGCTCCCGAGGGACGGGCCTCTCGGGAGCCGGGGCTCTGACGAAAGGAAGGCCCTTTCGACCTTCCTCTTTTCTCAGCCCTTCACGCTACTCCTTGAGCGGTTTCAATTTGCCCCACTGTTTCGGGAACATGTACTCCCGGGGCATCCCCTTTGCGAACTGCTCGGTGTAGATGTTGTCCAGGGGCTCCAGCGGGAGGTTCCTGGCCTCGACGAAAGCCTTCTGCGTGAAGGCCATCTTCTCCCGGACCGGGAAGCCCTGCCCGTGTTTGTCGACGAACTCGTCCCGGAACAGCTCTATGCTGATCTTCATCTCCTCCCGGTTGGCCTCCTCGGAGGTGGCCTTCAGGGCCGGGTTGGCCTTCCAGAAGTCCTCCAAGGCCCCCTCGGGCTCCTCGATGGACCGGACCTTGGCCCGGGTGACCGCCCGCACCATCCGCCTCACCAGGTCGGGATTGTTCTTGATCGCGTCCTCATGGGCGATGAGATCCTGGGAATACAGGCTCACGCCGCCGCTGACGTACTTGAAGATCCCGAGGTCTTTCCGGTTCATCCCCTTCTGGCGGAGGATCTTCAATATGCCCGGCATGACGATAATCCAGCTGTGGACGGAATCCACCAAGTTGGTGGCCAGGGCGGCGTAGGTGTCCGCGGGCCGCATGTTGACGTGCTTGACCTTGGCCAGGTCGATCCCCTGGGCTTTGGCGAACAGCGGGAACAACACCCAGGAGTCCGTCGGCAGCGGACCGCCCATGGTCTTGCCCTCCAGGTCCTTGGGTTTGTTGATCCCTTTGCCCTTGATGTAGAACACGACGCCGGGCGTGTCGTGGAGATAGATCCACACCGTCTTGATCTTGGCCCCCCGGCTCCGGCCCTCGATGGTGTCGGTGACGGTGCTCAGGCCGAACTCGATCTGCTTCGCCCCCACCCGCTTGGCCGTGTCCACGGAGCCGAAACCCCGGACCAGCTTGACCTCCAGGTTCTCGGCCTTGTAGTAGCCCTTCGCGTCCCCCACGTAGAACGGCGCCATTTTCCCGTAGGTCAGCCAGTCGAAGGCCAGGGTGACCTTGTCCGCCGCGCTCCCAATCCCCGCCGTCAAGAGCCAGAACGCCGTCAGAACCGCAGAAACCATCACCGGCCGAAACCCGCCTCGCCCTCTCATTTCAGTTCCTCCCTTCGTTATTCAATGGAGCGTATCAACATCCGTATTCAGACCCAGAACCGCCCCCCGGCCGAGGTGAACTGCACATCACCCTCAGGTGTCCACGCCGAGCTCTCCCAGGAGCCTGCGATACGCGAGAGCGACCGCGTCCGGTCCTTTGAGATGGAGCTCCTCGGACAGGTCCAACGGCAGCTCTTCGGGCCGCTGGTTTTCGACGACCACCTGATCCTGCACGGCGATGGTGTCCATGACCCTGACGTACTCCGGGACCGCGGCTCCCGCGCCGTTATCCCCCACCGTGAACTCGCCGTCCCTGATCCTCACCGGACCGTGCGCGACTTCCGGGGCGTCGAGGTCGTAGTTGCGGGCCACGAGCAGGAACCGGGTGCACTCCTTCGCCGAGTGGGGCGTGATGGTGTGAAAATACACCTCTTTTTTCCCGTTCTCTTCCACCTTCCACTGGTAGATGGTGAACGGCCGGGTGAGACGATAGTTGCGGGTGTGGGAAACCGGGTGAAGCCCGTCCGGGATGTTTTGGTACCCGAACCAAAGGTCTTCCCCTTTCCTTTTGACCTCGATGTCCGGAGTCCGGGGATGGGCGCGGTCGCCCAGGATGCCTTCGTGCACCCAGGCGAAATGCGCCAGATCGACGAAGTTCTCGATGGCGCGAGCGGCGCTGCACCTCCAGAACTTCCTCTGTTGGAAGAAGATGCGGAAGCCGGGGTCGTCGTGCTCCGGAAAATCGGGAATGGGCGCCCGGGCCTGCTCAGCCAGGCAGACCCAGACGAAACCGTACCGCTCCTCGGCCTGGTAAGAAGTGAGACACGCCTTCTTGGGGATGGGGTGCCCCGGCGGAAGCGAGGGGATCCGGACGCACCGGCCGTCGGCATCGTACGACCAGCCGTGGTAGGCGCAAACGAGCGTCTCCCCCTCGACCCACCCCAGCGAGATCGGCGTCCCGCGGTGAATGCAAAGGTCATGAAACGCCCTGACCTTTCCCCCGATCCGGCAGACGGCCACCCGCTCGTCCAGGAGCCGGACGGCCAGGGGCTTTTCCCCCACATCGCCAGCGAAGGCCACCGGATGCCAGTACTGCGCCAGGGCGGGCCAGAGAGCACTTTCGCGCATGGTTCCCTCTTCTTCTCAATTCACCCCCGGCTGAAAGTCTTGGGAGAGTCTTTCCAGCCGTCCGCCCCGACCCGGGGCGAATCCAGGAAAAAGGAAGGGGGGAGAGCAGGCGAGGAAGTCCCTGCATTTTCCAGAACCTCGACGGGAAGTCGCATGCACCCCCCCTGAAAAGCTGTCCCCGCTCGACGGTTTTCCGCCAGCACGATTCTGCTATCGACTTTAGAGCAGATTTTAGAAAATCCAAAAGGCTCCGGTCAAGGGGTTATCTTCTCCTTTCCAGAGTACGCCCTCTTTTTTGCCCCAACCCCGCTTCTCCACAGAAAACGGTACATCACCCCCAAGACGCCCCCCCTTCGACGACGGCCAGGTTTGCGCGTATACTGTTCTTGAGGCGATGGAACTCTGACCCGGTTTCCTGGAAAAGCAATTCCGCCGTGAGCTTGGAGAACCCGCAGGGAGAAGGCCCCTTGGAGGAGCGGGCGGCGCGGCGCCTGCCGGTCTTTCCCCTGCCCAACGTCGTCCTGTTCCCCAACGCGACGCTGCCCCTTCACATCTTCGAGGCGCGCTACCGCAAAATGGTCTCCGACTGTCTCGCGGGGGACCGCTACCTGGGCATGATGCTCCTGAAGCCGGGATGGGAGAAGGAGAGGATCGAATATTACGACGTCGGGGGATTCGGGCGGATCACGAGCGCCGTCAAGCACCCCGGCGGGAACATGGACATCATCCTGCGGGGCCTCGGCCGCTACCGGGTGAGGGGGTACGTCCAGCGCGCGCCCTACCTGATCGCTGAGGTGGATATCTTGGAGGAAGAGGGCTGGGGCGAGCCGCCCGGGCTTCACGCCGCCACCGGGGAGATGATCAGGATCTTCAAGCAGACCCTCTACAAACAAGACGAGGCCGTGCGCGACAGCGTCCTCGCCCAGCTCAACCTCCTCGAAAGCGCCCTGGACATCACCAACTACCTGGGCTCCATCCTGAGCATCAAGGCCGAGAAGAAACAACTGCTTCTTGAGGCCCCTTCCGCGGCGGAGAGGGTGAGGTTGCTCACGGCCCTTTTGCGGGGCGAGCTCGCCTCCCTCAACTGAGCGGCATGCGCGCGGTCCTGCAGCGGGTGGGTGAGGCCTCCGTCGCGGTCGGGGGCGAGGTCCAGGGCGCCATCGGGCCGGGTCTTTTGATCCTGCTGGGCGTGGGCGAGGGCGACGCGGAGGCGGACGCCCGGGTCCTCGCCGAAAAGGTCGTCCACCTGAGGATCTTCGAGGACGACGCGGGCAGGTTCAACCGGTCCCTGCTGGAGATGGGGGGGGCGGCCCTGGTGGTCTCCCAGTTCACGCTCTATGCCGACTGCCGCAAGGGGAGGCGCCCTTCTTTCACCTCGGCGGCGAATCCGGCCCTGGCGGAGGCGCTCTACGAAGCGTTCAACGAGGCCCTGCGTTCGAAGGGAATCCCGGTGGAAACGGGCGTCTTCGGCGCCAGGATGGACGTCCGCCTGACCAACCAGGGTCCCGTCACCCTCTTTCTGGACACGCGGGAGGTCCGATGAGGTCCTCTCTGAAGAAATACCTGGACGGCCTCTACCGGACCTTCGACATCCGCTACCTCTCGCCGGACCCGTTGGAGATCGTCCACCGCTACCGCCGCCCCGAGGACCGGGAGGTCGTGGGGTTCGTGGCCTCCGCCCTGGCCTACGGACAGGTGGAGCAGATCCTGGAGAGCGTGGACCGCGCCCTGGCCCTGATGGAGGCGGACGGGAAGTCCCCCTCCGGGTTCGTCCGGGCGTTCGACCCGGTCCGGGACGGCGAAAAGCTCCGCTCTTTCCGCCACCGGTTCAACGCGGGCGAAGACCTGGCCTGTCTTTTGTACTGGACGCGCCAGGCGATGGAGGAGGCGGGCTCTTTGGAGGGGTTCTTCCTGCGCGGCTATCGGCCGGAGGAGGCGGACGTGGGCCCGGCCCTCTCCCGGTTCGTGCGCGGACTTTTGTCCCTGGATCGGGGAGGCTTCTATCCGAAGGGGCTTCCCGGCCCCGGCCAGGGCGTGAGGTACTTTCTCCCTTCCCCCGAGGACGGAAGCGCCTGCAAGCGCCTGAACCTCTTTTTGCGGTGGATGGTCCGGCGGGGGGACGCCCTGGATTTCGGGCAGTGGCGGGAAGTCTCGGCGGCCCGTCTCGTCATCCCGCTCGA